>NZ_JBQQCF010000040.1:0-48740 GCF_052245755.1 Mycobacterium sp. 4D054
CGCCCGCCCCCCCGAGCCAGCTCCCGCCCGCCCCCCAGAAGGTGACTGGCTCGGTACGCCCTACCTGCGCTTCACCCGGGAAGGCGCATTCGGCGTCTGCCGGCTCGACCGTCCGGAGGCACGCAACGCGATGACGCCGGCGATGTACTTCGGCATCAAGTACGCGGTCAAGCACGTCGAAAGCGATCCCGACCTGGCCGGACTGCTGATCACCGGCACCGGCGACGTCTTCGCTCCGGGGGGCGACATGGGTGGCGGCGGCGCCGACAACTGGATGACGTTCGGGCCCGCACTCGGGATGGACGCCTTGCCGTTCGACACTCTGCGCCAGTCGGCCAAACCGGTCGTGGCGGCGGTGAACGGCCTCTGCCAGGGCGGCGGCCTGCAGATCGCACTGTGCGCCGACATGGCCGTAGTCAGCGACCGGGCCACGTTCCGGGTGCCCGAGCTGTACCGCGGGATCGCCGACACGTACTACAGCCACATGCTGGCCCGGCTGATCGGGCCGGTCCGCACCCGCGACCTGATGTTCACCGGCCGCACGCTGACCGCCGAAGAGGCACACGACTGGGGCATGGTGGCCCGGGTGGTCCCCCACGACGACCTGGCGCATGCGGCCCGCGAGGTCCTCGCCCAATGCTGCCGGACCGCCCCGGGAGCCCGAACCGTCGTCAAATCCAGCCTGGACAACTATCTGGGCCTCTACGACCGCATCGGGATGGCGGCCAGCCTCGGCGCACCCGAGTCCATCGAGGGCTTCATGGCGTTCAAGGAACGCCGATCCCCGGAATGGGTGCACCCCGCACTGCGCATCGACGGCAGACTCTAGACAGTTCAGACTTCCCTGAATTCAGGATTGGATGTAATGTCTGCGCTGTGCAGACCGCCCTCGGTAGTGACGCGCTGTCCCGTTTCGGTTGCGCCATCTCGGATCCGACCCGCGCCCAGATCCTGCTGATCCTGCGCGACGGCCCTGGGTACCCGTCCGAGCTCGCCGAGCGGATCGCGGTGTCGCGGCAGATTCTGTCCAACCACCTCGCCTGCCTGCGGGGCTGTGGTCTGGTCACCGTCAGCCGCGAAGGCAGGCGCAGCCGGTACGAGCTGGCCGATCCGCGGATCGCCCACGCGCTCACCGACCTGGTCGGCCTGGTTGTGGAGGTCGACCCGGCGTGCTGCCCGGCGGCCGACGAGCAGGCCTGCTGTTGATGGCAAAGGCGGGGCTCAACGCGCACCGCCGCCGGGTCCTGACCTGGGCCGATCCCGTTGCGGCGCTGGGGATCGCGGCGCTGGCTGTGCGTGAAGAAATCCAAGCCTGGAAGGGTGACCCATGCTGCATCTGATGCCTGCAGTCGCGCTGTGTCTGTTCGCCGTGTTCGCCGCGCTCGGATTCGGTTGGCGCAGTTGGGTTCAGCGCCGTCACACCGGTTCCACCGGCTTCAAGGGTGTCACCGGAAGACTCGGGTCACCGGAATGGTTCGCCGGGGTGGGTTTCGTGGTCGCCATCGCGGTCGCCGTCACCGCGCCGGCACTGCAATGGGCCGGGCTGGTCGACCCGCTGCTGGCCGCGCCCTGGATTCACCTGACCGGTGCCGGTGTCGCGGCCGCGGGCATCGCCGCGACGGTGTACGCCCAGCGCGACATGGGTGACGCCTGGCGCATCGGCGTCGACGCGTCGGAGACGACGACACTGGTCCGCACCGGCGTGTTCGCGCGGGTGCGCAACCCGATCTTCGCCGCGATGATCGTCTTCGCGTTCGGCGTCACGCTGGTCACACCCAACGTGGTGGCGATCGCCGGCTTCGTGATCCTGGTGGTGACGATCGAGCTCCAGGTGCGCACCGTCGAAGAGCCCTATCTGCGCGCCGCACACGGTGCGCCCTACCGCGACTATCTCGCCGCCGTCGGACGTTTCGTGCCCGGGGTGGGCACCGTCAGTCGGTAGGGACTTCGCGGTCGATCTCGTCGAGCCAGGTGCGGGCCGACATGTCCGACGGGGCACGCCAGTCCCCGCGCGGCGACAGCGACCCGCCGTGGGAGACCTTGGGCCCGTTGGGCAGCGCGGAGCGCTTGAACTGCGCGAACGAGTAGTACCGCTGGGCGAATACCTGCAGCCAGTGCCGGATCTCCTTCAGCGAGTATGTCGGACGCTTTTCCTCGGGATATCCCGGCGGCCAGTCACCGCGGGTGGCATCGCTCCACGCATGCCAGGCCAGGAACGCGACCTTTGACGGCCGGAACCCGAACCGCAGCACCTGGAACAACGAGAAGTCTTGCAGCACATAGGGTCCGACCTTGGACTCGCTGCTCTGGATTTCCTCGTCCTCACCCGCGGGCACCAGCTCCGGGGAGATCTCGGTGTCAAGCACCGACTGCAGCACCTCGTTGACGGTGTCATCGAACTGCTTCGACGAGATCACCCACCGAATCAGATGCTGGATCAATGTTTTCGGGACCCCGCCGTTGACGTTGTAATGCGACATCTGATCGCCGACACCGTACGTCGACCAGCCCAGTGCCAGTTCGGACAGATCCCCGGTGCCCAGCACGATACCGCCCTGCTGGTTGGCCAACCGGAACAGGTAGTCGGTGCGCAGGCCGGCCTGCACGTTCTCGAACGTGACGTCGTAGACCTTCTCACCGCGGCCGAACGGATGGTCCATGTTCTTGAGCATCAACTCCGCGGTCGCCTTGATGTCCAGTTCGGCGAACGTCACGCCCAGCGCCTCGGCCAACCGCAGCGCGTTGCCCTTGGTCCGATCTCCGGTGGCGAACCCGGGCATCGTGTAAGCCAGAATGTCGCTGCGCGGCCGCTGTTCCCGGTCCATCGCCCGCGCCGCGACGATGAGCGCATGGGTCGAGTCCAGACCGCCGGACAGACCGAGCACGATCTTGGGATAGTTCAGCGCCCGCAAGCGCTGCTCCAGACCGGACACCTGGATGCTGTAGGCCTCGTAGCAGTCCTGTTCCAGCCGTTGCGGATCCGACGGCACGAACGGGAACCGCTCGATGTGCCGCAGAAGCCCGACGTCGCCGCTGGGCGGGTCCAGGACGAACTCCACACGCCGGAACGAATCGGTGCTCGCGCTGTGGTGCCTGCGGTTGTCGTCGAAAGTGCCCATCCGAAGGCGTTCGGAGCGAAGAAGTTCGAGATCGACGTCAGCCACCGACCGTCGCTCACCTTTCGGGAAGCGTTCCGACTGGGCCAGGCATTCGCCGTTCTCCCAGATCATCGTCTGCCCGTCCCACGCGAGATCGGTTGTGGACTCACCTTCGCCGGCCGCGGCGTACACATAGGCGGCCAGGCACCGGGCCGAGGCGGATCGGGCCAGCAGGCAGCGGTCCTCAGACCGGCCGATGGTGATAGGGCTACCGGACAGGTTGGCCAACACCGTCGCCCCTGCCAGCGCGGCCGACGCACTCGGCGGGATCGGCACGAACATGTCCTCGCAGACCTCGACGTGCAGCACGAACCCGGGCAGATCGGATGCGGCGAACAGCAGGTCGGGGCCGAAGGGCACGTCGACAGCGTCATCCCCCCTGCCCAGCCTGATCGGCCCGCGCACGTCGTCACCCGGAGCCATCTGCCGTCGCTCGTAGAACTCGCGGTAGTTGGGCAGGTAGGACTTCGGGACCACACCGAGGACCCGGCCGCGGTGGATCACCACCGCGGTGTTGTAGATCCGGTGCCGAAAGCGCAGCGGTGCACCGATCACCAACACGGGCAACAGGTCGGCCGACGCGGTGACGATCTCGAACAGCGCGTCCTCGACGGCCTCGAGCAGGGCATCCTGCATCACGATGTCCTCGATCGAGTATCCCGACAGCGTCAGCTCCGGGAAGACCGCGAGCGCAACACTGTCGTCGTGGCAGGCCTGGGCCAGTCGCAGCACGGATTCGGCATTGCCCCGAGGGTCGGCGAGCGCCGTGTGATGCGTGCAGGCGGCGACCCGGACGAAGCCGTGCCGGTACGCGGAGTAGAAATCCATGCCTCATTGTTGCCCGAAAAGCGAACGGGATATGCCAACACCCCACGCCGTCGGCCGAGCGAGGTGACGTCACCCCAAAGCTGACCGGCTGACCAGTACATACGCGATCACCGGCGGTGATCGCCTACATTCGGTGACGTGGAGGCCCCCGAACTCGTCGCGTTACTGCAGGACCGGCGTGTCGCGGTGCTCACCGGTGCGGGCATGTCGACCGATTCGGGGATCCCCGACTACCGCGGCCCGGACTCGCCGCCGAGCAATCCGATGACCATCCGGCAGTTCACCTCCGATCCTGAGTTCCGGCAGCGGTACTGGGCGCGCAACCACCTCGGATGGCGGCATATGGACCAGACGCTGCCCAACGCCGGGCACCGTGCGCTGGCCGCGCTGGAACGTGCCGGGGTGGTGACCGGCGTGATCACCCAGAATGTCGACCTGCTGCACTCCAAGGCGGGCAGCGAGAACGTCATCGATCTGCACGGTTTCTACGCTCGGGTGATCTGTCTGGACTGCAGGCACACCATGACGCGCGCGGCGCTGGCCGACCTTCTCGACGACGCCAACCCGGGTTTCGCCGAGAGGGCCGCGGCTCTCGGCGGAATCGCGGTGGCCCCCGACGCCGACGCCGTGGTCGCCGACACCGCCTCCTTCCAGGTGGTGGACTGCCCGCGCTGCACCGGCATGCTCAAGCCGGACATTGTCTACTTCGGTGAAAGCGTTCCGAAAGAGCGTGTTGTGCAAGCATTCTCGATTGTCGACGGAGCCGAGGCGCTGCTGGTCGCCGGGTCGTCGCTGACGGTGTACTCCGGCTACCGGTTCGTCCGGCATGCCGCTGCCTCCGGGACGCCGATCGCGATCGTCAACCGGGGACCAACCCGCGGCGACGACCTCGCCGACGTCAAGATCGACAACGGGTGTTCGCCGATGCTGGCGCTGCTCGTCGACGAGCTGACCGGACGCTCAGACGGCCACCAGGTCATCGGCGTGCACGGCGGGTCTGCGCATCTCGGCGGGTAGGTCCGACGTGGACCGGCCGAGCATCGTCGCCAGTTCCGCGGCGTCATAGGCGACCACACCGCGAGCGACCATCGCGGCGTCCTTGTCGCGCAGCTCGACGACGTCACCGCCGTAGAACCGGCCCGACACCGCGGTGATCCCGGCGGGAAGAAGTGAGCGCCGCTGCCGCACCACGGCATTGACGGCGCCCTCGTCCAGGGTCAGTGTCCCAGAGGCTTCGGCGGCGTAGCGCACCCAGAACCTACGCGCGGACATGCGTTCTGAGCGCGGGGCGAACACTGTGCCCACCGACGCGTCCTGCAGCGCGGCGTCGGCATCCGAGGCGGCGGCCAGCAGCACCGGGACGCCGGCGTCGGCCGCCAGCAGCGCCGAGGACAGCTTCGAGACCATACCGCCGGTGCCGAGGTGGCTGCCGCGGCCGGCGGTCACCCCTTCCAGGTCGTCGGGTCCGGCCACTTCCGGGATGAACCGTGCCGGATTGTCTGCGGGCGCCTTGCGGGGATCGCCGTCATAAAGGCCGTCGATGTCGGACAGCAGGATCAACGCATCAGCGCCCACCAGGTGGGCGACCAGGGCCGACAGCCGGTCGTTGTCGCCGAACCGGATCTCGTTGGTGGCCACGGTGTCGTTCTCGTTGACGATCGCCACCGCGTGCAACGCCCGCAACCGGTCCAGGGTGCGCTGGGCGTTGGTGTGCTGCACCCGCATCGAGATGTCGTGGGCGGTCAGCAGTACCTGGCCCACGGTGCGGCCGTAATGCCCGAACGCCGCGCTCCAGCAGTTGATCAGCGCCACCTGACCCACGCTGGCTGCGGCTTGCTTCGTCGCCAGATCGGTGGGCCGCTTGGTGAGTCCGAGCGGCTCGATGCCGGCTGCGATGGCGCCCGAAGACACGATCACCACGTCCGAGCCGGCCTTCATCCGCGCTTCGATGGCGTCGGCCAGGTTCTGCAGCCGGTTGGTGTCGAACACCCCCGAAGACGTCGTCAACGCGGTGGTGCCGATCTTGACCACCACTGAGCGTGCCGTCCGGATCGCTTCCCGGTGCGCGCTCATTCGTCTACATCGCCACTCTGGCGGCGCGCCTTCCGTGCCGCCTTGCGTTCGTCGGCCGAGACCCGGTCGCTCTGTTCCAGTCGTACATCGGTGCCGCGGCCGGTCAGCGGCACGTCGACACCGGCCGGGGTCTGCGGCTCCCAGTCGAAGGTCATGTCGCCGATGGTCACCGCGCAGCCGGGCCGGGCGCCGAGCTTGAGCAGCTCGTCCTCGACGCCGAGCCGCGCCAACCGGTCGCCGAGATAGCCGACGGCCTCGTCGTTGTCGAAATTGGTCTGCGCGACCCAGCGTTGCGGCCGGGTGCCCTTGACCACGAAGCCGCCCTGACCGTCGGGTTCGACCGAGAACGCCGTCTCGTCGACCGGGATCGGTCGGATCACCGGGCGGCGCGGCACCACGGCCGGCTGGCTGGCCCGATACGAGGACACCATGTCCCACAACGCGAAGGTCAAGGGTCGCAACCCTTCCCGGCTGACTGTCGAGATTTCGAACACCGGCCAGCCGAACTTCTCGGTGATGTCCTGGCGGACGAAGTCGGCCAGCTCCCGGGCGTCGGGAACATCGATCTTGTTCAGCACCACCGCCCGTGGGCGTTGGGCGAGGTCACCGAGCGTCGAATCGCCCTGCAGCGTAGGCGTATACGCCGCGATCTCGGCCTCCAGCGCCTCGATGTCGGACACCGGATCACGGCCCGGCTCCAGGGTCGCGCAGTCGACGACATGCACCAGCACAGCGCAGCGTTCGATGTGGCGCAGGAAATCCAGCCCGAGGCCGCGCCCCTCCGAGGCGCCCGGGATCAGCCCCGGCACGTCGGCGACGGTGTAGGTGTGCTCACCCGCCGACACCACCCCGAGATTGGGCGCCAGCGTGGTGAACGGGTAGTCGGCGATCTTGGGTTTGGCAGCTGAGATCGCCGACACCAGCGAGGACTTGCCCGCCGACGGAAAGCCGACCAGGCCCACATCGGCGACGGTCTTGAGCTCCAGGGTGAGGTCACGGGCCTCGCCCTTCTCGCCGAGCAACGCGAAACCGGGCGCCTTGCGGGCACGCGAGGCGAGTGCGGCATTGCCGAGGCCCCCGCGACCACCGGCGGCGGCCTCGAAGCGGGTGCCGGCGCCGACCAGGTCAGCCAGGATCTGGCCGTGCTCGTCGAGCACGACGGTCCCGTCGGGGACCTTCACCTCGAGGTCGGCGCCCGCGGCACCGTCGCGGTTACTGCCCGCGCCCTGTTTGCCGTTGGGTGCGGCCACGTGGGGATGGAAATGGAAGTCGAGCAGGGTGTGCACCTGCGGGTCGACGACGAACACGATGCTGCCGCCGCGACCGCCGTTGCCGCCGTCCGGACCGCCGAGAGGTTTGAACTTCTCGCGATGGACCGAGGCGCAGCCGTTGCCGCCGTTACCCGCCCGCGCGTGAATGACGACGCGGTCGATGAACCGGGGCATCGGACATCCTTTCGGTGACGAAATCTACGTTCTGCCGGCCCGACGCGAAGCCTGCGGCGAAACGTCGATCTCGCGTGAAAGTCAGGCCTCGGGAGCCGCTCCGGCGGCGACATCGGACGACGTGCGGGTGACGCGAATGACGTTGACGGTCTTGCGGCCGCGCTTGCTGCCGAACTCGACAGCGCCGGGAGCGGTCGCGAACAGCGTGTCGTCGCCGCCACGGCCGACGTTCACGCCGGGGTGGAAATGAGTGCCCCGCTGCCGCACCAGGATTTCCCCGGCCTTGACGACCTGCCCGCCGAACCGCTTCACGCCGAGCCGCTGGGCGGCTGAGTCGCGACCGTTGCGTGAGCTGGAAGCGCCCTTCTTGTGTGCCATGTCTTCTCGCTCCCGTCGTTACTTGATGCCGGTGACCTTGAGCACCGTCAGCTGCTGACGGTGACCCTGGCGCTTGTGATAGCCGGTCTTGTTCTTGAACTTGTGGATGCGGATCTTCGGACCCTTGGTGTGCTCGAGGACTTCACCGGTGACCGCGACCTTCTCCAGGGCCGCGGCGTCGGTGGTCACGTTCGCACCGTCGACGACCAGGGCGACGGGCAGCGACACCGTGGCGCCCGGCTCGACGTCGAGCTTCTCCACCTTGACCACGTCACCGGCCGCGACTTTGTACTGCTTGCCACCGGTCTTGACGATCGCGTACGTGGCTGTTTTGGCTGCCATCGCTGGGTCTTCTCCTGCTTCGCGTGCGGGCGCGCATCACCCGGGGTGTGCGTGCGGGTCTGGGGTGGGATCTCGTCCCGTCTCCGGCCGGCCGTCGGCAAGCCCTGGAGACAACTGGTCAAGGGTACGTGACCAGCGGGTAGAGAATCAAACCGCTCAGTCGCGACTGGGCGGACCAGCGGGTCGGGCCGCCGCGCGGCGACGGTGTCGACCTGCCGGGCGGGCGACGACGACCGCTGCAGGCTCGTCCTCACCCGAGTCGGAGTCGTCCTCGTCGGAGTCGTCTTCGTCGGAGTCGTCCTCGTCCGAGTCGTCGTCGAGGTCGTCGATGTCGTCGTCCTCTTCGTCATCGTCGTCGTCGAGGTCGATCTCGTCGGTGTCGTCCTCGTCGGTGTCGTCCTCGTTGGTGTCGTCGTCTTCGTCGGTGTCATCCTCGTCGAAGTCGTCATCGAGTTCGTCGTCGTTGCCGTCGCGCGTCACCGCCACCGTGGCCTCGGTGTCGATCTCGGCGACCTCTTCGGGCGCCACGGCGGTGTCGTCGTCCTCGTCGTCCTCGTGCTTGCCGTTGGCGGCGGCCATCGCCTTGAACATCGGGTGTTCACCCGGGGAGTGCGCCGGCACCTTGGCGACCTGGACCTCCTGCTCGGCACGACCGCCGCGCTTGCCGCGCTTGCTTCGGCGTCCGCCGCCGGACTCGGCCTTGCGGCTGCCGTTGGTGGCGGCCGAGTCCACGGGATCGCCGTGCAGCACGATGCCACGGCCGGCGCAGTGACTGCAGGTGGTCGAGAACGCCTCGATCAGGCCGGTACCGAGCTTCTTGCGGGTGAGCTGGACCAGACCCAGAGATGTCACCTCCGACACCTGGTGGCGGGTGCGGTCACGGGCCAGGGCCTCGGTGAGCCGGCGCAGCACCAGATCGCGGTTGGACTCCAGCACCATGTCGATGAAGTCGATGACCACGATGCCGCCGATGTCGCGCAGCCGCAGCTGGCGCACGATCTCCTCGGCGGCTTCGAGGTTGTTGCGGGTCACGGTCTGCTCGAGATTGCCGCCCGATCCGGTGAACTTGCCGGTATTGACGTCCACCACGGTCATGGCCTCGGTGCGGTCGATGACCAGGGTGCCGCCCGACGGCAGCCACACCTTCCGGTCCATCGCCTTGGCCAGTTGTTCGTCGATGCGGTGCACGGCGAACACATCGGGGGCGTCGGGAGACGCCGGCTCGTACTTCGTCATCCGCGGGAGCAACTCCGGAGCGACCGCGTTGACGTAGTCGGTGATGGTCTTCCACGCCTCGTCGCCGGCGACGGTCAGCCCGGTGAAGTCTTCGTTGAACAGGTCACGGATCACCTTGACCAGCACGTCGGGCTCTTCGTAGAGCGCGACCGCCGCACCGGCCTTCTTCCCGGTGATCTCGGCGGCCTTGGCCTCGATCTCGGTCCAGCGCTTCTGCAGCCGCTCCACGTCGGAGCGGATGTCCTCTTCCTTCACGCCCTCCGATGCGGTCCGGATGATCACACCCGCGTCGGACGGGACCACCTCGCGCAGGATCTCCTTGAGGCGCTGCCGCTCGGTGTCGGGCAACTTGCGGCTGATCCCGGTCGAGGACGCACCCGGGACGTAGACCAGGTAGCGGCCGGCCAGCGACACCTGGGTGGTCAGTCGCGCACCCTTGTGTCCGACCGGATCCTTGCTGACCTGGACGACGACGTAGTCGCCGGGTTTGAGAGCCTGTTCGATCTTGCGCTGCGCACCGCCCAGACCGGCGGCTTCCCAGTTGACCTCACCGGCGTAGAGCACACCGTTGCGGCCGCGGCCGATGTCGACGAACGCCGCCTCCATCGACGGCAGCACGTTCTGCACGATGCCCAGGTAGATGTTGCCGACGAGAGATGCCGACGCGGCTGATGTCACGAAGTGCTCGACCACGACGCCGTCTTCGAGCACCGCGATCTGGGTGTAGCGAGCACCCTCGTGCGGCGGTTCGGTGCGGACCTTGTCGCGGACCACCATCATCCGTTCGACGGCCTCGCGGCGGGCCAGGAACTCCGCTTCGCTCAGGATCGGCGGCCGGCGCCGGCCGGCGTCGCGACCGTCCCGGCGGCGCTGACGCTTGGCCTCCAGTCGGGTGGAGCCGCTGATGCCCTGGATCTCCGAATCCGACGACGTCTTGTCGTTGCGGTTCGACGCCTTCCGCGGCTCACGCTCGTGGACAACGGTGTTGGGCGGGTCGTCGGGCGAGCCGTTGGTGTCGCTGTCGTCGTCGGAGCCGGACTTGCGACGGCGACGGCGGCGACGGCGACGGCTGGAGCCGTCCCCGCTGGGCCCGTCGTCCTCGCTGCTGTCGTCGTCGGAGTCTTCGCCGCTGTCGGCCTTCTCGGCATCGGCGTCGGTGTCGGATTCGGTGTCGCCGGCTGACTCGTCGCCGTTCTGCTCGCCGCGACCGCGTCCGCGCCCGCGCCGACCCCGCCTGCGGCGTTTGGCGGCGGGGCGGTCGGTCTGGTCGTCGTCACCGTCGGTGTCCGATTCGGACTCGTCGGTGTCGTCGTCGGACTCGTCGTCGTCGCTGTCGTCGAAGTGGTCGTCAAAGCGCACGGGTTGGGGCGCGACGAACAGCGGCAGATAGTCGGCGGGTTCGGCGGCCGGGGCGGGCGGGGTTTCCAGGATCAGCCTCGACTCGGGCTCCTCCTCGGTGACCGCGGTGAACTGGGCGACCTCCGTCACCTCGACGACCTCGCTGAGCCGAGCGACCTCGGCGACAGGCGCGGCGGCCTCCGGCTGTGAGGCTTCGGGCTCGACGGCTTCCGGCTGGGCGGCTTCGGGCTCGACGGCTTCCGCCTGGGCGGCCTCTGCCGCCGGCTCGGCCTGCGCAACCTCGGGTTCGGGGGCGGCCAGCACCTCGCGGACGCGGTCGGCCTCCTCACGGCCGACCGTGGAATGTGCGCTGCGTGCCCGGCCGTCGAGTTCGATCAGCGCGTCGATGATCCGCTTGCTGGTGGTACCGAGCACGCGGGCCAGCGAGTGGACCCTCAGGCGTTCCGGCGTCGGGGCGCCCTTGGTGTCCCCGGACGCATCTGCGGCGAGCCGGGGCTCGTCCGCGGGGTCGTGGGTCGGTGCCTGAAAAATCTCATTGTCGGCCACGTATTCTCCTCAAGCCCCCGGGCGCGTCATGCTCTGACGCGGCCACGCGAGGGCTTTTGATGTTGTACCCGGGCTACCTACTCCCGGACGTCCTCTGGTCTTGCTCCGAGTGATCCCGAAGGAACGATCCCGGTGCCGGTCTGAATGATGGCTGGACGGTCCGCGCCGCACCGCGGTTCACGGTGGTCGCGCTGTCTAAGTCTTCATTCGGATGATCAACCCGGGTTGTAAGGCCGATCACCCGCGACCAGTATCCCACATGTCAGAGAGTGGCCCGCGTAGGCGGGGTTAGCTCGGGCGAGGCGGTCGCTACCGGCCGGGGAACCAGAGCTCGATCTCGCGGGCCGCCGACTCCGGCGAATCCGATCCGTGAACAAGGTTGTACTGCGTCTCCAGGCCCAGGTCACCGCGGATGGTGCCGGGGGTGGCCTTCTCGACGGGATCGGTGCCGCCGGCCAATTGCCGGAACGCCGCGATGGCCCGCGGACCCTCCAGGACGGCCGCGACCACGGGCCCGGATGTGATGAACTCCAGCAGCGACCCGAAGAACGGCTTGCCCTCGTGTTCGGCGTAGTGCGCGCGGGCGAGGTCGTCGCTGACGTTCTTCAGTTCCAGCGCCGCGATGCTCAGGCCTTTGGCTTCGACCCGGCTGATGACCTCTCCGATGAGGCGGCGCTGCACGCCGTCGGGCTTGATCAGGACGAGAGTTCGCTCAGTCACGACGCACAGACTAGTCGTCGGCCGGCCGCTGCCCCGGAAGCAGGCCTCGCTTCTGCCGACGGAGCACCTCCGCACGCAGGTAGGCGATCAGCAGCCACACCACGCCGAACAACAGCCCGACGAAACCCACCGCCGGGTAGATGAACCATCCGGCGACCAGGATCAGTTGCACGCCGAGGTTGGCCCAGATGGCCCACGGCCGGCCCTGCACGCCCGCCATGAGCACCAGCAGCACGGCGAACCCGACGACGTAGGCGGTCGATAGCGGCGTGAGCCCGGGCCCGACGGCGCCGACCACCGGCAGCGCCAGCAGCACGACGATGGCCTCGAGGATCAGGGTGCCGGCCATCACCCCCCGGAAGCTCTTCCACGGATCCGGAGGCTGCGCGGTCATGCGGGGTCCTTTCCGAACAGTGTTCGAGCGGCGCCCGCGGTGACGACAGAACCGGTGATCACGATGCCCGCACCGCTCATCCCCGCGGCGTCGCCGTCGCCGCCGGACTCCTCGACCAGCGCGGTGGCGGTCTCGATCGCGTCGGGCAGCGTCGAGGCGGTGATCACCCGCTCTGGACCGAAGACCTCCTCAGCCTTGACCGCCAGCGCCGCCACCTCCAGCGCCCGCGGTGATCCGTTGTGAGTCACCACGATCTGATCCAGTACGGGTTCCAGAGCGGCCAGGATTCCGTCGACGTCCTTGTCCCCCATCACCGAGACGACGCCGACGAGGAAGCGGAAATCGAACTCGTCGCGCAGCGCCTCGGCCAGCGCGAAGGCGCCGGCCGGGTTGTGTGCGGCATCGATGAAAACGGTTGGCGCACTGCGCATCCGCTCCAGCCGCCCCGGCGAGGTCACGGCGGCGAATCCGGCCCGCACCGCGTCGACGTCGAGTTGGCGCTGCGCGCCGGCACCGAAGAACGCCTCCACCGCGGCCAGCGCGAGCACGGCGTTGTGCGCCTGATGCTCCCCGTGCAGCGGCAGGAAGATGTCGGAGTACACCCCGCCCAGGCCCTGCAGCTGAAGAAGCTGGCCGCCGATGGCGACCTGCCGGCCGAGCACGGCGAACTCCGAATCCTCCCTTGCCACAGCGGCATCGGAGCGTACCGCTTGCGCCAGCAACACCTCCATCGCCTCGGGCAGCTGGCGTGCCAGCACGGCCACGGTGTCGGTCGGCACCAGGTCGTCGGCCTGGCGGGTGATGATCCCGGCCTTCTCGCCGGCGATCTCGGCGATCGTGTCACCGAGGTAGTCCGCGTGGTCGATGCCGATCGGGGTGACCACGGCCACCGGCGCGTTGACCACGTTGGTGGCGTCCCAGCGGCCGCCCAGGCCCACCTCGACGACGGCGACGTCGATGGGTGCGTCGGCGAACGCGCTGAACGCCATCGCGGTGACGACTTCGAACTTGCTCAATCTCGGTCCGCCTGCGGCTTCGGATTGCCGGTCGACCAGCTCGACGAACGGCTCGATCTCCCGGTAGGTGTCGACGTAGGTCGCCGGGCTGATCGGCTTGCCGTCGATCGAGATGCGTTCGACCGCCGACTGCAGGTGCGGGCTGGTGGTGCGGCCGGTGCGCCGGTGCAGCGCGGTCAGCAGCGCGTCGACCATCCGGGCGACCGAGGTCTTGCCGTTGGTGCCCGCGATGTGGATCGACGGGAACCCGAGCTGAGGTGACCCGAGCATCTCCATCAGCGCCGCGATCCGCGCGGTGCTCGGCTCGATCTTGGTCTCGGGCCAGCGTTGGTCGAGCAGGTGCTCCACCTGCAGCAGTGCGGCGACCTCGTCGGGGGTGGGCTCGTGTGATGCCATGGGCGATCTGCTTCGCTACTGGCTCGCCGACAGCGCGGCCAGCCGCGCGGTGAGGCGCTCCACTTCCTCGTTGGCCACCTGCTGCCGGTTCCGGATCTTGTCGACCACCTCCGCGGGAGCTTTGGCCAGGAACGCGTCGTTGCCGAGCTTGGCGGTCGTGCCCTTGCGCTCCTTCTCGGCGGCCGCGAGGTCCTTCTCCAGCCTGCGGCGTTCGGCCTCGACATCCACCGTGCCCGAGGTGTCGACCTCGACCACCACGGTGCCGCCCGACAGCCGCACCTCGACCGCCGCCGACGTGGTGAACCCGTCCTCCGCATCGGTCAGCCAGGCCAGGGTTCGCACCGCGGGGACATGGTCATCCAGACCCGCCGCGCCGATGTCGGACAGTCTGGCCGGCACCCGCTGCCGGTCGGCGAGACCCTGGTCGCTGCGGAATCGCCGCACCTCGGTGATCAGTTTCTGGGTGTCGGAGATCCGTTGCGTGGCGCCATGATCGACGGCGTGACCGCTCGGGGCCGGCCAGTCGGCGATGACCAGGGACTCTCCGCCGGTCAGCGTCTTCCACAGGACCTCGGTGACGAAAGGCATCACCGGATGCAACAGCTTGAGCAGCACGTCGAGCACGAACGCCAGCACCGCAGTCGTGTGGGAAACACCTTCGCCCAGTTGCACTTTCGCGAGCTCGACATACCAGTCGCAGAACTCGTCCCAGGCGAAGTGGTAGAGCGACTCACATGCGCGACTGAACTCGTAGCCGTCCAGCGCCGAATCCACCTCGGCTCGCACCTCTTCGAGCCGGCCGAGGATCCACCGGTCGGCGTCGGTGAGTTCGGCCGCCGGCGGCAGTGGCGCCGGGCTGGCGCCGTTGAGCAAAGCGAAGCGGGTCGCGTTGAACAACTTGGTGGCGAAGTTGCGGGACGCGCGGGCGTGGTCCTCACCGATGGCGAGGTCGCCGCCCGGGCTGGCGCCGCGGGCCAGCGTGAAGCGCAGCGCGTCGGCGCCGTATTTCTCCACCCAGTCCAGCGGATCGATGCCGTTGCCGCGCGACTTGCTCATCTTGCGGCCGTGCTCGTCGCGGATCAGGCCGTGCAGGAACACGTTCTCGAACGGCACCTGCGGGTGTGCGCCCTTCGTGGCCGTGCCGGTGATGGCCGGGTCGTCACCGACGAAGGTACCGAACATCATCATCCGGGCCACCCAGAAGAACAGGATGTCGTAACCGGTGACCAGCACGGTGGTCGGATAGAACTTCGCCAGTTCGGGGGTGCGGTCCGGCCAGCCCATCGTCGAGAACGGCCACAGCGCCGAACTGAACCACGTGTCCAGCACGTCGGGGTCCTGCTCCCAGCCTTCGGGCGGCGTCTCATCCGGTCCGACGCAGACGGTCTCCCCGTTCGGTCCGTGCCAGATCGGGATGCGGTGCCCCCACCAGAGCTGACGTGAGATGCACCAGTCGTGCATGTTGTCGACCCAGGCGAACCACCGGGGTTCCAGACTGGCCGGGTGGATCGCGGTGTCGCCGTTGCGGACCGCGTCACCGGCAGCCTTGGCCAGTGACTCGACCCGCACCCACCACTGCAGGCTCAGGCGCGGCTCGATCGGTTCGCCGCTGCGCTCGGAGTGGCCCACGCTGTGCAGGTAGGGACGCTTCTCGGCGACGATGCGGCCCTCTTCGGCCAGCGCCTCGCGCACCGCCACCCGCGCCTCGAAGCGGTCCATTCCGTCGAACCGGGTGCCGGTGTCGCTGATCCGGCCCTTGGTGTCGAGGATGGTCGGCATCGGCAGCTGGTGCCGCAGCCCGATCTCGAAGTCATTGGGGTCGTGGGCGGGTGTGACTTTCACTGCGCCCGTGCCGAATTCGGGGTCGACGTGGGTGTCGGCCACGATCACGATGTCACGTTCGAGGAACGGGTGGGGCAACGTCTTGCCCACCAGGTTTCGGTATCGCTCGTCGTCGGGGTGCACCGCGATCGCGGTGTCACCGAGCATCGTCTCCAGCCGGGTGGTGGCCACCACGATGTGCGGTTCGTCGTCGTTCATCGAGCCGTAGCGAAAGGACACCAGCTCGCCCTCGACGTCCTCGTACTTCACCTCGAGGTCGGAGATCGCGGTCTCCAGCACCGGCGACCAATTGACCAGCCGTTCGGCCTGATAGATCAGGCCGGCGTCGTAGAGCCGCTTGAAGATGGTGCGGACCGCGCGTGACAGACCCTCGTCCATCGTGAACCGATCGCGGCTCCAGTCCACCCCGTCGCCGAGCCGGCGCATCTGGGCGCCGATGGTTCCGCCGGATTCGCGCTTCCATTCCCAGACCTTGTCGATGAACTGCTCGCGGCCGAGGTCTTCTTTGGTCGTCCCGTCGGAGGCGAGCTGCTTCTCGACGAGGGTCTGGGTGGCGATGCCGGCGTGATCCATGCCGGGCAGCCACAGCACCTCATAGCCCTGCATGCGCTTGCGCCGGGTGAGCGCGTCCATCAACGTGTGGTCCAGCGCGTGGCCCATGTGCAGACTTCCGGTCACATTGGGCGGCGGCAGCACGATGGAGTACGGGGGCTTGTCGCTGTCGGGGTCGGCGGTGAAGTAGCCAGCCCGGACCCAGCCGTCGTACAGGTCGGCCTCGACCGCTCCCGGATCCCAGGACTTGGGCAGGGCGTCGAGCTCGGGGGCGCGCGGGGCGTCGCCGGGGGCATTCGGCTGGGAGGTCACCGAGCCATTCTAGGAAGCGCGTGCCGATCACTTCTTTCCGCCCGACGGCGACAGAGCCGCGTCACCTCTTCCCGCCGAGCAGGCCGCCCAGAATGTCGCCGAGCGGACCGCCTTTGTCGCCGCCGAGCACGCTGCCGAGGATGCTGCCCAGCGGGTTGTCCTCACCTGCGGAGCGCTGACCGCCACCGCCCAGGATCCCGCCCAGGATGTCGCCGAGGCCGCCACCGCCCTGGCCCTGGGGTTGCGCCTGGCCGCCGGTGAGTTTCCGGCCGATGTAGGCGAGCACGATCGGCGCGAGGATCGGGAGCAGTCTGTTGATCAGGTCGCTGTTCCCGGCCCCGCCGCGCGACAGCGCCGAGGCGACCTGGCCGGTGTCGTTGCCGCCGAAGATCTTCGCGACCGCCTTGGAGCCGTCCGCCTCGTCGACCTGGTCGACGTCGACACCGCCGTCGAGCAGACCGGCGTGGTTGTCGGCCGCGGAGGCGATGTTCGCCGCGGTGCCGGGGTCTTGCGCGTTGTGCTGTAGTCCGCCGACCAGCACGGGCAGCAGCGTCTTGATGGCGCCGCTGACCTCGGCCTCGTCGGCGCCCAGTCGGGCAGCGATCTGCCGGGTCGGAATCTCCCCGTAGAGCTCGTCGAGGTCGGCCATGCAAGCGACAGTAGACCCGGGATCGACGCCGGGGACCGGATCGATCAGTTCAACCGCGACACGTCCAGGCTGACCCCGGCGGCCGGGAACCGGGCCAGCAGCGCGTCGCCGATGGCCGCGGCCGGGGTCAGGATTCCGTGCAGGTCGGGCAGCTTGTCGCGATCCAGCGCGAGCGCCAGTCCGCTTTCGCCGAGCAGCACCGAGGTCGCCTTGTAGCCGGGGTCACCCTGCTGCGACATCCGGGCAACGTAGCGGGCGCCGGTCGAGGTCGTGGTGTAGGTCTCGACGGTGTAATGCCCGCGTTCCCGGGTCTGCTCGCTCGGCCCGGTGCCGGGTTTGGGCAGGACGCGCTCCAGCGCCCGGCGCGGCACTCGGTTGAGGAAGCGGCTGCCGAGTTCCATCGTCGCGACATTTCCGGCCGTGGCCATGGCGGCCAGCAGCGGCGCGGCCACCGAGTGCCCGGTGCTCATCTGCTCGGCATACTCGAACCGCCTGCCGTACGAGTAGTCCAGCAGCGCGTTGCTGCGCCGCACGATGCGGGTGTTGGGCAGCGCCATGGCGAACGCGCCGACCCAGTAGCCGTCGAGTTCAGGGGCGATCTCCCGGCCGCGGCGCCACCGCGCGTCCGGCTGAGCGCCGAGTTCGGGTTCGGCGCCCCGGTCAGGGGTCAATGTGTAGGGGTCGTTGAGCAGGCGGCGGGCTTCGGGGTCCAGCGACGCCTCGCGGGCGAGCTCGGCCATCGACGCCACCGTGCCGCCGGACACCCCGCCGGCGAAGGTGCGTACGACGTAGTTGGTGTCCCCGAGCGCGCCGGCGCCGTCGCGTCCGGCCTGCCGGTGCAGCGCGAACACGGTCAGATCCGACGGGATCGAGTCGAAGCCGCACGCGTGCACGATCCGCGCGCCGGTGTCGGCGGCCTGTTTGTGGTGCAGGTCGATGCACCGGCGCACGAACAGGGTCTCACCGGTGAGGTCGGCGTAGTCGGTGCCCGCCGCCGCGCACGCCGCGACCAGCGGCAGGCCGTGCCGCAGGTACGGGCCCACGGTGGTGACCACCACCCGGGTGCTGGCCGCGAGTTCGTTCAGTGTCGACGGCGAAGACGCGTCGGCGACGATCAGCGGCCAGTCCTGCGCCGCTTCGCCCAGCGAGTCCCGGACCGCCAGCAGGCGATCTGCCGAACGGCCGGCCAGCGCGATGCGGGCACCGGTACCGGCGGTGGCGAGGTACTGCGCGGTCAGCTTCCCGACGAAGCCGGTGGCCCCGTAGACCACGATGTCGTGCTGACGGTCGTGTGCGGCGTCTGCGCTCATGTCCGCTGACGCTACCCGAGCGTTTCCGGCAGCTCGGTGTCCTGTCCGAGCACGTGGCGGGCCAGGAACGCCAGCACCACCTGGTACCAGATTTTCGCGTGCGGCGGGCTCAGCACCCAATGGTTCTCCGACGGGAAGTACAGGAACCGGTGCACCGTGCTGCCGTCGTCGGCGGCGGGCCTCGCCGACTTGCTCAGCAGCTCATACCAGAGCCGCAGCGCCTCCCCGATCGGCACCCGGTAATCCTTGTCCCCGTGGATGACCAGCATGGGGGTGGCGATCTCGGAGACGAAGAGGTGCGGTGAGTTGGCCCTGGTCATCTCCGGCGTCATCTCCCTGGCCCACCAATAGGCGCCGTCGGTGGTCGCACCGAACTGGTCGAGGGCCCACAGACTGGCGTGGGTGACGATCGCCGAGAACCGGTCGGTGTGCCCGGCGATCCAGTTGGCCATGTACCCGCCGAACGAGCCGCCCATAGCCGCGGAGCGGGTGGCGTCCACCCTCGGGTGCGCGCACGCCGCGTCGGTCGCGGCCATCAGGTCCGTATACGGCGCGAATCCCCATGCCCCCCAGCCCCGTTGGATGAAGTGCTGGCCATACCCGGTGGACAGGGCCGGGTCCGGGAGCAGCACGGCATAGCCCTGGGCCGCCATCAGCCACGGGTTCCAGCGCCAGTGCCAGGCGTTCCAGCTTGCCAGTGGTCCGCCGTGAATCCACAGCAGCAGCGGGGCGGGCTCGTCATCATCGGGAAGGACCAGCCAGGACCGCACGGTCTGCCCGTCCTCGGCCGTGGCGGCCACCTCCATCAGCGCGCCGGGCAGTTCCGGAAACGGAACGCAGTCGAGAACGGTGACCGACCCGTCGGCATCGATGCGGACCGGGTGCGGCGGCGTCGTATAGGAACTGCGCAGCGCGAACAGCACACCGCCGGGCGCGGTCCGCACGTCGGTGTAGGTGAAGTCGTCGGCCACCAAGCTGCGCACCGCTCCGGTGGCAGGGTCGACGGCGAAGACGGGGCCACGACCGTTGTCGTCGGCGGTGACGATCACCGCCGAGCCGTCCGCCGACCAGGTGACCGACGTCGGCCAGCGGTCCCAGTCGACGGTGAGCTCGACCGGTTCTTCGCCGAACCGCAACACACACAACGTGATTCGTGGAGCCTGTCGAGGTGTGGAGATCGTTTCCCGCGTGTAGGCCACCGATCGGCCATCCGGCGAAATGGCCGGGTTTCCGAGGTCGGCGCGCCGGTCGTCGACCACCGTGGTCCGTTGCGCTGTCGCGATGTCGACCCGGACCAGCACGGTGCGCAGCGCCGCTCCCGGCGCCGGGTCCTGCCACGTCGTCACGAGGAACGTGCCGTCGCGGCTGAGGTCGACGTGCGCGTCACGCAGCGCGCGGTCCGGCGCGGGCGTCAGGTCGCGTGCCGCGCCGCCGGTGAGGTCGAAGACGTGGGTCTGTTCGGGGCCGAGGTCGTGGTCCCAGTACCGCACCGGATAGCCGGTGTGCAGCACCGCCGAGATCTTGTTGTCCTTGCGCAGGTTCCGCAGCCGCTGGTCGGTGTCGGTGTCGGCGGCGGAGGCGAGCATGGTGGAGGTGACCACCATGGTGGCCGCTGCGTCCGCCGCCCGCACACTGTCGATGCCGCCGGGCAGTGTCGCCACTTCGTGTGCCTCGCCGCCGACGGCGGGCAGCCGCCACAGTGACTTGCCGGCAGGCTTGTCGTCGCCCTCGCCGGGCCGGGTCGCCAGGAACAGCAGGTCACCGTCGGCGGTGAACTCCGGCGCGGACTCCCCCTTGGCGCCGTAGGTCAGGCGCCGCGCCGGCCGCCCGCCGGTCGGGTCGAGTTCCCATAGCGCAGTGACGAATTCGGTGCGCTTGTCGTCGAGTTCGGCCACCGTCGTCACGACGCGGGAACCGTCCGGCGAGACCGCCAGAGCGGCCACCCGCGGCAGCGCCAGGAATCGGTCGAGGTCGTGAAAGGGAGTGGACGGGGTCGCAGCGGGGACATTCGGAGCAGAAGGCATACGGATTTCGTAACACACTGCCGTACAGGACTTCACGTGGAATTAACACACCTTGACCGGTGGGACACATTCCCACGGTTAGCGTCAAGCGTCGTACACCATCAGTACCTCGAGAACACTACGAATAAACCGTGTTCCGGGAAACCACCCCAACAGACCCGGCGGAGGTCCCATTGACACCCGAAGTCGAGGACGCCTTGGCGTCCATGGCCGCAGTCAACAACGAGTTCTTCTATTGGATGTCGATCGCGTTGATGATGCTCATCCACGCCGGCTTCCTCGCCTACGAGGTCGGCGCCTCGCGGTCGAAGAACGTGCTCGCCACGGCGATGAAGAACCTTCTGGCGCTGGCGACGATCGTCGCGTCGTTCTTCTTCGTCGGCTGGTTCCTCTACAACGCGATGCCCAGCGGCTTCATCGAGTTCAACGACGCGGCCAAGGCCGCGCTGCCGTGGGGCGACAACATGGGCCCGAACGTCGCGGACCCGGCCAGCGGCATCTTCTGGGGGGCGTTCGCGCTGTTCGCCGCCACCACCGGTTCGATCATGTCCGGCGCTGTGCTGGAACGCATCCGGACCAGTGGGTTCCTGGTTCTGACCGTGCTCGTGGGGTCGGTGACCTGGATCATCGGGGCGGCGTGGGGCTGGCACGGCGCCGGTTGGATGCTGACCAAACTGGGCTTTCACGACGTCGGCGCCGCCGGTTGCGTGCACATGATCGCCGGCTTCGCGACCCTGGGCATCCTGATCAACCTCGGCCCGCGCATCGGACGGTTCCTGCCGGACGGCAAGGCCATGACGATTCGCCCGCACAACCTGCCGCTGACCATGCTGGGCCTGATGTTGATCTTCACCGGCTTCTTCGGCTTCCTGATGGGCTGTGTCATCTACGCCGGCGACGGGTTCAGCACGATCTATGCCAGCCCGACCACGTTGAGCGCGTTCGCCTTCAACACACTGATGGGTCTGGCCGGCGGCATCATCGGGGCCTACATGACCTCGCGCGGTGAACCGTTCTGGACCATCTCGGGTGGGCTGGCCGGCATCATCGGGGTCGCGTCCGGCATGGACCTCTATCACCCCGCGCTGGCGTTCGTGCTCGCGCTGGGCGCCGGTGCGTTGATCCCCTACATCGGAAAGCTGTTGGAGAAGTTCAAGATCGACGACGTGGTCGGCGCCGTGGCGGTGCACGGCGGGGTCGGACTGTATTCGGTACTGATGGCCGGTGTGTTCCTGGCGGGCTACCCGAACACCGACGGCAACCCGTCGATCTCGCTGTGGGGCCAGGCGGTCGGTGCGGTGGTGTTCGCGGCGCTCGGCTTCATCCCCGCCTACCTCGTCTCGCTGGGGCTGAAGAAGGTTGGCCTGCTGCGGATTCCGAAGGAGGTCGAGGAACAGGGTCTGGACCTGAGCGAGGTGCCCGCGACGCCGTACCCGGAGGGCATCCCGGTGACGGTCATGCCCGTCAACGGCGGCAAGGCCCTCATCGGTGCAGTGGAGGTGAAGTAGATGTTCAGCCCGATCGACAGCTATGAGGACGCCGGGGTGGTGTTCACGTTCGGCGGCTACTCCGTGGGAGTCTGGCTGTGCTTCCTGCTGGCGGTGATGTTGTTCGTCGGGTTCTTCGTTCGGATGATCCAGCACGAGAACAAGGCGTACAACGCGATCATCGAACATCAACCGGTGGAGCCGGGACCGGCGGCCGAAGGAGAACCGACCCCCTACTGAGCGCCGCAATGCGCGTGCGGTCACCGGCCGCTCGCGAGCACAGACAGAATCGCCCGAATCCGTTGTGGATTCGGGCGATTCTGCGTCCGCAGGGCGCACGGGGTGCCGCCGTCGGCCGACCTTCAGCCGGCGTTGCGCAGCCACTGCACCGCACGGTCGCGGTAGGCGATGATGCCCTTGTATTCGGCCATGTCCGCGGGCAGGTCGGCCAGCACCGCCGCGGTGGCCTGCCGCCACGGGTCGAATGCGACCAGGTCGGCCAGCGGGAGCAGATAGGTACGGATCAGGAAACAGACCGATCCCGACTCCGGCAGGCGGATCAGATGCTGCACCTCGACGCGCAGGTGCACCAGACGTCCGAACTGCTCGTCAGGGACGGTCTGGATCGTGGTCCGGTCCGGGCCCCACTCGTGGTAGCGCTCGGTCGAAACGTCGAGGCGGCGACCGACGGTCAACGTCCAGTTGGTGCGCCGATAGGTCTCCCCGGGCTGCAACCGCATCAGGAACTCCCGGGCGCGGGTGATCACGCCCGTTGCACGCAACCGCGGTACAGGTCCGTGGATCTCCAGGAACGTCATGCCCACGTCGAACCCGAACGACCAGTCGGCGGCGAAGGTCACCACGCCGGCATCGCCGAACAGATCCCCGTCGCGCTGGTCGAGCAGCACGATGTCCTCCTGGACCTGCGCGGCGATGTAGGCCAGCGGCTCGGCGGGCAGGGTCGCGTCGTCACCGACGACGAAATCCTGCACCAGGCCCAGCCGGTCGTTGCGCCAGCGCCACCCGGCGCCGTGCCGTTGCACGGACATGACATCCGGGTACGCCGCCGCCATCTCACGCATCAATGTCAGCATCGCATCCCAGCACGCCGGCCGCATGTGCGCCAGCACCGCGTACCTGCTCGGATCGGCAGCCAGAATCGTTGCGCGCTCAGCCAGTTCGCGCTCGTATTCGCTGTCGATGTCGACCACCCGCTCCCCCCACCCTCCGGCCGGGGTCGGCACCACCGCACCTGCCGGCTCCACATTGGTGCTGTACCGATACTGGTCGGTGGCGAACGGGAACGGGAACGTCGCGATAAGGTCGGGCGCCGAGATCACAGCGCCAACTCCAGGCTCTGGCCCCGGGCCCGGGACACACAGGCCATCATCGAATCCCCCGCATTCTTCTCGTCGTCGGTCAGGTACAGGTCGCGGTGCTCGATGACCCCGCCCGACACCGGAATTCGACACTCTCCGCACACGCCCCGGCGGCAGAGGTTGGGCACTTCGATCCCGCGTCCTTCGAGCGCGTCGAGCAACGAAACACCGGCATCGACGGTGAACTCCTCCGCGTCGGAGGACAGCCGCACCGCGAACGGTTCGCCCGGATCGAGTGCGTCGATTCCGAAGTGCTCGACGTGGATACGGCTGGCCCGCCACCCTAGTTCGACCGCGGAGGCCGTGACGACGTCGATGAAACCGGCCGGGCCACACACGTAAAGGTGCGTTCCGAGCGGCTGATCGGCCAGGCTCGCGGTCAACTCGGCGACGAGATCGGCACGGCGGGTGTGGATCGACACGTGCTCGGTGAGCTCGCGGACGAGATCGGCGTAGACGCCCCGGCCGCGACGGTGGATGTAGAGCAGTCGCGCATCGCGACCCCACAATCGAGCGCTGCGCAGATGCGAGACCATAGGCGTGATGCCGATCCCCGCCGCTACCAACAGATGTCGGCGGGCCCGCAGGATCGGGGGGAACGCGCTGCGTGGCGGACGGGCTAGCACCGTGTCACCCGGGGTGAGCTCGTCATGGATCCAGCGTGAACCGCTCGGAGCACCGTCGCGACCTGCCCGCAACACCGAGATCACATAGGCCGCAGGTGCGGTGGCCTCGCCGGTCAGCGAGTAGGCGTTGACCGGCGACCCCGGTCCTGCGCACTCCACGACGAGGTGACTGCCGGGAGTGAACGACGGCAGCGCACCCCCGTCGGGGTCGACCAGTGTCAGGGTCCGGATACCGTCGAAGGTGTCGTCGACCGCGGCGACGGCGAGCCTGCGCATGTTCACGACGCCACCTGCTGCTCGGCGTCGGCCATGTACCCCAGGTGGGCACCCTGCAGCCTCGAAACATGGTAGTGCACAACTATATTGCGCGCACACCCGGCGCACACCAGGACGTCCTCCAGAGCCACGGAGGCGGTGGTGACCGTCCGGCAGTGCACGCAACGCACCGCGCGCCGGGCTACCTCGGTCGAGCCGACGGTCATCTCGTCGTCGGCGACACCGGCCGCGAGGGCCTCGGCCCGCACCTTGAGACAGGCACTCGCCGGACCGGCGATCATCAGGCGCCACCCCACCCGGGCGTCGGCGAGATCCCGGCGCAGCGCCGTACACGCCGACTCGCCGTCGTCACCGTCAGGCGTCGGATGCAGACGGACCTCGGATTGGGCTGGCACAGCGGCGATCTCAGCGCTCCAGCGCTGAGCGACCTGCATCCCGGCGGCGCCGATCGCGATGATCGTCCAGCACCGACCGGAGAGGTCGGCGGCCGGTTGGGTCGGCCGCACCGCCCATTCGGGCACACTGGTCAGCTCGAGCGCAGGTCTCATGACACCCTCCGGTATACCGACGGTTGACGGGGTTGCCGTTCAGGAAACCAGCGGTGCGTTTCGGCCGTGTGACCGCGCTGTCTCGTCCACTTGACGCATATCGCTAGGGTCGGTGCATGTCGGGGCACACCATCGTGATCGGCGCCGGAATCGCCGGTCTCGCGGCGGCCGTCGCGCTGCGGCACTGCGGGCACGACGTGACGGTGCTGGAACAACGCACCGACGTGAGTTCGGGCGCGGGCATCAGCATCTGGCCGAACGCGCTGGCCGCACTGGACCGCATCGGCCTCGGGGAGGACGTCAGGCGCGCCGGCGGACGCGTGACCGCCGGCGCGATCCGCTGGCGCGACGGCTCGTGGCTGCGCCGCCCCTCGGCGCAGCGGATCGTCACCGCGCTCGGTGAGCCCCTGGTCGTCGTGCGACGGTCGGCGCTGACCGACATTCTTGTGAACAGCTTGCCCCCGGGGACCGTGCGGACCGGGACGGCGGTGACGGGGGTGTCGATCGCCGAGTCCTCGGTGCAGCTCACCTTGTCAGACGGCGGCGTCCGCGACGCCGACGCGGTGGTTGGCGCCGACGGGGTGAACTCGACGCTGGCGCGCACGCTCAACGGCCCGCTGCGCAGCCGATACGTCGGGTACACCGCATGGCGAGGCGTCGCGGCATACCGGCTGGATCCGGCGCTGGCCGGCGAGACCATGGCGGCGGGCACCGAGGTCGGACATGTCCCGCTCGGCCCCGACCACACTTACTGGTTCGCCACCGAACGCGCCCCCGAGGGCAGCAGAGCCCCGGGCGGCGAACATGCCTACCTGAGCGCGAAGCTGTCCGGATGGGCTGATCCGATCCCGGCGCTGCTGGCGGCGACGGATCCGGCCGACCTTCTGCGCAACGACCTCTACGACCGCGCCCAACCCGACCACTGGTCTCGCGGCCCGACCGTGATCATCGGCGACGCCGCCCATCCGATGCGACCGCACCTGGGACAGGGCGGCTGTCAGGGCCTGGAGGACGCGGCGATCCTGGCGAGGTTCGTCGAGTTGTGCCCCGACCTGCCGACCGCGTTCGCGAAATTCGCGGTGTTTCGCAAGAAGCGGGTGCGCCCGCTGGTGCGTGAATCCGCCGCGATCGGCCGCATCGTCAATCTGCGGCCGGCGGCGCTCAGCGGCCTCGCCAGCCGGGCGAGCACGCTGATCCCGGAGTGGGCGGTGACGCGCCACCTGGCCTCGATCGCAGCCGGTGCCGCCTTTGTCCTGCCCACTGTCCGCGACGCGGCCGGCTGACCGCCGGGTCGTGCTCGGCGCGGCTCTCCGGTCAGCGCGCCGAGCGCGGCGTGAACAGCGCGGTGCACATCTTGCGGAGGTCCAGCACGCCGCCGAAGACCGAGGTGGGCATCGTGGCGCAGCCGTTGGCCCTGCCCGTGGTGGTCGAAGGGACCGTGGCCGGTGCCGCCGGAGCCGGGTTGCCCCAGACCTGGGCGGCCATGCCCTTGGCGCCGCACTTCGGCCAGGCCTTCAGGCCCTGGGTGCGCAGCACGTTCTCGGCGACGCGGATCTGCTCGTGCCGGGAAGCGCTGGCCGGGTTGCCCACGCCGCCGTTGGCCAACCAGGTGGCCTGCTTGAACTGCAGTCCGCCGAAGTGTCCGTTGCCGGTGTTGATGGCCCAGTTTCCGCCCGACTCGCACTTCGCGATCGCATCCCAGTTGACGGAGTCGGCGTGGGCGGTGGCGGTGGTGCCGTCCAGTGCCATCGGCACGACGGCCAGGGCTCCGGAGATCGCGGCGGCCATCAGGCCCTTGTTGACTGCGGTACGCACGTTCATCTCTGCGGTCCTTCCCCGACCGTTTGTGACTCAAGGCCCGCAGTGAAGTGGTGGAGCTTTCACGACGCGGTTACCTGCACTGTCGAGTGATGCGCATCACCTGTTAGCGAAGAGACGAAAGTTTTAACAGTTACTTATCTGACGTAAGAGGCGTCTGAGAAGGACGGCGCCAGAGGGGCAGAAGAAACGAGAAGCGGTGCCGACGGGGTCGGCACCGCTTCTTGGTCGCGTTCGTCGGCGGTCAGCCGCGCCCGCCGCAGGTCGGCCACGCACCGATGCCCTGGCTCTGCAGGACGTTGTTGGCGACGCGGATCTGCTCCTCGCGGCTGGCCTGGTGCGGGGCACCCGAGCCGCCGTTGGACTGCCACGTGCTCATGGTGAACTGCAGGCCGCCGTAGTAACCGTTTCCGGTGTTGATCGACCAGTTGCCGCCGGACTCGCAGGCAGCCACAGCGTCCCAGTTGACGCCGTCCGCATTCGCGGTGCCGGCCGCCAAGCCAGTGACGGCAGCCATCGGCGCGATGGCGAGCGCCCCGGCAAAAGCGGCCAGCCCAAACGTCTTGCGGATGTTCTTCAAGATTTGTCCTTTCGCCGAGCGCGCGCCAAGGACGCCCATGGACACGCGGTGTCACACGGGTGTGATGCCTGCACAGCAGGCGGTGATTTGGGTTGCGCCGTCTCGGTCAGGCACAACAGGGGAGGTCACCTGGAGACCTCGCCGGATCGGAAAACCCGACGGCCCGGACGACCGACTCGGCCGCCCCGGCCCCACTCACACGCTGGTTCGTGGTTTTGAGTTATTTGCTCCGTAAGAAGCTGTTTGGGACCGTACAAAGCGATCCGGCCAAAGTCATATCGCCGGAGAACGTGTCGCACGCAGATCACGGAATGATCACGACGGGGAGCGTTCGCCGTCCGTGCAGGTCAGATGGATGTTTGACGCAGGGGTCAGGACAGACCGCCAGTCCGGCGAAAGTGAGTCAAATCACCGGCTTTTTGTGAGCTGGACCACTTGCGTCGCGGACCGCAGACCGCTCAGAGTCGCCGCATCGCACGCAAGAAGCCTTGATCGGCTTGTCGATGCGCCCGTCGCGGGCGAGTCGGTTCGCTGGCCCGGGGCGATCACCGCTTCCTTGCCATCATCGAATTCCCTTTTCCTGCAACTGATTTCGATGGTCGTCAGTGAACCACCGCAACCCGGCGCGCAACCCGTCCCAGACGAATCCTCTTCCAAATCAGCCGTTTTCGCCGCGAAACGACAGCGGTCGACGGACGGCCGGAGCACCGCCCGGTCGCCAAATCGGGGCGCCGGGAACGAATACGGGAACCGTCTCCAATTTCGGCGAACCAGTTCAATCGCGCTTGTCAGGGTGAAAAGCGCTCGAATTGACCGCTTTTCAGCCCCGCAGATACTGAAACTTGTTGGAGCGCAACATGACAAAGGGGCCGACGGCCGGCCATGCCGTCACACCCGACCATCCTGACAGCTGTCAAACATTACGACAGTAAATACGAGGAATTGGCCGATTTCGGGCAAGGAATTAGCGATAGTCATTGTCAAAAGAATCAATGGGAATTTGCTGGGACAATCGCGGCGGTACGACTGCTGCCAGCTCGTCTGCTGTGTTGACGTTGGCCAGGGACGGCTGGGGCGGCAGGACGATCCGCTGCGTGTCGACCGCATCCACCAGCGACCGCATGCTGCGCTCCCCAGCCGCGAGCAGCTCCGAGACCACGGTGTGCAGGGCCGTGCGGTAGATACCCGCGAGGTAGTGGTCGCGCCCGTCCCACGGGAGCACCACGTCCGCATCCAACCGGCCCGCGGGGGCGGCGAGGACATCGATCACCTCGGAGGTCAGCGCCGGCATGTCGACCGCACACAGGAACGCGTGCGCGCGGCCTGCTTCGGCGGCGGCACGCAGACCCCGGCCGGTCGCCAGCAGCGGCCCCACACCGCGGATCTCGTCGCGCAGCACGACGGCATCCAGGTCGGGCAGCGCCTGACCGGGTGCGGCGACCACGAAGACCGGATCGCAGCGTTCACGCACCACGGCGACCACGCGCTCGATAAGGGTGACGGGCCCCGAGGGTCCGTCGACGGTCAACGTGGCCTTGTCCCGACCCATCCGCCGGGAGGCTCCCCCGGCGAGTACGACAGCAGCCAACGGCAGCGGTGACGTCACACCGGTGACGTTAGCGCAGCTACCTAGGCTGGGTCAGCCAGTCGGATCAGTCGACTGTCCAGGTGTCTTTACCGCGCAGCAGCGACTGCAGGGCAGCGGTGTCGTGCGCCCTGGTCTCGCGCGCGGTGGCCAGCTGCTGACGGGCCGCGTCGTCGTAGGTCGGCTTGCTGACCTGACGGAAGATCCCCATGACCATGTGGTCGAGGTTCTGCTCGGACAGCCGCGACAGCGCGAACGCGTACGCCGGATCCTCGACCGTCGCGTCGTGGACCACGATCTCGTCGGCCGACACGTCGGCGGTCTTGGCGACCTCCAGCCCGTATCCGGACTTGACCACGCAGTACTCACTGTCAGGACCGAAGGTGATCGGCTGTCCGTGGGTGATGTTGATCAGCCGCTCCTCGGCGCCTTCCTTGCGCAGCGCGTCGAACGAGCCGTCGTTGAAGATCGGGCAGTCCTGCATGATCTCCACCAGCGCCGCACCGCGGTGCTGGGCGGCGCCGCGAAGCACCTCGGACAGTCCCTTGCGGTCCGAGTCCAGTGCGCGGCCCACGAAGGTCGCCTCGGCGCCGAGCGCCAGGGAGACCGGGTTGAACGGGTAGTCCAGCGAGCCCATCGGCGTCGACTTGGTGACCTTGCCCGTCTCCGAGGTCGGCGAGTACTGCCCCTTGGTCAGACCGTAGATCCGGTTGTTGAACAGCAGGATCGTGATGTTGATGTTGCGGCGCAGCGCGTGGATGAGGTGGTTGCCGCCGATCGACAGCGCGTCACCGTCACCGGTGACCACCCACACCGAGAGGTCCTCGCGCGCGAGCGCGAGGCCGGTGGCGATGGTGGGGGCGCGACCGTGGATCGAGTGGAAGCCGTAGGTCTCCAGGTAGTACGGGAACCGGCTGGAGCAGCCGATGCCGCTGACGAACGCGATGTTCTCGCGACGCAGACCCAGCTCGGGCAAGAAGTTGCGGATCGTGTTGAGGATGACGTAGTCGCCGCAACCGGGGCACCAGCGGACCTCCTGGTCGCTGGTGAAGTCCTTGGCCTTCTGCGGCTGGTCGGTCGTCGGGACCAGGCTGGTCTTGGTCAGGCCGGACGGAGTCAGCCCCAGGTCACTGCCGATCAGGTCGGTCATTTCGGCTCCTCGCGCAAGTGCTCGTCGGTCATGCGTTCGCTCCCACACCAGTCGCGTCGGTCGCCGGGGCCTCGATGGTGGCCGCGGCCAGCCGCGCGAACTTAGCCTTCTCGATTTCCTTGTCGCCGAGCGTTCCCTCCAGCGCGGCGTCGATGATGCCCTCCACCTCGTCGGCGAGGAACGCCATCCCTTCCACCTTGGTCACCGACTGTACGTCGACCAGATACTTCCCACGCAGCAGCAACGCGAGCTGGCCGAGGTTCATCTCTGGGACGACCACCCTGGCGTAGCGGTTGAGCACCTCGCCCAGGTTCGCGGGGAACGGGTTGAGGTGCCGCAGCTGCGCGTGCGCGACCCTGATGCCGTTGCGGCGTGCGCGCCGGCAGGCCTCACCGATCGGGCCGTAGCTGCTGCCCCAGCCCAGCATCAACAGCTCGGCATCGCCGGTCGGATCGTCGACCTCGAGGTCGGGCACCGCGATCCCGGCGATCTTCTCGTTGCGCAGGCGGACCATCAGGTCGTGGTTCTTGGGCTCGTACGAGATGTTGCCCGAGCCGTTGGCCGATTCCAGGCCACCGATCCGGTGCGCCAGCCCGGGAGTGCCAGGGACCGCGAACTGGCGGGCCAGCGTCTCGGGATCGCGGGCGTACGGCTGGAAGGGCTCACCTTCCTTGGCGAAGGTGTGCTCGATCTTGTCGTAGGAGGACACGTCCGGGATCCGCCACGGCTCCGAGCCGTTGGCGATCGCACCGTCGGACAGGATCATCACCGGGGTGTGGTAGTCGATCGCGATCCGCGCGGCCTCCACGGCAATGTCGAAGCAGTCCGACGGCGAACGCGGGGCCAGCACGGCCACCGGCGACTCGCCGTTGCGGCCGAACATCGCCTGCAGCAGGTCGGCCTGTTCGGTCTTGGTGGGCAGACCCGTCGAAGGCCCGCCGCGCTGGACGTCGATGACGATCAGCGGCAGCTCGGTCATCACGGCCAGGCCGATCGCCTCGGACTTCAACGAGACGCCGGGCCCCGACGTGCTCGTGACACCGAGCGCGCCCCCGTATGACGCGCCGATGGCCGCGCCGATACCGGCGATCTCATCCTCGGCCTGGAACGTCAGCACGTTGAAGTTCTTGTGCTTGGACAGCTCGTGGAGGATGTCCGAGGCCGGGGTGATCGGGTATGTGCCGAGCACGATCTGCAGGTCGGCGAGGTGCCCAGCGGAGATCAAGCCGTAGGCCAGCGCGGTGTTGCCGGAGATCTGCCGGTATTCGCCGGTCTTGAGCTTGGCCGGGGAAACCTCGTAGGTGGTGCCGAACGCCTCGGTGGTCTCGCCGTAGTTCCACCCTGCCTTGAGCGCCAGCACGTTGGCCTCGGCGACATCGGGCTTACGGGCGAACTTCTCCCGGATGAAGGCCTCGCTGTGCTCCAGTTCGCGGCCGTACATCCACGACAGCAGCCCGAGCGCGAACATGTTCTTGGCGCGCTGGCCGTCCTTCTTGGTGGCCCCGATGGATTCGACCGCGCCGAGCGTCAGGGTCGTCATCGGGACCGCCTGCACGACATAGTCCGAGAGTTCGTCGCTCTCCAGCGGGTTGGCGTCGTAGCCGACCTTGGCGAGGTTGCGCTTGGTGAACTCGTCGGAGTTCGCGATGATCAGGCCGCCCCGGGGCAGGTCCGACACGTTGGCCTTGAGCGCGGCGGGGTTCATCGCGACCAGCACATCGGGACGGTCACCGGCGGTGAGGATGTCGTAATCGGCGATCTGGATCTGGAACGACGACACGCCGGGCAGGGTGCCCTGAGGGGCGCGGATCTCGGCCGGGTAGTTCGGCTGGGTGGCCAGGTCGTTGCCGAAGAGCGCGGCCTCGGAGGTGAACCGGTCGCCGGTGAGCTGCATTCCGTCACCGGAGTCGCCGGCGAACCGGATGACGACTTTTTCCAGCTTCTGCCGAGGCGTTGCGGCCGCGTTGCCGTTCTCTCCCACTCGCCTGCCTTCCATGAGCTGCCCGGTGCTGTCAGGGCCACATCTGGCGAATACCCACCGAGTCGCAGTCGACGCAACGCGCCGCGAATGGGTGTCCACCACAATTTGGTGTCACTAGCAGTACCGATTATTGCACTTCTCTTAGGCCGTCCTATACCAGCCGACGCGGCGACGTTTCGGGGCCGCCTCACCGAACGCACAGTTCAGCGCGTCGCCCGCAGTCACGATGAGACAAAATTGTGTTGTTCGTCACGTTTAAAAGACACCTCGGCGCGACGCCGTTTTCTTAGAAACGGTTACCCATCAGTAGCTGCCAGCTAGCACCTGCGACCTTGGGGTCAGTGATGGACGGGCACGTTGTAGGGCGTCACCACCTGGATCGGCACCGGCCGCACGGGCTCCGCCGGCAAAGCGCCCTGCTCCTGCAGGATCAGGCGTAGCGCGAGGCGGGCGTCGGCACGCAGATCGTTGTGCAGCACCGCCGAGATCCGGCCATCACGCAGCAGCCGCCGATTGTCGGCGTCCAGGTCGTGCGCGATGAACACCCTGCACTCCCGCTCGAGTTTCTCGAACGCCGCGACCGTCGCCACGTTGCCGCCACCGACCGAGTAGACCGCCCGCACGCCGGGGTTGGCCTTGAGCGCCTCGAGCACCAGACGCTCATTGGTGGCGTCGATGCCGTCGCTGTCACTGACCTCGACGATCGCGCGTCCCGACGGGCGCAGCGCCGAACGGAACCCGACCTCCCGCTCGCCTTCCCCGCGGAACACCGTGCGACTCAGGGTGATCAGCACATCGGACGGTGCGTCCCCGAGCCACTGCTGCATCAGGTAGGCCGCCGTGACGCCGGCGCCGTGGTTGTCGATGCCCACATATCCGCACCGCGCACTCGACGGCACATCGGTCGTGTAGGTCACCACCGGGACCCCGGACTCGACGAGCCGGTCGACGGCCTCGGCCACCGCGGAATCGTCGGGCGCCTTGAGCACCACCCCGTGGCTGCCCCGGATCCTGTCCAGCGCCTCCACCGTCTGCGCAGGGGAACCGGACTCCCACAGATGAAACCGGGCCCGCATCATCGCCGGTGCGAACGCGGGCAGTTCGGCCTCCACGGCCGCACGAAATGCGTCGGAGAACCGCTGCGGGGTCTGCATGACCACATCGACCAGATAACGCCGGCCGTTGAGCCGCAGCTGGGCCCGCTGCTTGTCCAGGTCGGCGATCGCCTGCCTCACCTCGGCCACGGTGTTCTCGCGGACCCCCGGCCGGTTGTGCAGCACGCGGTCCACGGTCGCCTCGCTGAGCCCGGCCTGCTGCGCGATCTCGCGCACCTTGTACCTGTGCGGCACGTGGCTCTCCTCTCCCGCGCAGTGGCCGCCGGCCGGCCGCGACCGCTGAGGTGTTTTTGATGGATTCATGCCGTTGATTGCGGTGCTGATCACAGCAAGACTAGGCGGCGTGGCAGCACCGCTCAACACCGCGCCCAGCCCGTGGCTGGATGACTCTGACCTCGACCTCGACGAATTTCGCCGCCAGGTCGAGCGCGACACCGACCTCAGCGTTTACCCGCACGCCCGCGAGGTACGCGACAACGTGCTCGTCTACTCCGCGCCGGCGATGGCCCGCACGACCGACCGACGCGCGTTGCAGGCCGAGCTGATCCGGGCGCTGGCCGACGGCCCCGGCGTCGTGGTGTTCACCGAGGCCTTCGACACCGACGTCGTGGACCGCACCAACGACGCGTTCTTCGCGCTCATCGAGGCCCAGCGCGCGGCTGGCCTCGCCGCTGGGGACCACTTCGGTGCGCCCGGCGCGAACGACCGCATCTGGAACGCCGCGCAGAAGCTGGCGCTGCACGACCCGCAGGTGTTCGCCGACTACTACGCCAACGACGCCCTCGCGGTCGTCTGCCAGGCCTGGCTGGGGCCGCGCTACCAGGTCACCTCACAGGTCAACGTCGTCAATCCGGGCGGCAAAGCCCAGGTGCCGCACCGGGATTACCACCTCGGCTTCGTTCCCGAGCAGCACCTGTCCGCCTATCCGGCGCACATCCACCGCACGTCCCCGACGCTGACGCTGCAGGGCGCCGTCGCGCACTGCGACATGCCCGTCGAGAGCGGGCCGACCATGCTGCTGCCCCATTCGCAGCGCTTCACCGGCGGCTACCTCGCGTTCAACCGGCCCGCGTTCATCGACTACTTCGCCGCGCATCACGTCCAGCTGCCGCTGCGCACCGGCGACGCGGTGTTCTTCAATCCGGCGCTGTATCACGGTGCGGGCACCAACGTCTCGGCCGACATCCGCCGCATCGCGAACCTGATGCAGATCAGCTCACCGTTCGGCCGGGCCATGGAGGCGCTGGACCGCACCGCGATGGTGCGCGCCGTCTATCCCGCCCTGTTGGCCATGCAAGCCGCCGGCCGGCCGCACCGCGACGTGGAGAACGCCGTGGTGGCCACCGCCGAGGGCTATGCGTTCCCGACCAACCTGGACAGCGACCAACCCATCGGCAGCCTGGCCCCACTGAGCCAGGTCGACACCGTGCTCGACGCACTGGCCGCAAACCTCACCGCGGACGAACTCGACATCGCGCTTCGCGATCACAACGAACGGAGAAACCCATGACCACCCTCGGACTCATCGGCCTCGGCCGGATCGGGGCGTTCCACGCCGAGACGCTGATCAATCTGCCGGAGGTGTCCGGCCTCGTCATCACCGACGAACGGCCCGACGTCGTCAGCGAGGTGGCCGCCAAATACGGTGCCACGCCGGTGGAATCGGTCGAGAAGCTGTTGTCCTCGGGCATCGATGGCGTGGTCGTCGCGGCGGCCACTCCCGCGCACGCGGAGTTGACTCTGGCCGCCGTCGAGCGCGGGCTGCCGACGTTCTGCGAGAAGCCGATCGCGTCCACCGCCGCCGAGAGCGCCCGCGTCGCCGAGGCGATCACCCGTTCGGGAGTGGCCGTCCAGGTGGGCTATCAGCGCCGATTCGATGCCGCCTTCGCGGCGGTGAAGCAGGCCGTCGACAACGGCACGCTGGGCGCGCTGCACACTGTTCGCAGCACCACGATGGATCCCGCTCCCCCGCCGATGGACTACATCAAGGGTTCCGGCGGCATCTTCCGCGACTGCGCCGTGCACGATTTCGACGTGATCCGCTGGGTCACCGGGCAGAACGTCGTGGAGGTGTACGCCACCGGCAGCGTGCAGGGCGACCCGCTGTTCGCCGAGTACGGCGACGTCGACACCGCCGCCGTGGTGGTGCGGTTCGACGGCGGCGCGTTGGGTGTGGTGTCCGCGGCCCGGTACAACGGCCGCGGCTACGACTGCCGCCTTGAGGTGCATGGCTTCGACGACACCGTCGTCGCGGGCTGGGACCAGGGTGTCCCGGTGCACAACGCCGACCCGTCCTCTGACTTCCCTACCGGTCAGCCGCACCATTTCTTCATGGACCGGTTCACCGAGGCGTTCCGCGCCGAGCTCGGCGCTTTTGTGAAAGTCGTCGAAGGCGGCCCCATTCAGGGCGCCACAGTCAGCGACGCGGTGGAGGTCGCATGGATCGCCGAAGCTGCCACAGAGTCACTGCGCCGAGGTGTTCCGGTGCGCATCGAGGAGGTCAAGGAATGAAGATCGCGGGTGCACCGATTTCGTGGGGTGTGTGCGAGGTTCCCGGCTGGGGCTATCAGCTCAGCTCCGATCGGGTGCTGACCGAGATGCGCCAGGCAGGTTTGACGGCAACGGAACTGGGGCCGGAGGGCTTCCTGCCCACTGACACCGCCGAACTGGTGCAACTGCTCGACGGTTACGGGCTCGCGTGCGTGGGCGGATTCGTGCCGGTGGTGTTGTACAAGGACGACCACGACCCGGTCGAGGACCTGGCCGGACCGCTGGAGTCGCTGGTCGCCGCGGGCGCGGGAGTTGTCGTACTCGCCGCCGCCACCGGCCTGGACGGCTACGACGAACGCCCCGTCCTCGACGAGACACAGTGGGCGACTCTGCTGTCCAACCTGGATCGGCTGGCCGACGTCGTCGCCGCGCGCGGTTTGACCGCCGTGCTGCATCCGCACGTCGGCACCATGGTGGAGTCGCGCGCGGAGGTCGACCGCGTGCTCGCCGGGTCGCGGATTCCGCTGTGTCTGGACACCGGTCACCTGCTGATCGGGGGCACCGACCCGCTGGCGCTGACCAAAGAGGTGCCTGAACGGATCAGGCACGCCCACCTCAAGGACGTCGACGCCGGCCTGGCGGCCAAGGTGCAGTCCGGTGAGATGACCTACACCCAGGCCGTGGCCGCGGGCATGTACGTCCCGCTGGGCGCCGGCGACGTGGACATCGCCGGCATTGTGAAGACGTTGGAGGACCACGGCTTCGACGGCTGGTACGTGATGGAGCAGGACAACATCCTCGACCGCGAGCCGGACAAGGCCGGACCACTGGCCGACGTGCTGGCAAGTGTCGAGTACCTGCAGGGCGCGGCTGCCGGCATCTCGTCGTGACGCTGCGGATCGGTATCCTCGGCGCGTCGCGGATCGCCGAATCGGCGATTGTCGAACCCGCCCAGGAGCTGGGGCACCGTCTGGTTGCGGTGGCCGCCCGGGATCCGTTGCGGGCCAAGTCTTTCGCAGACAAGTACGGCGTCGAGCGGGTAGTACCCTCCTACCAGGATGTGGTGACCGACCCGGAGGTCGACGTCATCTACAACCCGCTGGCCAACGCGTTGCACGCGCCCTGGAACCTGGCCGCGGTCACGGCCGGCAAACCGGTGCTGACGGAGAAACCGTTCGCCCGGAACCGGGAGGAAGCGGCCCGGGTCGCCGCCGCGGCCGAGGCCGCGGGGGTCACGGTGATGGAGGGCTTCCACTACCTGTTCCACCCCGTCACGCAGCGGGCCTTGGCCTTGGCCGGGGACGGCACCCTCGGCGAACTGAGCCGCATCGAGGTGCGGATGGGCATGCCGACCCCGGCGTCCGGCGACCCGCGCTGGTCGCTGGAGCTCGCCGGTGGCGCACTCATGGACCTGGGTTGCTACGGGCTGCACATCCTGCGCAGATTCGGCACGCCGTCGGTGGTTTCGGCGACGGCGGTGCAACGCAGCCCCGGCGTCGACGAGCGGTTCGACGCGGAACTGGTGTTCCCGTCCGGGGTGACCGGATTGACGGCCAATTCGATGGTCGACGAAGAGTATTCGTTCACGCTGCGGCTGATCGGCACGCGCGCAGAGGCATTCGTGCACGACTTCATCAAGCCGCACGGCGACGACAGGCTGACGCTGTGCACCGAGGACGGCACCACCGTCGAACGGCACGGCATCCGCACGTCGTACACATATCAGCTTGAGGCGTTCGCCGATCACGTCCGCCACGGCGCCCCGCTACCGCTCGACACGGCCGACGCGGTGGCCAACATGGCGCTCATCGACGAGGCGTACCGCGTCGCGGGCATGAACCCGCGCTGACCTGCAGCCCGCCGGCGGATCACTCCTGCTGGGAAGCCCCTGCACCGCGCCGCTCGTGCCAGCGCAGGCGCAACAGCATCAGACCGCGGTGCGCCCGCCAACCCGCTGACAGCGGGTCACGCCAAACCGGGGCATGCGCCCGGGGTTCGCCATTGGTCATGACGCCATTGTGCCGTCCGGATCCGTATCGGGCTCGTCGACAGCGGTACCGACATCATGTCGAAACCATGAACCCTCGGTGTCCTGGCAGGCTGCGCCACCCGCTGGACCTGCTCGCCGACTGCCGGCTCGCTCCGCAGATCGGCCGGCGCCGAGTCGCTGCTCCCTGGCAGGGTCGCCGGCAGGCCGTCCTGGACGTGCGCTGACGCACGACCGGAGGCCCCGCAGACGAATCCGTCCACGGGGCCTGCGATCCGGCGCTGACTCAGTTTTTGGAGGCGCGCAGCTCGTGGGACAGCGCTTCGAGCTCGTCGCCGCCGGCCATCTCCTGGGTGAGGTGCTCCAGGGTGATGTCGTCGTAGGTGCAGTCGAGTTTCTGCCTGCCGCGGTTGAGCAGGACGAAGTGGTCACCCACCATGTGCGCGTGGTGCGGGTTGTGCGTGATGAACACCACGCCGAACCCGGCCTCCTTGGCAGCGGTGATGTATTTCAACACCACCCCGGACTGCTTGACGCCCAACGCGGCGGTGGGCTCGTCGAGGATCAGCACCCGTGCCCCGAAGAACACCGCCCGCGCGATTGCCACACACTGCTTCTGACCACCCGACAGGGAGCCTATCGGGACGTCGACATCCGGTAGGTCGATGCCCATCTTCGACAGCTCGGACAACGTCGTGGCGCGCATCGCGTTGGCGTCCAACGAAAACGGGAACGACTTCTTGCGCAGCTCCTGGCCGAGGAAGAAGTTGCGCCACACCGGCATCAGCGGCACGACGGCCAGGTTCTGGTAGACGGTCGCGATGCCCTTGCCCAACGCCTCGGCCGGTGAGGCGAACTTGGTGGGTGCGCCGTCGACGAGAAGCTCGCCTTCAGTCTGCTGATGCAGTCCGGCGATGATCTTGATCAGCGTGGACTTCCCGGCCCCGTTGTCGCCGAGGATGCCGGTGACCTCACCGGCGTGCACCCGCAGGCAGATGTCCTTGAGCGCGGTGATGTTGCCGTAGGACTTGCCGACGTTCTTCAGCTCGACCAGAGGCGCCTTGCCACCGGATTGCGCGTCGCTGCTTGGCTTTTCGACAGAGATAGTCATCGAATCACTTCTTTGCTGCGTAGTTGCGGAAGGCGTTGTTGGCGATCACCGCGAACAGCAGCATCGCGCCCAGGAAAAACTTGAACCAGTCGGGGTCCCAGCCCGCGTACACGATGCCCTGGTTGGTCATGCCGAAGATGAACGCACCGATGGCCGCACCGATCGCGGTGCCGTACCCACCGGTCAGCAGGCATCCGCCGATGACCGCGGCGATGATGTAGAAGAACTCGTTGCCGATGCCCTGGCCCGACTGCACCGTGTTGAACGCGAACAGTAGGTGCATGCCGACGAACCAGGCGCAGAACCCGACGAACATGAACAGCCCGATCTTGACCTTGGTGACCGGAACACCCACGGCGCGGGCACTGTCCTTGTCACCGCCGACCGCGAAGATCCAGTTGCCGATCTTGGTCTTGAACAGCACCCATGTCGCGATCGCGGTGAACACCAGCCACCACACCACGGTGATCCGGATGCTGACCCCGAACAGCGTGAACGACGACGCGAACACCTTCTGCGCCGAGTCCCAACCCTGCATGTCGCTGACGCTCTGAGTGGCGACCTGCCCGGCCACCAGCTTGGTGACCGCGAGGTTGATGCCGGCGAGCATGAAGAAGGTGCTCAAGGTGATCAGGAAGCTCGGAATCTTGGTCTTCATCACCAGGAAGCCGTTGAAGAAGCCGACGGCCAGCGCCAGGATCAGCGAAAGCAGCGCGCCCACCCACAGATTCAGGTGCAGGTTGTAGGCGAGCATCGACGCGGCCAGCGAGCTGAAGGTGACGGCCACGCCGGCCGACAGGTCGAACTCACCGCCGATCATGAGCACCGCGACACCGCAAGCCATGATGCCGATCGTGGAGCTGGCGTACAGAACCGTGGCCAGCGACGACGCCTCCCGGAACGGTTCCGCGACGATCAGGAAGAAGACGAAGATCCCGATGGCACCGATGCCCGCGCCCATCTCGGGCCGGATCAGGATGCGTTGCAGCCGGTTTCGTTCCTTGACGCGTTCGTCGCGCACCACCTTGTGGCCGGCGACGTCGAGAGTCTGCTGGGTGGACATTATCGGGTGCCGCCCTTCGCATACTCAGCCACCGCATCGATGTTCGACTTGTCGATGAAGGCGGGCCCGGTCAGGGTCGGCTGGCCGCCGCCGATGACATTGCCGTTGGTCAGGTACAGCCACAGCGAGTCGACGGCGAGGTAGCCCTGCAGGTAGGGCTGCTGGTCGACGGCCCACTGCACGTCACCGGCCTGGATCGCCTCGACCAGGGCGGCGTTCGTGTCGAAGGTGCCGATCTTGGCGGTGCTGCCCGCGTTCTGGGCCGACTGCACCGCGGTCAGGGCGAACGGAGCGCCGAGGGTGACGATGTAGTCGATGCTCGGATCCTGCTGCAACTTGGCGGTGATGGTCGACTCCACCGACGGCATGTCCTTGCCGTTGACGTTGAGGGTCTCGGTGGCCGGGAACGTCTCCTTGACACCGGCGCAGCGCGCCTCGAGGTCGACGTGTCCCTGCTCCTGGATCACGCAAATGGCCTTGGTGGCGTTCTCGCTGCGGAGCCGGTCACCGACTCCCTGACCGGCGATGCGGCCGTCCTGGCCGAAGTACTCCTTGACGCCCATGCCCTTCCAGGCGTCCATCCCCGCGTTGAACGCCACGACCGGAATCCCTTTCGCCTCAGCGGCTCTGACTGCCGCCTGCATGGCGTCCGGCTTGGCCAGCGTGACCGCGATGCCGTCGACGTTGCTGTCGATCGCCGACTGCACGAGGTTGGCCTGATTGGGCGCCTCGGGATCGTTGGAGTAGCGCAGCTCGATGTTGTCTTTCTTCGCCGCCGTCTCAGCGCCCTTGCGCACCAGATCCCAGAAAGAGTCACCCGGCACCTCATGGGTGATCATTGCGATGGTCATGCGCGGCGTGTCGACCGTGCCGCCGCCGCCACCCTCGCCGGACCCCTCGGGCGCTCCGCCGGTGGAGGAACACGACACGATTCCGAATGCCAGGACCCCCGCGCCCGCCAGCGCCGCGAGCCGCTTGAACGTCACAGGTTTGTTGCTCTTCGCGCGAGCGCCCATCACAGTTTCTCCTTGTCCTCGGGACTGCCGCGACGCCCGCCGGACCAGTACAGGCCTGTGCCGGGCGACACGCCTCACAGGTGATGTAATACGGCTCACTCCGGAAAGTCAAGACTTTGTCCTGACATTAGGACTGCATGTCATTTAGCCGTCCCAATCAATGCAGGTCAGGAGGTTGGCGCAGCGGTCGATGCTCGCACCACCAGCGTCGGCTCCCGCACGAGGTCGGCCACCGCGCCGTCATCGACCTGACCGTCGAGCCGGGCCACCAAGCGCTGCATCGCCGCCGTCGCCAGACCTCCGCTGTCTTGGCGGATCGTGGTGAGCTGGATGTGCGCCAGCCGGGCGAGGGGGCTGTCGTCGAAGCCGAGAATGGAAATGTCCTGCGGCACAGCGACACCCGATCGGATCAGCACATCCATCACACCGACTGCGCACCGGTCGTTGAACGCGAAGACCGCCTCGGGCAGCTTTCCCGACGCCAGCATCGCCCACGCCGCAGCCGCGCCGTCTTGTTCGGTGAGCCCGCCGGTGGCGATGAGCTCGGACACTCCGGCAGCCCTGGCTGCGCGCCGGTAGCCGCGCCGCCGTTCGGCGGCGCCGGGCGCGGTCCCGCCGTCCAGATAGAGGATTCGGCGATGTCCCAGCCCAAGCAGGTGCGCCGTCCCGGCCTCCGCACCTGCCACATCATCGCTGCGCACCGCGTCGACGCTTCGCACCCGTCGCGCCATCACCACCACCGGCAGTTGCGCCGCCAACTCATCGAGCGCGCGGGTCGGCAACTGTGGCCCGACGAGCAGCAGGCCCTCACAACGGTCGTCGACAAGGGTGCGCAGCGCTCGCCGTTCGTCGCGATGCGGCGTCACAGCACTGAGCACGACGTCGTAGCCGAGGGCTTCGGCGGCGACATACACGCCGTCGACGAGATCGGCATGGAACTCCTGATGAGCCGAGAAGCTCACGCCGACAAGCCGGGTCCGGTGCTGACGCAGACGCCGGGCCTGCGGATCCGGGCGGTAGCCGATCTCGTCGGCCGCGCGCTTCACCCGCTTGCGCGTGAGTTCGCTGGCGCCGGCGGCGTCGCGCATCACGATCGACACCAGCGCCCGTGACACCCCGGCCCGCTCGGCCACGTCGGCGAGCGTCGGTCTCCGTTGCATGCGCTCAGCCTAGAACGTTCCAGCTTCCCCGTTGACGAAATCCGGACCCACCGCCTAGCGTGGCCTAGAACGTTCTAGTCCACGCGCGTAGCCAATGGCTCGCATGCGGTGCTCGCGCCTCGCTCGGTCGCCGACCGCGCCATCGGACATCGGCCGCCGCGGCGGCGACATCGAAAGGAACTGCTGCAGTGAGCTTTCAGTTGGCGGTGTGCGCCGAGATGGTGTTCCGCGATCTGCCGATCCTGGATCGGGTCAAACGCATCCACGAGCTCGGCTTCGCGGTCGAGATCTGGAGTTGGCACGACAAGGATCTGGCCGCGCTGGCGGCGACCGGCGCGGTGTTCACATCGATGACGGGTTACCTGCACGGCGACCTGATCGATCCGGACAGCTGTCACGAGGTGGTGCGGACAGCGGAGTTGAGTATCAAAGCCGCTGAAACGCTGGGGGTCTCGCGGCTGAACCTGCACACCGCCGAGCTCGTCGACGGGCAGGCGGCGCGTCCCCGGCAGCGCAGCACCGGGCAGATGTGGCTGACGGCGGCCCGCACCCTGGAGCGGTTGGGCGAACTCGGCGCCGCGGCCGGCGTCACGTTCTGCGTCGAGAACCTGAACACGATCGTCGACCACCCCGGTGTGCCGCTGGCCCGCGCCAAGGACACGCTCGCGCTGGTCGAAGGCGTGAACCACCCGAACGTGAAGATGATGCTCGATCTGTATCACGCGCAGATCGGCGAGGGGAATCTGATCGAGCTGCTCCGTCGCTGCGGTGGCGCGATCGGCGAGATCCAGATCGCCGATGTGCCCGGCCGCTGCGAGCCCGGCACCGGCGAGATCAACTACGCCGCTGTCGCGGCGGCGCTGCGGACGCTCGGCTACACCGGCACCGTCGGCATGGAGGCCTGGGCGTCGGGCGCCGGAGTCGCGGGCAGCGAGGCCGCACTGGAAGCCTTCCGCGCCGCCTTCACCTGACCTCCCCCGCCGAAATCGCATTCCACGCGGAACTTTCCGCGTTTTCGCCGCGTGGAATGCGATTTCGGCGCAGAAGGGGTCCGCCGGGATGGGTCAGCGGTCGACGAGCGTGGTGTCGAAGTAGTAACGCGACGCGCGGTAGCAGTGGTTGCCGAACTCCACGGCGGCACCGGAGTCGTCGAAGGCGGTACGCGTCATGGTCAGTAGCGGCGCGTTGGGCTTCTCATCGAGCAGGTGAGCCTCCGCGCGGGTCGCGCTGCGGGCGCCGATCCGCTGGCGGGCCAGCCGGATGTGCACACCGCGGGTCCGCAGCGACTGGTACAGACCGTTGCTCTCCAACTCGTCGGCGTCGGGCGCGATGTCGGCGGGCAGATGGTTCACCATCAGGGCCAGCGGCTCGCCGTTCGCGCACCGCAACCGGTGGATCGACGCGACCTCCCGGCCTTCGGCCAGATTCAGCTCGCGGGCGGTCTCCTCGTCGGGCGGGCCGACCTCGTACTTGAGCAATCGCGTGGTCGGCTCCTGGCCGGCGCGGGCAAGGTCGTCGAACAGACTGGTCAGTTCCACCCGGCGGTGCACCGGGTTCTGCACCACCTGGGTGCCGACTCCGCGCTTGCGGACCAGCAGCCCCTTGTCGACGAGCTCTTGGATCGCCCGGCGGGTGGTCGGGCGGGACAGCGTCAGACGCTTCGCCAACGCGAGTTCGTTTTCGAACCGGTCCCCGGGCGCGAGTTCGCCATTTCTGATCGCAGCCTCGATCGCCTGGGCCAGCTGGTAGTACAGCGGAACCGGGCTTGACCTGTCGAGCTCCACAGTCAGGGGCAAGTCCGCTCCGATCTCGTATAGGGCGGGTCAAGAGTAGCTGAATACTAACATCGATTGAGATAAAGATAGAATGTCAGGACAAAGTCTTGACATGGTGCCGTGACCAGGGGCACAGTTTCAGGCAGCCACCCACACCTATCCCGTCGGAGTGACTTGTGATGACCAATCAGCCATACGACGTGCTCGCCATCGGGCGCAGCGGCGTCGACGTCTACCCGCTCCAGACCGGTGTCGGCCTCGAAGAGGTTCAGACGTTCGGGAAGTTCCTCGGCGGCAGCGCCGCCAACGTCGCGGTCGCCGCGGCGCGACTCGGGAACCGGTCGGCGCTGATCTCCGGCGTCGGCGACGACCCGTTCGGCCGCTACGTGCGCGCCGAACTGGCTCGCCTCGGAGTGGACAACTCATACGTCATCACCCACAGTGAGTTCCCGACGCCGGTGACGTTCTGCGAGATCTTCCCGCCCGACGATTTCCCGCTGTACTTCTACCGCAAGCCCAGCGCCCCCGATCTGCAGATCCGTGCCGACGAGATCGATGCGGACGCGGTCCGCTCGGCGCGACTCTACTGGTCGACGGTGACAGGTCTGTCTGAGGAACCCAGTCGCAGTGCGCATTTCGCTGCATGGGAGGCCCGCGAGCGTCGGCCGCTCACGGTCCTGGACCTGGATTACCGCCCGATGTTCTGGGAGACGCCCGCAGCCGCCACCGAGCAGGTGCAGAAGGCGCTGGCACACGTGACGGTCGCCGTCGGCAACCGCGAGGAGTGCGAGATCGCCGTCGGCGAGTCCAACCCGCACCGAGCCGCCGACGCGCTGCTCGACCTCGGGGTGGAACTCGCCATCGTCAAGCAGGGCCCGCGCGGGGTGCTCGGCAAGACCCGGCACACATCGGTCACCGTGCCCCCCAACCAAGTCGACGTCGTCAACGGCCTGGGAGCCGGTGACGCGTTCGGCGGCAGCCTGTGCCACGGACTGCTCCACAACTGGTCACTGGAGAAGACCCTGCGCTACGCCAACGCCGCCGGCGCGATCGTCGCCGGTCGGCTGGAGTGCTCGACCGCGATGCCGACCGCCGCCGAGGTCGCCGAACTGGCCGAGCAGACCGCTGTGGAGGCCGTCAATGTCTGATACCGCCGTGCGCCCCACCTACGCCTCGATCACCGAGCTGCGTGCCACCGACCCGGGCGCTGTCGCACGCGCCTGGGCGCAGCGCACCACCCGGCCGACCTTGCGCGGCAACGGACGCCTGATGATCGTCGCCGCCGATCACCCCGCGCGCGGCGCTCTCGCCGTCGGCGGGCGGCCGACCGCGATGAACAGCCGCACCGATCTGCTGGACCGGTTGCAGGCCGCGCTCGCTGATCCCGGCGTGGACGGAGTGCTGGCCACCGCGGACATCCTCGATGACCTGGTGCTGCTGGGCGCGCTCGAGGACAAGGTGGTGTTCTCGTCGTTCAACCGCGGCGGTTTGGCCGGCTCGTCGTTCGAGCTCGACGACCGGATGACGGGCGCCACCGCCGCATCGACCGCCGCGGCGCGGATGAATGGCGGAAAGATGTTGTGCCGCATCGATCTCGACGATCCAGGCACGGTGTCCACGCTTGCGGCCTGCGCACAGGCCGTGGACGAGCTCGCCGCCCACGGCCTGATCGCGATGCTGGAGCCGTTCATGTCCTCGCGCGTCGACGGCAAGGTCCGCAACGACCTGACCCCCGACGCGGTGATCAAATCGGTGCACATCGGCCAGGGCCTCGGCTCCACCTCGGCGTACACCTGGATGAAGCTGCCCGTAGTGGACGAGATGGAGCGCGTCATGGAGTCCACGACCCTGCCCACCCTGCTGCTCGGTGGGGATCCCACCGATCCCGAAGAGGCGTTCGCCAGTTGGGAGAAGGCGTTGTCACTTCCGTCGGTGCGCGGCCTGATCGTCGGCCGCACCCTGCTCTACCCGCCCGACGACGATGTCAGCTCGGCCGTCGCGACCGCGGTGGCGATGGTCCGATGAGGTCGAAGCTGTACATTCCGGCCGACAGCGCTTCGGCTCCGTTTACCGTCGCGATTACCCCGGAGGACGCCGGCTGGGCCGAATCCTCCTTGCACGTAGTCGATCTCGGAGACGACGGTTCGGTGTCGTTGAACACCGGCGACAACGAGGTGATGATCCTGCCGTTGGCCGGCGCCGGGCGCGTCGAATGCGGCGGCGAGACGTTCGAGTTGTCGCCCCGCGCTTCGGTGTTCGACGGGCCCGCGGACATGGTGTACCTCGGCATCGGCCAGGACTACTTCCTGTCGGGCCGGGGCCGCATCGCGATCTGCGGTGCCCGCGCGAAGACGTCCTTCCCGAACCGCCGCGTCGCCGCGGCCGACGTGGCCGTCGAACTGCGCGGGGCGGGCAATTGCAGCCGCCAGGTGCACAACTTCGGCACCGCCACCGCATTCGAGGCGGACTCGCTGATTGCCTGCGAGGTGATCACCCCCGGTGGCAACTGGTCGAGCTATCCCGCGCACAAGCACGACGAGAACACTGACGTCGAGACCCAGCTCGAGGAGATCTACTACTTCGAGATCGACGACAGCCCGGCGGGCACACCGGGATTCGGCTATCACCGGGTCTATGGCACCCCCGAGCGCCCGATCGAGGTGCTCGAAGAGGTCCGCACCGGCGATGTGGTGCTGGTCCCCCACGGCTACCACGGCCCGTCCATCGCGGCTCCGGGCCACCACATGTACTACCTGAACGTGATGGCCGGTTCGGGACCGACCCGCGCCTGGCTGATCTGTGACGATCCCAATCACACCTGGCTGCGCGGCAGCTGGGAGCACCAGCAGATCGACCCGCGTCTGCCGTTCACCGCGCAATCGTGATGTACTCCGCCACCGAAGGAGCGTGACCCGTGGTTTCCACCGCGCCGAAGTCGACCGAGAAGTTCGTCGACAACGAACCGACCGTACGACTCACCGTCGCCCAGGCGACCGTGCGCTTTCTGGCCAACCAGTACGTCGAACACGACGGTGAGCGGCACAAGTTCTTCGCCGGGTGCTTGGGCATCTTCGGCCACGGCAACGTCGCGGGCATCGGCCAGGCACTGCTGCAGGACGAGGTGGAGGCCCACGAGGCCGGCGAACAACCGGGCCTGCGGTATGTGCTGGGCCGCAATGAACAGGCCATGGTGCACACCGCCGTCGCGTACGCCCGGCAGCGCGACCGCACCCAGGCGTGGGCGGTGACCGCCAGCGTCGGACCGGGCTCGACGAACATGCTGACCGGCGCCGCGCTGGCCACCATCAACCGACTGCCGGTATTGCTGCTGCCCGCAGACACTTTCGCCACCCGGGTGAGCTCACCGGTGCTGCAGGAGCTGGAGCTGCCCTCGTCCGGGGATGTCACCGTCAACGACGCGTTCAAACCGTTGTCGCGCTATTTCGACCGGGTGTGGCGTCCCGAGCAGCTGCCCGCGGCGCTGCTGGGGGCGATGCGGGTGTTGACCGATCCCGTCGAGACGGGCGCAGCGACGATCGCCCTGCCGCAGGACGTGCAGGCCGAGGCCTTCGACTGGCCGGTCTCGTTGTTCGCCGAGCGCACCTGGCACATCGCCCGGCCGATGCCCGAGCGGGCCGTCATCGCCAAGGCCGCCGAGGTCATCCGCTCGGCGACCAAACCGCTGATCGTCGCCGGTGGCGGTGTCATCTATTCCGGCGCGAACGACGCGCTGGCTCAGTTCGTGGCCCAGACCGGGATCCCGGTCTGCGAGAGCCAGGCCGGGAAAGGCTCGCTGCTGCATGACGATCCGCGCTCGGTCGGCGCCGTCGGGTCCACCGGGACCACGGCGGCCAACGCGCTGGCCGCCGAGGCCGACGTCATCATCGGGATCGGCACCCGCTACAGCGATTTCACCTCGGCGTCGCGCACCGCGTTCAACAACCCCGACGTCCGGTTCGTCAACATCAACGTGGCATCCCTGGACTCGGTCAAGCAGGGCGGGATCAGCGTGGTCTCCGACGCCCGGGAAGCGCTCGAAGCGCTGACCGGACTGCTCGACGACTACTCGGTCAGCGACGAATACACCTCGCGCGTCCGCGAACTGATGTCCGAGTGGAACGACACCGTCACCGAGGCGTACCGCACCGAGGACGGTGCCGTGCTGAACCAGAACCAGGTGATCGGCTTGGTGAACACGTTGTCCGACGCCCGCGACGTCGTAGTGTGCGCCGCCGGGTCGATGCCCGGTGATCTGCACAAATTGTGGCGGATGCGCGACCGCAAGGGTTACCACGTCGAGTACGGGTTCTCCTGCATGGGCTATGAGATCGCCGGCGGTATCGGAGTGCGGATGGCAGCCCCCGACCGCGACGTGTTCATCATGGTCGGCGACGGCTCCTACCTGATGATGGCCACCGAACTCGTCACCGCCGTGCAGGAGGGTGTGAAGGTCATCCCGGTGCTGGTGCAGAACCACGGCTTCGCCTCCATCGGCGGCCTGTCGGATTCCGTTGGCTCGCAACGCTTCGGCACCAGCTACCGGTACCGCGGCGAGGACGGCCGGCTCAACGGCGGCAAACTGCCTGTCGATCTGGCCGCGAACGCGGCCAGCCTGGGCGCCGACGTCATCCGTGTCACGACCGCCGCCGAGTTCACCGATGCCGTCAAGGTCGCCAAGGCCAGTGACCGCACCACGGTCATCCACGTCGAGACCGACCCGATGGTCTTTGCACCGGACAGCCATTCCTGGTGGGACGTGCCGGTCAGCCAGGTCTCGACACTGGCGTCCACCCAGCAGGCCCATCAGCGGTACGCAGACTGGAAGAAAGTCCAGCGGCCACTGATCAATCCGTCCGACCGCTAGGCCAGGGAGCACCGTGACTTCAATTCGTGTCGGCTCCGCGCCGGATTCGTGGGGGGTGTGGTTTCCCGACGATCCGCAGCAGACGCCCTACACCCGTTTCCTCGACGAGGTCGCCGAGTCGGGCTATGAGTGGATCGAGCTGGGCCCCT
>NZ_JBQQCF010000041.1:0-47863 GCF_052245755.1 Mycobacterium sp. 4D054
ACAGTCGTCACCATGACGACCACCGCGTCGCCGCGACGATTACCCCGTCACAATGCAGACCGACCCCCGAAATCACGTCTGCATCCACAGTGACGCCATCGTCTGCATCCTGAGCGACGGCCAACACGGCTGCCCCGGCGACGGTGCCGGTGTTAGGAGCGATGACGAACAGGCTCGCGTCCGGGTCATCCAACATTGCGACATCGAAGGGTTCGATGCTGAGTTCGTCGACGGCGCTGAGGCGGTCCAGATGCTCGGTGGCGCTGAGCCCGAGACGCACCCACGGCGTCACGGCCTTGGAGACGGTGATCGCCACACTGTCGCGCATACGGCTGTTGAAGGTCAGCACCCGCTGCATCGGGTCGGACAGCATGGGGTGCGGGCACAGCGCGGCGGCAGTCATCCACGATGGGGTGGCTTGCAGCGACAACTGTGTGCTCGCACCCCCGTCTTCGTCATCCTCGATGCCGAGGTTTTCGACGGCTTCGAGCACCCACGGCATGCCCTGGCTGTTTCCCTGCGGGCTGGCCGCGTAGAGCAAGCACGCCAAGGGACGGCTGGCCGTGGACTCCCACAGTCCGCCGGCGGCGACCGTTTGTCCGCTCGACGCACCGCCAAAGCCCACACCGGATGTCGCGAGCATGGTTTCAGCGACTGTCAAAGCTTCGTCGGCGGACGTGATGGACATGGTTGGGTCACTGACCATGGAGCGCACGCCCTCGGGCCAGACGAGGGTCTTTTCTGGCCGCAGGTCGATGACGCCTGTCGGGCCTAAACCGCGGCGCATCAACACCAGCTCGGCGAGGTCTTCCTTGCTCGATACCGCGACCAATGGGCCCGGATGCATGACAGCGGCGGGGGCCAGTAGGCGGCGGGTCTTACCGGTACGAGTGGGGGCGCTGATCGCTAAATGCGGTGCACCCATGACCCTTTCGTGGAGCCCGTCGTCGTTTACGACCAGGCCGCAATAGGGGCTGTAGGGCTCGGGCCGCTTACTCATGAGGTCATGGTGGCGGGGATGGGGCGCGCGAGTCCACCACCAGAGCCCGATTGGTACTCAAGTTGTCCGAGGCCTGGAAAGCGGGGGTGCAGCCAGGTGGAGCCGGGTTAGAGCCCCACGTCGTCGTGCTCGATCGAGTGGGCGGGATCGTCGATCGCGTTGGCCGGCACGCTCCAGCCCAGGGCGATCTGACGGCGCTGGGCTGCTCGGACGGCGCGCGCGGCGATGTCGTGCTGGGTGAGGACCTGGCGCCATTCCTCGCCGAGGTGAGCGCGGCCCAGGCGGTCGGCCATAGTGACCGCCGGCACGGGGTCAAGGAGCGGGTCTGCGGGTGCGGACGTCGCGGTCGTGAGAGTGGTGCTCCACGGCAATGAATGGGTGAGCAGGCGCAGCGCTGAGGAGCCGGCGCCGCGGCTGGTTTCCGGATCGAGCAGGATGATGCGAGCGTTGGACGCGGCGGCGTGGCGGGCGATATCTGCGAGCTGGTGCGGCTCGGCGGCACCGGGGTCATCGACCACGACGATGGCTCCTGCTGGAAGCGCCCACTGTTGGTCGCTGACCTGCTGATGTGCATGGCTGACCGTGGTGATGGTGTCGGCCAGCTCGGCCTCGTGGGCGGGTGCTGCCCCGACCTCGGCGGTCGAGAGCCACAGCACTTTGCGGTCGTTGGCGTTGGCGGTGGTGCGCAGGGTGTACAGCGAAGCTGCGGTTTCGCGGTCTGTGATGTCGGCCCGTACGACGCTGATCCGATATGGCTGTGCGGCAAATGCTTTGAGTCGATCTGCGGTGTGTGGCTCGTGGCCCGCTAGGGCCGCCTCGGGGATGACGAGGGGTGTGCGGGTGAGGTCGACGTCGCTGGCGACCTGGAGCAGGGCCACCTCGGAGCGCGCCGATTCGAGCAAGCGTTCGAGAGTGTCGGAGGTGGCGGTCTGGGCCGCGGCGAAGGCGGTCGCGACGTCGCGCTCAGCGCGCTCGAGGTCGCGGCGCAGCTCCTGCCGCCGCTCGCGTAGCTGCGCGCGGGTGGCTAGGTCCACGCGCTCGGCGTCGCCACGCGCGGCGAGGATGTCGTGCTCGGTGATGATCTTGTGTCCGCCGGCGGCCGCGGTGCGCTCTGCTTGCGCGCGGGCGAGGGCCTGCTGGAACTGCAGTGACGGCGGCTCGTCCGGGAGCAGCTCGGTGTAGAACCCGACATGCTGTCGGGCTGAGGCGATGTCGAGTTCGTCGGCGTCGGGGTTGGCCAGCAGAAGGTCGAGCTGAGCGCGGGCATGCTCGACCAGCCGCAGGTTGTCGTTGTAGGCGGCGTCGGCATCGGCCCACTGCTCAATGACCGCGGTGACAGCATGGGCATATGGTCGATCGGCGTCGACCTGGCGGCGCATCCGCGCCAGCTCGTCGGCCGCAGCGCGCATAGCCGGGCCGTTTCCTGCCCGAATTTCTGCGTCCAGGATTTTGATTGTTGCGCAGACTTCGCGGTATTCCTGTTGCAGCGTGCTGACCAATTCCATGGTGATGCCCAATTCCGGTACGGGGCGGTTTGCTGTGAAGTCTTCGAATTGCAAAGTCCCCAATTCTTCGGACGCGTATTCGAAGGAATCGTCGGGCGCAGCGATGTCGAAGAAGTCGTCGAAGGGCGGGGCCTCGTCGGTCTCGGCGAAGGGGCTTTCCGGATCGGGCGGAAAGAGTGCTTCATCGTCGGGGTGTGGTGGGGCGTCCTCCGGCGTGGGCAGGTCCTCGATGTCGATGCCAAGACGGGCGTGCAAGCGATGGGTGAACGCATCGACGGTGTAGGTGATGAGGCGCGCGTAATCACCGGGCGGGATCGGGCGGTCGTCGTCGTGTGCGGCGTCGGCGAGCTGCTCGGCGGCGACGTGGAGCAGGTCGCGCGGCGTCCACTTCTGCGGGTCCGCAGCGCTGATCGCGGCCACCAGGCCGGGCCAGGCGGGGTCGGAGGTGATGGTCTCGGCGAGCGCAGTGCCGAACACGACGTCGATGTCGGTCACCCAGGGCGGGCGTAGCCGCGAATGGGTGGTGGCCAGGGTCGCGGTCGGAGACAGCGCGCCGGCGATGCGCCACCACAGCGCCGCGGCGGGCAGCTCGTCGGGCAGCGGCCCTTGGCGGGCGGCAGTGGTGATGATCTGGCGCAGGTCGGGTGTGGTGCGTGCGGCCTGGACCAGCTGGGCGGCCAGTTGCGGCCAATATGCGTCCGAGCGCAGCCGCGGGTCGATGGAGTCGATCAGGTCGTTCCAGCGGGTGGTGTCGGCGCTGCGTCGACCGATGTCGGCGGAGGCTTGGCGCTGCAGCGCGGCCTGGACGCCGCGGGTGCGCACCGGGAATTGGCGGGCACCGGTGAGGCGGGTGTCGGCCGCGTCGACCCCGGTGCAGGCGCGGAACACCGCGATTTCGGCGGTCAGCACGGGGTTGACGGTGATCAGGGGGCGTGCCCAGGCGGGCGCGGTGGCGTTGGTCCACGCGCGCGCGCGCGTGCGGATCTCGGTGGCCAGTCCCTCCACCAGCTCCTCGCGTCGGGCCAGATAGGTGCCCCACTGTGGATCGTCGGCCAGGGCCTGGGGGATCGCGGGCAGCCAGCGCAGCACCCCGATGCCGGCCGAGTGGGTGCCGGCGGGGTCGATGCGGTGATCCAGGACCGCGGCCGGGTCGGCGGCGTCGGCGACACTGCCCTTGGCCAGCGCCTCGGTGAGCAGCTCGCGCGGGTCGGCTCCGCGAAGGGCGAGGATGGACAGGTTGCGGCGTAGCACCGGCCAGGCTTCGCGCTGGCTGAGCTGGGGGATGATCTCGTCGGCCATTGCATCGAGGCGGTCGCGGGCGCCGACGCCGAGGCGGTTCTCGGCGGCCGCGCCGAGTGCGTCGTAGTACATGTCGGCTGCGGCCTGCAGTCGCGCGGCGGGGTCGGCGGCTTGGCGGGCGGCGGTGGTGGCCGAGACTTGGGCGCCGTCGCGGGCCAGCGTCCGGGTCAGGACGTCGACTGCGGTGTCGGGGTGGGTGGCCTTGGGGGAGAGCAGCCGGTGCGGGTCGCCCTCGGCGGTGGACAGGTACAGGTGGTTTTCGTCGGCGCCGCGGGTCATAGCGACGTAGAGGTGCTGGCGGGTCAGCATGTCGGAGCCGACGATGTGGCAGGTGCCCCGGGTGGCGCGCCCGCCGGCGGTCAGTCCCTGTGCGGAGTCGATGGTGGCCGCGTAGCCGAGTGTGACGTGTTGGGCGATGTAGTCCGCGGGCAGCGTGACGATGCGTCCGCTGCGCAGATGGCGGGCTTTCACGCCGCCCTCGGGCAGGACTTCGGTGATGGTGTAGCGGTAGCCGTTGCGCACGAAATCGTTGCGACCGAACGCGATTCGACGGTTGTTTTTGCGGGTGCGGATGGTGTCTCCGACGCTGGCGTGGAGTTGATCGGCCAGCACCACAGAGGGTGCGTTCGCCACGTCCGGGTCGGCGGCGAGGCGGTCGGTGCGGGCGCGGGCGTTGAGCTCGTTGATGACGTCGTTGGTCGGCGCGAGCAGGATGGAATCCCCGCCAGCGGCAAGGTCAGCGCGCCACGCGTGATAGGCCATGTCGGCGGCGGTCTCGTCGGTGCCAACATGGATGCGGTGATGGTCGATGTAGAAGCCGATTCCGGCTGGATCGGCGTCGTGCAATGCCAGTCCGGCCGCGGCCTCGGCGGGCGATTTGAACCGCACCACTTCGCTCAAGGTGAGAGCGTCGGTGGCCTCGGCGATGTCACGCAGAACACCGCCGGCCGAGATCGACGAGAGCTGCCCGTCGTCACCGACCAGGCGCACGCTGGCACCCTTGCGCAGCGCGTCGGTGATCATCGCGTCCAGCCCGGCAGTTGCGGCCTTGCCGGCCTCGTCGACCACGATCAGCGTGTCGGGTCCAACCTGGGTGAACCAGTCGGGCACACGTGATGTCGTGGGCTTGGCCGGATCGGCCGACCAGACGTATTTGTCGAGGGTGTCGGTGACCGCGCCCAGGTCTTCGCCGAGGACGATCGCCGCGTCGGCGGTGGGGGCCAATCCGATGACGTGTCCGCCCGAGTTGCGCCATGCATGAGCAAGCGCTGCCATAGCCGTGGTTTTGCCGGTTCCGGCCGGGGCGAGCGCGAGTGCGACACGGCGCCCCGCGGTCGCCATTTCCGAGACCAGAGCGGCCTGGCCGGGGTTGAGTGTGCGTCCGCGCGCAGCCGAATCAGCCAGGGCCATTTCGACATCTGTCGCATGTGCGACACGGCCGTCGCTGCGGTGCACCGCGTCCAGAATCCGGCGCTCGGCGGCGAGTGTTTCGCGGCTGGTGTACGCCTCGACGCCGTGGCGGCGGTAGACGCTGGCACCGTCGCGGCGACGCAGCGCGACCGGCTCGCCCAGCTCGGCGTCAGCGACGCGGGCGTGCGGTACCGAGAACACGTCTCCGAGGGCGGTATCGCTGAGCCTTTCGACTAATGCGACATCGTGCGCCACGTCGTGGGCGCGGGCCATGCGCAGTGCTTCGGCGCGCACGTGGTGGCGCTGCCAGGTGGCCCGTGTTTCGGCGACGGTGGCGATGAGTTCGCCAGCGCGCGACGCGATCCATTCCTCGTCGATGGTGACGGTCTCGCGGGTGGTCTTCGGTGCGGCCAACGTGTCGGCCAACATCTGGCTCACGCCGTGGTGTCCGAGGACCTCGACAGCTTGGGTGCGCCACACGTGGCGCTGCTCGGCCAGCGAGCGCGGCTCATGCTTGGCTTCGCGCGATTCCAGCGTCGCTTGCTGAGCCAGGGAGATGATCTCCACGTTGGTCGGTTCGCGGCCGTGGTCGGCCTGGAACTGCTTGGCCAGCTCGGCGGTGCGGGCTTTGATCGCCGCGCGCCGGCTCGACCACCGCGCCATCAATTCCGCAGATATGCCGGCGATTTCGCGCACCGGTCGCTTGCCGCGCCCGCGCGATTCTTCGACGAACCGAACACCCAGGCTGGCGATCAAGTGGGCTTCCAGTCGGGTGTTGTACAACTCCGACGCGGCGACGGTGACGCGGTGCAGTGGTTGACCGTCCAACGCGAGCCAGCGGCGCACGCCGTTGGCGTCGACGTAGGACACTTTGTTCGAGATCGCGACGTGGGTGTGCAGATCCGGATCCCCGGCCCGGGAATCGCGGTGGGTGAACGCCGCGGCGATGAGTCCTTCGGTGTCGACCTGGGCGACGCCGCCAGCGCCGGTGCGGGTGAATGCGGCCTGATCCTGCAGCCACTCCAGCACATCGGCCACGGCCGCATCGTGGGCTGCTTCGATCTGCTCGGACACCTGCAACGGGGCGATGGCCCACAGCGCGGATACCGATTTCACCGGCGAGAACGTCAGGTCGTATCCGGCGACGGCGGTGGTCTTTGCGCGGGTGTTGCGGGCGATGAACCCGGACAGTTCCCGGTCGTCGGCAGGCGGGCGGCCGTACTCTTCGCCGAACAGCTCCACGGCCACGCGAGTGCGGATTTGCGCACGGTCCTCGGGGGTGATGGTGGCGTTCCAGTGCGCACCGATCTCGGCGTTGTGGTCACGGAAGGCGACTGCCAGGCGGCGCGCGAACTCCGGTTCGCCGTCGCGGACTGCGAACTCGCGCCCGAGCCGGCTGGCCGCGCGCTGGCTGCCCATGTTGCGGCCGGTGACGTAGTTCTGAATGCGCTCGGCGTTGGGGTGCAGACCTACCCCGTAGAGGGCGCGCATCTGGGCTTCGCCGACCCCAGAGCCTTCCTCGACCGTCCAAATCTCTTCGCGGACAGCGGCACTGACCTTGCAGCGGCCGGTGTCTGACAGTGCTGCCAGGCCGCGGCCCATCCAGCGGCCCGGCGATTCGCCTTTGGCGGAGTAGTAGTCGGCCAGGGTGGAGCGGCCCCGTTCGGTGCTGTCGGCGGCCGCGACCTGCCGCACCAGGTACAGGTATCCGTCCCCGGCGGTCAGCTTGTGCAGCGTCATCACCATGTCGCGCACGCCGGTGTCCGCATGCGCCGCACGCTACGAAGTCGGGGGTTGGCGAAGCCACCACCAAACCGGAGGTTCTTAGAAAAGTCTTAGACGGCCGGTACTGGCGCAGGGGTCGTATTCATTCGGGGTGAATACGCCCTCACGCTGGTCGGCATGTAGCGCCGGGTATTGCTCTGTTCGCTTCTCACCTCTCCTGGACCAGCACGTGAGGTGCGTCCTTCATGCCTCCTGCGTTGGTCTGACCACGTCGCGGGTTTGTTGCTTTGGTGGGCCACCAGCTGGCTTCGCGTAGGAGTGTGGCGATGGCGGGCACGGTGAGGGTGCGCACGAGGAAGGTGTCGAGCAGCAGCCCGAAGCCGATGATGAGGCCGGCTTGGATCATGATGGCGACTGAGCCGACCATGAGGCCGAACATGCTGGCGGCGAATATCAGGCCAGCGGAGGTGATGACGGCTCCGGTGTTTGCCACGGTGCGCAGGACGCCGACGCGGATGTTGGTTCCGGATTCTTCGCGGAGCCGTGAGACGAGCAGCATGTTGTAGTCGGCGCCGACGGCGACGAGGATGATGAACGCCAGCAGCGGTACGGGCCAGGCGATTTCGTGGCCCAGTCCCCATTGGAAGACCACAACGCCGATGCCGAGCGAGGCGAGGTAGTTCAGCACGACGGTGCCTAGTAGGTAGAGGGGTGCCAGGAGTGCGCGCAGCAGTAGGACCAGGATGACGCCGACGATGATTATGGTGGCGATGGCCAGTTGTGCGAAGTCGGCCCATAGGAGTCGTTGGATATCGGAGTTGACGGCGGGGAAGCCGGCGACGGACACGGTGGCGTCGGCGAGTGACGTGTTGGGTCGTGCGGTGTTGGCGGTGTCGGTGATGCGGCTGGCGAGGTCCATCGCTTCAACGCTGTATGGGTCGTGGCTGCTTTCGATCATGAACCGCGCTGTTTTGCCGTCCGGTGAGAGGAATTGTTCGGCGACGTCGGTGAATTGCCGGTTCTCGAATGCGTTGGCGGGCAGGTAGAAACCGCTCGAGGAGTCGGAGTCGGCCGCTGCGCGTGAAGAGTTTTGCAGTTGGGTGGCGATCTGGCTCATGCCGGACAGCATTTCGATGTTGCTGTCGGCGAGGGTGCGGACGCCGGTGGCGAGTGCTTGGGCGCCGGAGGCCAGCTGTCCGATTCCGTCCTGCAATCGGCGGAGGTTGGTGGCGAGGTCGGCGGGGTCACCGAGGGCTCCGAATGCCTTGTCCAGCGAGGCGACTGCGTTTTGGACGTTGGCGAGGGTGCCACCGACTGTGGCATTGGTGGCGGGATCGTAGCGGTCCCCGAGGTCGGCGATCTGGGTGAAGAATCCGCTGTCGCGCAGAGTGACCAGGATCTTCACCTGGTCGCGGATTTGGGCGCATTGCGGGGTGGTGGCACACCACGGTGAGGTGTTGAGGGCGCCGACGAGTGGGTCGAGCTGGGTGATTGCGTTTTGGGCTTGGTTGGCCAGCGGTCGTAGTCCTGGGCCGGATTGGATGGCTTGGTCGACGGCGGGGGCAGTGGCGGAAAGCTGTTGCAGCAGTGGCCGGAATTGGTTGACCTGAGTTCCTGCGGATTGGGCTTGGGTGAGGATTCCGGCCAGTGGTGTGAGGGCGGTGCGCACGGTGCTGTCGAGTTGGGCGAGGCCGTCGGCGAGCTGGTCGGCGCCGCCGGTGAGTTTGGCGAGGTCGTCTTTGCGTGAGTTGCCCTCGGCGACCGCGCCGGCCATTTTGTCGCCGATCTGGCCGTTCTGCCAGGCCAGTTCTGCTTGGTCGAGGCGCTCTCCGGTGGGGCGGGTGACTCCGGAAACTTTGGTGACGCCGGGGATCTGGGAGACGCGGGAGGCCATCTCGTCGAGGTCGGCCAGTCCTTTCCCGGTCCGCATGTCGGTCGGGTTTTCCACGACGAGGAATTCGCTGATGACGACGTCTTTGCGGAAGTGGCGGTCCAGCAGGTGGTAGCCCTGGTTGCTGGCTGTGGTGTCTGGTTGTCCCTTGCGGTCGTCGTAGCTGATTTTGATGGTTGCAGCGGCTGCTGATAGGGCGAGCAGGATGACCAGGCTGACGATGAGTAGTGGCACGGGACGGCGGACCACGGCGACGGCGACGCTGTTCCAGTAGCGGCGGGTGCGGTCGGGTTTGGGTTCACCGATGCCGCGTTTGGCGGCTAGCGACAGCACGGGTGGCAGCAGGGTGACGGTGGCCAGAAATCCGAACAGCACGGCGATGGCGCACGCGGGGCCTAGGGCGGCGAAGACGCTGAGCCGCGCGAAGACCATGGCCAGGAACGCGAGTGCGACGGTGGCGGCGGAGGCGAGGATGACGCGCCCGATGCTGGCGGTGGCGTGGATGATGGCCTGATCGGCGGGTACTTGGGCGCGGCGCTGCTCGTGGTATCGGCTGATCAGGAACACGGTGTAGTCGGTTCCGGCGCCGAGCAGGATCGCCGTCATGAAGGCGACGGTGAACTGGGAGACCGGCATGCCCATCTCGCCGAGGGCGGACAGCACGCCGCGCCCGACTGCCAGGCTCAACCCGATTACCAGCAGCGGTAACAGCGCGGTGAACACCGACCGGTAGACGATCAGCAGGATCAGGGCGATCACGCCAGCGGTGGCGATTGAGATCAGCAGCAGGTCGTGCTCAGCGGAGGCGATCATGTCGCTGAAGGTCGCCGGTGGTCCCGTCACTTGCACGGTCGTGGTTGAGTCGGTGAACACCTCCGCGGCGATGTCGCGCACCGCGTTGACGGATTCTGCGGCCGTGGGGTCTCCGAGGGTGCCGGCGACGCCGACGGGCAGGTACCAGGCTTTGCGGTCGACGCTGACCGCCTGGGCTTCGGTAATCGGATCGGCCAGTAGGTCTTGCACCAGCAGGACGTGGTCGCCTTCGGTCTGCAACCGGCTCACGAGTTCGCCGTAGCGCTGCCGTGCAGTCGGAGTCAACCCATTGGGGTCTTCCATGGCGACAAACACCATGGTTTTCGAGCCTTCTTCGCCGAACGCGGCGCTCATGCGGTCAACCGTCTGCAAGGACGGCGCATCGCGAGGAATGAGGTCCACCGACTGTTGGCGCACCACGGTTTCCAGCTGGGGAAACAGCAGCGCGAGAACCACCGCGGCGCCCAGCCATACCCCGATGACCAGCGCTTTGTGCCGGAGGGTGAATCGGGCTAGCGCTGCCAACCGTTCGCTGTACTCGCGGGTGTCGGCCGGGTCGGGGGATCCGTTGGCGCGCCGACCAGAACGCGTGGCCTGGCTTGGGGAATCTGCAGTGCCGTCGGTCACTAGACCTCCACTGGTAGCGTAGCGATACTGTCGGTATCGCTACGCTACCGCATGTAGTGCACGTGGTGGCGGCCGCTATCGAGTAGGCCCGCGGCCGCGGTCACAGTAGGCAGAGGAATGGTCGAACACTCAGTTGGCTTCTGGAAGCCAAGGCCGACGCTGTTCAGTCGACGACACTGGCCTTGGATGTCGTTCAGGGTCTTGCTGTTGCTGGTCCTCGACGTTGACATCGAATGCACGGACGGCCACATCGCGTAGCGGGGCCGCGGGCCGCTACCTGTGGGGTCGGGCTTCGGTTGTGGCCGACTGGTCCGTGTTCTGCAGCAGCACGTAATTGCCGAGGCTGCCCAGGAAACCTGCGCAGTGCTGAACGAGTTCATCGGTGGTGAACTCGAGTTCTCCGTCGAGTCGGCGGCGCAAGACTTCGAATAGCCCTCCCACGCCCAAGGTCGAAGCCAAATGGGCAACCCCAACGGCGGAGTCGGCGATGTCGAGGTGGAGTCTGGCTTCGCGCAAGACGAGGTCGGTGAAACCCGCCATCAGTTCGCTGCGTAGCTCTCGGAGCAGCGGCTCGGTTGCAGATTCCACGAACAGGATCCGACCCAGCCGAGGGTCGTTGTCGATCATGCTGACCAGCCTGCGGATCGGCGCGTACGCCAGCACCTCCGGTGGCTCGCCGGCATCGGGGATCGCGTCGACTATCACCTCCTGGAAGGTGGCATAGAGCTGCTGGTAGACAGCCCGCAGGAGGGCGTCTCGGCCGGAGAAGTGCTGGTAGAAGTAGCGTGACGTGACGCCTGATTCAGCGCAGACGGCAGTCACAGTGGCGGCGGCAACACCGCGCGTGCCGATCAACTCGGTTGCGGCCTCGATGAGACGGGTGCGCCGGTTCCGGTGACGCTCCTCGGCGGACATCCCGCTATACACCCGCGCCGAAACCACGTGGATAGCTTGCCATCTAATTCTGACAAGGCTTAGAGTCAGATTGCCAGCGTGCCTTTGACGAACGGGAGAACAACATGAGCGACGATTCGTCCACACGGCCCACCACGCGGGTCGTCCCGAAGCCCCGCCGTGTTCGATTCGACATGCCTGCCGGGACCAGTCGGCAGCACTTCGTCGATGGCGACTTGGTGATGAGCCACTTTGTGTCCACCTTGTCGGCCACGTTCCCCGAAGGGGAAGACTTCTTCATCCGGTCAGTCCGCGAGTACCGGGACCACATCAGCGACGCTGACCTCAAGGAGGCGGTCAAGGGATTCATTGCACAAGAGGCCACCCACCGACACCAGCATCAGCTGCTCAACGATCGGCTCCAAGCGATGGGCTATCCCACCGAGGGGATCGATCGGCATATCAAGAAGTTGGTTGGCCGACTTGAGAAGCGTTTTTCTCCCACGATGCGCCTGGCTGTGACGGCCGCCCTGGAGCACTATACGGCGACATTCGCCGAAATCATTCTCACCAGCGACGAAGCTCAAGAACTCATCGGCTACACCGAAGTGCGGCCTATTCTGCTCTGGCACGCACTGGAAGAATGCGAGCACAAGGCCGTCGCTTTCGATGTCTATGAGACGGTCGGTGGAAGCGAACGCACCAGGGTCTGGGGGATGCGGATCGCCAGCCTCCTCTTGTTCAGCGAGTTGGTCATCCAGACCACCCGCTCTCTGGCCGGTGACCGTGCCGCCTACAACCCGGTGCGGTTGCTGCGCAGCCTTCGAGCCTTCCGGCATAACCCGCTATTCAGCTCAGCAGCAATTGAGCGCTTTCGTTCCTACACCCGCGGCGGATTTCATCCCGACGACTGGGACAGCGCAGAAATCCTCGAACGCTGGACCAAGGAACTCTTCGACGCCGATGGTGGCCAACAAGTGCGTAGCAGCGTCTAGCTCGACCAGAGCCTGTCGCGGTCTATTCGGCGTGCCGAAAGGCGTTGTGAGGGCCTCCTCTTAGTCATAGGCAGCGTTTCAATAACCTTGGTGGGGCCCACTTTTACTGGCCGCTCGACGCTGCCCGATCACGGCGGGGGCTGGAGGATGCTTCGGCCGAGGAACTCGGTGACGGCGGAGCTGAAGGCGTCGTTGTCGTCGCCGGCGATCATGTGTCCGGTACCGGATACGTCGACGGTCTCGGCGTGGGGAACCAGTTGCTGGAACTCGTCGACGGTGGCTTGGGAGACCACGTCGGACAACAGGCCCCTTACGAGAAGTGTTGGGGCGCTGACCCGTCGGGCTCCGTCGATCAGCAGGTGGCTGATCGCGTCGAATTGCTCCGTTCCCGTGGTCGATTCGTCGCGGAGGAAGTCGAAGTTGGAGTGAATGAATGCCGGGTCCCACCGCCAGATCCAGCGGCCGTCGTGACGCTGCCGTAGCACCTTGCGCAGGCCGTCGACGTTGGCCGGGCGCGAGCGATGGGGGTTGTACGCGGCGATCACCTCGGCGGCGTCGGTGAGGGTGCCAAAGCCGTCGGGATGTGCGGCCATGAACGTCACTACGCGACGAGCGCCCTGGAATTCAAGCCGCGGGGTGACGTCGACCAGGACAACCGCCGCCCACAACGCCCCGGATGTCAACAGATGCGTGCCGAGCACGGTCATGCCCCCAAGGGATGCACCTACGACGGCAGGGGCGATATCCGCGCTGAAGTGCTCACGCACGGCGAGCAGATCGGTCGCGAGTCGCTCGAGGTCGTACCTGCCGGCGGGGTCCCAGTCGCTGTCGCCGTGACCGCGGGTGTCGTAGGCGACGACTGTGTATCCGCATGCGTGGAGGCGACGCGCTGAAGTGCTCCACGCGTGCCGGTTCTGGCCGCCGCCGTGCAGGAGCAGCACGACGGGACGGGCGTCATCGTGGTCGTAGCAGTCGGCGGCCAGGGTGATCCCGTCCTGGGTTCGGACCCGATGCTGCACGGCGGAGGTCATGACAAATTCCTGGCGAGATCGGAGTCCGCCCGAAGCGTGCGACCGGCTACAAGCGCCTTCATTGTGCGTTGCCCGCGGCGTTCACGATCGTGACCGTGCCCTGGGCTACGCAGACGGCTTTGTCGCCGTTGCTGATGTCGATGCGCGCTACTCCGCTGCGCTTGCCCAGTGACACGATGTCGGTGACGGCGACACACACACCGGTGGACACGGGTCGCAGCAGGTTCAGCTTGAATTCGGTGGTGGCGACCCATGATCCGGCCGGAATGACGGGGTAGAACACGACTCCGAGACAGTGGTCGACCATCGCCGATAGACATCCGCCGTGCAGGGTGCCAAAGGGTGTGAGCAGTTCGGCGCGGGTTTCCATCTCTGCCACCAGCCGACCGGCGGCGAGTTCGGTGTGCCGAAAGTTCAGGAACGTCGACAGTCCACCGGCTGTGGTCGCCGATCTGAGCAGCTGGTCGGCGATCTGCTCATCGAAGTGCGCGAATGTCATTGCCACCACCATGCCCCTTTCTCCTGTCCGGCCATGGGTTCAATCACCGTTCGAGCCTGCGAATCGTTTGAGCATGTCGCCGAATGCGCCGAGGTCGACGGCGCGGCGGAGTGCTCGACATCGACGGCGATGAACCTGGCCGTCGCGGTGAAGCACACGACGCGTCGTCGAAGAGGGGCACGGGCTAGACCGGTGTGGTCCAAGTGATGGGCAGCGATGTGTAGCCCCGGATCGGCCCGGACCGCAGCCGCCGCGCCGATTCAAGATCGACCTCCCAGTCAGGCACCCGGTCCAACAATGCATCCAGAGCGATGCGGGCCTCCATCCGCGCCAGCGCCGCACCCAGACAGAAGTGAATGCCGCGACCGAAGGCGACCTGGTGCTCACTGGTGCGCTCGATGTCGAACACGTCCGGATCGGGGAAGGCACGCTCGTCGCGGTTGGCCGACCCGAACAACAGCAGCACCTTCTCACCTTGACGCATCGTCGTGTCGTGCAGGGTGACGTCGCGGGTCAGGGTTCGTGAAAGTCCCTGTGCAGGTGAGTCGTAACGCAGCAACTCTTCCACCGCAGGCCCCAACAGTGTTCGATCGGCGGCTAGGCGTCGGCGGGTTTGCCGATGCTGGGCCAGCACGACCGCGGAGTTCCCCAGCAGATTGGTGGTGGTCTCGTAGCCCGCGACGAGCAGCAGCGCGCAGAAGCCGAGGACTTCCTCGTCGGTCAGTCCGATCCCGTCGACTGTGGCGTTGGCCAACGCCGACATCAGGTCCTCGCGGGGGTTCTTGCGGCGGTCGGCGAGGAAGTCGGTGAAGTAGGCGTAGATCGCGGCGGCGGCGGTCAGTGCGTCGGTGGTTTGTCCGTGGTTGACGTCGACCTGGACCAGTTGGCTCGACCACAATCGGAACTGATCACGATCGGTGGCGGGAACGCCCAGCAGATCGGCGATCACCGCGGCGGGCAGGATCGCGGCGAAGTCGGTCACGAAGTCCGCCGATCCGGAACCCTCGTCGAGGCGCTCGAACAACTCCGCGGCCATCTGTGTGATGGCGCCCTGCAGCCCGGCCACCCGCCGGGGAGTGAACGCCCGGCTGACCAGGGCACGCAACTGGTCGTGGCGCGGAGGGTCCATCACGATCATCATCGGCAGGAACGAACCGATGAAGTCCGATCCCGGCGGGGTGGGGAAGATGCCGTCCACCGAGGAGTACGTGCCGTGATCCAGTGCTGCGGCCTGGACATCGGCGTGGCGGCTCAACACCCAGGTATGGGATTCCTCGGCGCGGTACACCGGAGCCGCGTCACGCAATAACCGATACGTCGGATAGGGGTCGTTGAGGATCGAGGCGTCGAACGGGTCGTAACGAATCTGCACCGAGACCACAAGACCTCCTACCACCAAAGTAACGACGGTTTAGACTGGCAGTCTAAACCGGCCGAACGGGACAGGTGGGGCAAATGCGCAAGATTCCACGTCAGATCTCTGACCGGCTTCCCGCCGCGGCGGACTTGTTCGCCGAGAAGGGGCTCAACGACTCCAAGATCGAAGACGTCGCCGCGGTGACCGGTGTGCCGAAAGCGACGCTGTACTACTACTTCGCCGGCAAAGAGGACATCCTTGCCTTCCTGCTCGAAGACCTCCTCAAGGACATCTCCGATGCCGTGACCGCGATCGTGCACACCGACGGCTCCGGTGCCGAACGCCTCGCACTTGTCATCCGCGCACAACTGCGGGCAATGGCGCAGCGGCCAGCGGTATGCCGGGCACTCATCGGCGAACTGGGACGAGCGGCCCGCATGCCTGCCATCGCCGAGATGATCAATACCGCCTACCAACAACCCGTTGAAACTCTGCTCATCGAAGGAGCCCGCGACGGATCCCTCGTCGCCCAGCCCGATGCACGATCGACGTCCATTGCGCTGTTCGGCGCGGTCACCATCAATGCACTCATGTACCTGGTCACCGAGAACCACCTCGACGAGACGGTGGTCGCCAGCACCCTCAGCGCCGTCATGTTCGACGGCCTGCGCCCGCGCACAGGAGACCAGTCATGAGCACCTACGGCCTGTCGGTTCTCGGCGCGGATTTGAAGTCACTGGCCCAGACCGCCCAGGCCGCCGACGCGGCCGGGTTCGACGCCGTATGGGCCTCGGAGTTCTACTCCCGGTCCGGATCGATCTCCATGGCCGCGATGGCCAACAGCACACAGAACTGCCGGATCGGTTCCTCCATTCTCTACGGCGTCGGCCGAAGCCCCCTGGTGCTGGCCACCGAGGCGCGTGATCTCGACGAACTCTCCAACGGACGGCTGGTACTCGGAATCGGCAACGGCACCAAACGGATGATGAGCGACTGGCACGGCGTGCCCGACACCTCCGCGCCCGCGCTGCGGATGGAAGAACTCGTGATGCTGCTGCGCCGGATCTGGAACCTGCATGAAGGGCCGATCCATCACGAGGGCCGTTTCTACAGAATGAATCTCACCCCGACCGGCGACGTGGGACCCCCCAGCCGGCCGATCCCGATCGTCACTGCCGGTGTCCGGCCCCGGATGTGCGAGGCGGCCGGGCGGGTGGCCGACGGCCTGGCCGGACATCCCCTGTTCACCACCACCTACGTCGAGGAGATCGTCCGGCCCGCTATCGCCCGGGGTGCCGCGCACACCGGCCGCGACCCCAATGACGTGGAAATCATTTCCATGGTGATGTGCGCCATCCACGACGACGCCGAGGTCGCCAGGCGCGAACTGGCGCAGCAGATTGCGTTCTACTCCTCGGTCAAATCCTACGAGACGGTACTCGATGTGAACGGATTCGCCAGCGAAGGCCGAACCATCCGGGAAGCATTCGCCCAGCGCGATTTCCCGGCGATGTTCGCCGCGGTGTCCGACGAGATGATCGACACCATGGGCGTCGCCGGGACGGCACACGAAGTCCGTGAACAACTGAGACGCTACGACGGCGTCCTCGACCACATCATGCTGTATTCACCATCGGTCGGCATCGCTGCGGAACGCGTGCAGCAAAACCTCGACAGCATCATCGGGGAATGCTCGCCCGCCTCGATGTCGCCAGGGCAGTCCGGTCCACGTTCAACCTGATCCACGCATTGCCGCCCACGTCGACCCGTCGCCGCGTCCGCGGCCGCATCAGTGGCTCTGCCGCGCCGACCCCGCCGATGATTGCGTGGCGCTGTTGACGATGTTGGCGTCGTCGGTGTCGGGGAGGTCATGGCGGACCACGCGAACCCGTCCTTGAGGTAGGCAGGCCATGTAGCCGTGGCGCATGCCGTAGAGTTCCCACGCTGTCTGTTCAGTGTCGGGATCGACATCGATGCGATGTCCGCGCGAGAAGCTCAGGTGTAGTCCTCCATCGTCGCTAGAACAGGCCTGGGTGCACACTGCGCCGGCGAGGTTCAGCAGTGGGCGTTCGTGGGTCGCGATCCTGAGGGGGTCAATGCGCACCGCCTCGATGGGGTAGGTGCCGACGGCCGGAAGGGTCAATAGCAGGGGGCAGGAGATGACGATTTCGTTGTAGTCATCGAAATCCAGAACCAGGCCGCCATGCAGCGAGAGGCGTTGTACGACAAGGTTTTCGATCCATTGGGTGTACATGGCAGTCTCTTTTCGACGCATCGTTGAGCCGTATCCCCAAAGAGTACGCTAAGTAGCGCTGCGATACCAGTAGTATCGTTATCGGTTGGCGGTGGGCCGAGCAGCGTTGGTCACGACGCGCCTGGTGGCTCGGTCAATGCGGTCGCGGGTGTCGGCGGCTGTCGCGCGGTCGCCGCTGAAGGCCACGAGGTTGGCCAACCAGATGTCGGAGATGACCCCAGCGACGTGCAGATCGGCGGGGGTGGGTTCGCCGCCCCTGAGCGTGCGGGCTAGCAGGATCTGGATCTCATCGGCCGCGCGGTCGAGTTCCGCGGCGGCGCGGGTGTCTGCGACGGCGAAGGCCCGTGTCATGGCCGTCGTCAGCCATGGGTCGCGCTGCCAGCGGTCATGCAGATGTGCGGTGAGCCGTTCGAGCCGTTCCAGCGGTGTGCCCTCACCACCCGCCCAGTCGCCGGCCGAGTCGAGTCGACGGAACTCGCGCGTCAGCGCTGCTACCAGCAAGTGGGTTTTCGCCGGGAAATAGCGGTAAAGCGTGCCGACGGCGATGCCGACCCGCTCGGCAACCGTCCGCATCTGAACCGCCTCGTAACCACCGGCCGCGGCCACGGCCAAAGCTGCATCCAGAATCGTTTCCCGGCGCCGTGCGGAGGCGCGTGAACGCGACGCGTTAGCGGCCCGCTTCTCTGCAGCGACCGAGTTCGCTTCCGAAGGCAGGGTTTTCCCGCGGCTGCGCGCCTGAGGGAAAGTCATGACGGCCCCGGGTCCAGACCGCCGCGGCGCGAGAACTGCTCCAGAAGATCGCCGAAAGCGCTGACATCGCCGTGTGCGGCGAAGTGCTCAGGGCTGACGACAATGAACACTGCACTGGCGGTGAAGCGGGCGATCCCACCCTCACCCGTGCCTGTCGCCGTGACATGCAGCGCCCGCCCTTCACGAGAGACGATGTGGGCAGTAATCCGGTGGGTCTGATGCAGCGGCACCGGCCGCAAATATTCGACCGTCAGGGTGCGGGTCACCGCCGGGGTGCCGGCGATCCACAACGTGAAGCCCAGGACGTCATCACATGCGGCGGCCACTGCCCCGCCGTGAGCCAGGCCCGGGGCCCCGATATGCCGCTCGTCGAACCTCACATCGGTGTACACCGCGTCGCCGCTGCGATGCACCACTAGCCGCAGTCCGTGAGGGTTGTCCGGGCCGCAACCCATGCAGGTCGTGGTGTGCGAGGGCAGCCGCTCCGGCGGCAACACGCTTTTGGGCACCATCACCCCCCAATACGATCGGTTTCGCTGCGCTACCGTTAGTACCACACTGCTAGACTGCCAGGACAACATCGCGTGAAAATCGACCGCCCGAGGTGAATGAGTGAGCAACAGTCAGTCAGCGCCAGTCCCTGACGATGACGTGGACCCGCGGCGCATCCGGTCACGCACCCGGCTGCTGGATGCTGCGGCAACGCTACTGAGCACCGGTGGGGTGGAAGCGGTCACTATCGATGCCGTCACCAAAGCATCCAAAGTGGCCCGAACCACGCTGTACCGCCACTTCCACAGTTCGTCGCATCTGCTCGCAGCCACGTTCGAACGCCTACTTCCGCAAGTGACCACTCCGGCACCGACCAGCGGACCCCTCCGTGAGCAGCTGATCGAATTGCTCAGCCGCCAAGCCGCACTCTTCAACGACGCACCGCTGCATGTCACGACACTCGCGTGGCTCTCATTGGGGCCCACCGGCTCCACTAACGAAGCGGATGAGCGCCACACATCCGGGGCGCTACGGGCCCGAGTCGTTGACCAGTACCGTCAACCATTTGACGCCATACTCACCAGCCCGAGAGCACAAGCCGAACTCGACGACTTCGACCGGGAACTGGCGCTCTGCCAACTCGTCGGACCACTCGCCTTCGCCCGAATGACCGGGCTTCGCACCATCACTCACAATGACTGCGCGAACATCGTCGATGACTTCCTCGCCGCCCACCGCAAGACCGATAGCGACGCCAAAGAGTCGAAGATCGCCACCAAGAAGACGGGCCGCCCCGCGCGCTTAGCTCGCTAGGCACAACGAAATCACAGCGTCCAGCCGGCTGGTCTTCGGGCCCTTTTCGCCTTCTCGCAAATCGCGTCGGCGATGGCATCGAAGGACCGTTCGTCGCCATCATCGGCGAGGCCGTGCGCGCAGATTCCATGGGCATCCGCGTGACGATTCGTGCCGGCAAAGTGAGTGCACCACCTCAGTGTTCGGACCGCCGTTTCCCGCGTTGAGAACTCTTCCCCCTACGTCCGTGAGGTGTCTCGCGGGCAACCCCTCGCATCCGCGGTCTCGCAATCCTTGGGACGCGGGGTGTCTGCGCCGCGGATCTTTATCCGGATATCGTCCGTCGTTAAGTGATCGTGCTTATTGGCAGAGGGGTCGAATTCCGAGTGGGGTGAATGCCCAAATCAGAGGTCTGTTCGAGGGCGAGTTTGTTCGCTGCGTCGCAAGCGCTGGCTGTCGGTGTCTCTTGATAAGACTGTTGCGAGCTGACTGCGTACCTGTGGTCAACAGGCAGGAGGATCCGATGTACTTCAAGGTCACGGTCACTGGTGACGCCAACCGCTATCCCACGTGGGCCTTGTACGGCGACAACCATGAGATGGTCGCCTGGGCAGGCGAAGGCTTCGAATCGCAAGCCAACGCCACCAGAGCGGCAAATGCCTTCAAGTCCGGCGGGTCCGCAGCACGGTATGAGACATTCCAGGACGTCGGCGGAAGCTGGCGGTGGCGCGCATGGCGGTCGAGTGACAAAGTTGCCGCCTCAGGTGAGTCGTTCGCCAGCTCTTACAACGCGGAGCGCGCCGCCGAGAACGTGCGGGCGAACGCGCCGTATGCGACTGGGCCCTGAGCTGCGTACATGGGTGACAATGACGATCTGAAGTTGAATCCACGGTTCCTGCGGCGAGCAGCGGAACAGGTGCGCGACTTTGAGCGGGCGTTCAGCGCCCTGCTCGAGCTGTGTCAGTTCACCGCTGGGCTTCGGGCGATGGCTGGTCCCGACCTGCCTGACGAGGTACTTGCCGGCTACGCCAGTCTGCCCGCCGTGACACCGAGATCTGATGTGTCAGACGACGAATGGGTGGCGGCGAAGGGCCGCTGCTCACGGACAGCTGGCCGTATTGCGCATCTTCCCGACATCACCGGTGTGCGGATATCCCGCCCGGGATTCGGCGGTCCGGTTAACCCGTTCGAGATGTGGATAACTGTCACCCAGCCGCACTCGCTCGTACAGCCGGACGACATCCTCGCCGCGTCCGAACACACCATCGGCATCCTTGAATCGATGGTCGACCGTGTCGATGTCACCGGCGACATCAGCATCGAGGATATGCACCCTTTGGTCTGGGGCGCGGCTCGAGGCCAATGGCGCATCGAGTTGTACCGCGAAGCGGTGTCATCCGCCGTGGGCGCTGTCATCGACCACGTCCGCCAGCTCACCGGAAGGACTGACCTCGACGACAAGGACGTTTTCACGCAGGCCTTCTCGCAGAGTCCACCCAAGGCTGGTGCTCCGCGATTGCGCTGGCTCGGAGGTAATCAAGACCAGACCGTCATATCGATGAACCGCGGCTTGTTGAGTTTCTCGACGGGCGTCCATGCTGCGATCCGAAACCCAACCACCCACGACCGGACGCAGCTATCGGCGCAGGAGGCCGCCGAGAGGCTCGCCGCTTTAAGCCTTCTGGCGACTTGGGTGGAGAAGTGCAGGCTCGACAGCGTCGACGCCACGCAGTGAACAATCACTCGCGAGAACTCAAGCGCTGGAACCGCCGCCGCGAAATCCATCTGAGGCACAGCGATACGGTCAGCGGGCTCTTTCGGCGATGTAGGCGGTCCAGTCGCGGGCAGCAAGTCTGGCCCAGTCGGCGGCGTTTTTGTCGGTGAGCCCGAGCAGTTCGGCCAGGACTGGTGCGGGCATGTCGCCGGAGAGGTGGAAGAGGGTCGCTTTGCGGTTCTCGTAGGGCTTGATCCCGATGGCGACGAGCTGGGAGCGGATGTTCTCGGTGGCGAGGTGCGCTGCAGGGTTGCCGCCGCGGAACAGCCAGCCGGTTCCGCGTGAGGCGTAGAGGCTTTTGCCGCGGTGCTCGAGGTGCTCACGGATGAGGTCGTCGAGGAGCGGCGGCATCTGGACTGGAATCTTGCTGAAGGTGACGTGCACGGCCCGGTCGTCGGTGATCGCGACCTGACTGGTGCGCATGGCGACGATGCGTGAAAGCGGCTGTGCGAACAGCAATGTGAGCAGGCCCGCAATTCGTGTATAACGGCGCACGGTCGTGTCGTGCAGCAGACGCTCTACGGCCGCCCACCGCTGCGTATCGGAGACGGTTACTGAGGGCGGTGACTGCGGGACGTCGGGGACTCGGAGTTTGGTGTTGGTGCGGGATTGGCGTAGCCAGACGATGAAGGCGTACTCATGGTTCAGCATCCTGCCGACGTGTTCTTGGTAGCGCTCCAACAGATCCTGGGTCGCGGTCGCCGCACTGGCGTCATGGCGGGCGAGGAAGCCCACGAACTCGATCGCGACGCGGATGCGCCGTCGACACGCATCGGCCATCGACTTGGTCAACCGGTCTTCACGGGCGGCCTTGCGCATTCCTCGCAGCACCTGCCAGTGCGCGAATCGGCGAATCAAGGCGGCGTCCTCGGCGGGCAGTTCGGCGACGATGTCTTCGATCCAGGGCAGCATCCGTTCGATGCGGATGTCGAACGGTTCCAGGACACCGACCGCGACGAGAAGACTGCGAAGGTAGTCGTGGGCACGATCCGAGGGCAGGGTGCGGAAGGTGTCGTGGCTGATGTCGACCGCGCCGCAAGCCATCTGCCCGAGAAGTTGGGGGCCGATGCCAGGTTTCTTGCGCAGCCACCACAGCCCTGTTTGTGGGCGTTCGGAGTTCACCAGCTCGTCGAAGACCGGCCGCAATTGGCGGTGAATCTGGCCGGTCGTCGGGTCGGCGAGCAAGTCGCTGAGGCGTTCACGCAGGAAGCATCGCGCGCACCGATTGTGCCCGTAGGGATGGTCTTCGCGCCCGCATTCGCGGCACCCGAAGATCGACTCGACACCGGCACATGACGCGCACACCACCGTCTCGCCGCGTCGCCATGCCAGCGGCCGCACGACATGGCAGCCCGGACAGGTTTCGGGGTGGTAGTGCCGCCTGCGACGGCAGCCGACACAAATGCGACACCCATGCGTCAGCCGGGTCAGGTAGTTGGTGCTTGCGCACTCCCAGCAGGCTCGTCGATTCACTCGTTGTCGCCGGGGCGGCGGATCCTGGCGCGGATCGGCCGCAGGTCGCCGATCCCGGACCCGCTGTCGTTGACTGCGGGTGCCTCGCGGATCTGTTCTTGGGCGAGCTCGAACAGATCGTTGGGGGTGCACGCCAGGATGTCGCACAGCGCCGCCAGCAGGTCGAGATTGATGCGCTGTGGAGGCTTGGTAGCGATCCGGTGAACCATCTGTCGGGAGATCTCCACGCCACGTTCGTGCAGCGGTGCGACGAGGTCGGTGGTGGCGAACATGCCGTTCTCGGCCATCAGGCGGCGCAGGTTCCACCGGAGGACGGTTCTAGTGCTCATCCTGGCTCCCTTCAGTCGTCGCGGATCCGTAGACGCGGCGCAGCGCCGCCTGCAACGTTTTGGTCTTGAAGTCGTTGGACACCGAGGTGTAAATCGCGGTGGTCGAGGCGTAAGAATGTCCGACCTGCTCGGTAACGAACCGTTCCGGGTAACCGAACTCGATCAGGTGGGTCACATAGGAGTGCCGCAGGCAGTGCAGGGTGAGGTCTTGAGGCAGACCGGCCTGCGCCCGCAAGTAGGCGAATCGCTTGTCCATTTGCTTGGTCGCCACCCGCTGCCGACGCTCAGTCAGCCACAACTCTTGACGGCTGCCGGGACTCAGAAGCGGCCGGGCTTGATCGACCCATTGGCGCAGTCCGTCGATCACCCAGTCGAACTCGGGAACGGCCAGCACCGTGCGACGCCGAGGGGCGCTGCCGCGGCTGGACTTGGCATACCGGACGTGGACGGCGCCGAACGTTCCCCACGCCGGCATCCGCGGGTTGGGACGCAGGTCGGCCACGTCGAGGTAGCACAGCTCTCGACGGCGTAACCCGAAGGCGTAGGCCGTCTTGATCATCTGCGCGTCGCGCAACGCCGCCAACGCGCCTTTGCGACCCGAACGCGCAATGATGTCCACTCGATCGGCAAGGAACGCGAACAACGTTTCCACCTCGTCGTAGGTGAACGGCCGGCGGGCGGGCTTGCCCTCGTATTCGACCAGATGCGCCGCGGTGTTGAAGTCATGGCAGACCTGCGACGGGATCCTTTCGAACCGCTGCTCGCACTGCGAGATCCAGCCATAACGGCCATCGAGTAGGTAGTCACAAAACAACCGCAGCGTCATGTGGTAGCCGCGAATTGTCGAGGGCGCCTTGCGGTTGTTTCCCGACATCAGAGCCGCCGTGAAGTCCTCGACATCGCCGGCCGTCCAATCCCACGGATGCGTCTCGGCGAACGCAGCGAACCGTCGCACGAACGCCAATCGCGATTCGATCGTGGCCTCGGCAAGCAGCCGGGACTTCTGCTGGCGTCGCCACCCCGACAGCATCGCTTCAAAGACCGCGGACGGTTCATCAAGATGGACCACGCCCGCGGCGAGAACGAGGTGCGCCGAACCTGGAACGCTCAACTGAAGGCCTCCAGACGGTCAACTCACAGTTGTCAATGTCAACGGCAAGTTACCACGATCTGGGCCGAAATCGCTCATCAGCACAAACGGGAAATGGTTCAATGGCGGCTTGGCGGCTCTCGCCCCAAGCGCCACCCGCGTGCGTCAACTTTAAGTTGATTGGCGATCTTCTCTTCCTGAGTGCAAGAGGTGTGTGGTCTGTCGGTGGGCCGTGGAAGGGGGTGTGAGGCGGTGAGCTGAGGGGGCGCAGCAGCCGCGGTGAGGGAACGGGCTGCACGGTGGGTGAGCGGAGGGCGGTGCTGCGGAAGGGGCGGCGGCGAAAAATTGGTGGATGACGAATGTGGCTGTGGTGGTGGCTTGTCCGGCCGTGCCGGTTTTAGTGTCCCGGTCATGACAGCAGGAACGTCCAAGTTGGAGGCCCGGCGACGGGCCGTGGAAGCGAACCGGCGCGCCAACGAAGCGCGCGCTGCGCGAGACAAGGCGAACATCAAAGACGCGACCACCTTCATGTACGAGGTCGGCAAGATCGCCGAAGTCGAACAGTGGAAGAAGGAGCGCCTGGCCCAGCTGCGCGCGCAGGTCGACGCCGAGGCAGCCAAGAAGGTGGCAGACCATCGAGCCAAGGCCGGCGCGGCGGTCGCGCGCATGCAGGACCGCGGTGAGACGCTGACGACCATTGCCGAGAACACCGACGTGGGGATCGGCGTCGTGCGCACCATGCTGCGGCACGCTCCGAAACCCGAGAAGACCACTGCCAGCAATGGTTCGCATGCACTAGGCGGGGACGGCGCCATGACCGATCCACCACCGGGCCGCAGTGACGGTGAGGCCGACAACCCACAGGCAGCCTCGGCGTGATGACTCATATTTCCTGCTGCGCTGCGCCGCGGGCCAGGAGCACGGGTGCCGCGAGCGCCTGGCCGCGCAGCGTGTCACGGTGCGCGGTGCGGCGGGGCCGCGTCGAGTGGTCCGACATGCGCCGCGGACTCGCGTTCTGCGGCGGTCAGATCCTGGCCGGCGGCGGGCAGGCGGGGCGGGTGCCTTCGTGCTCCTTTGCGGCACCGCCGTGTGTCGGTGTCCGGCCCTAGGGTCTGCGGTCATGAGGAGCGCGGGACAGCTCGTTGTGGATCGGCAGTTGCATGCCGCCGAGGTCGCGCGCTTTCACAGTCATGTGGTCTGTGGGCCAACACCTTCGGACTGCAACATTTGGACCGGGGCTATCGGCGCTGATGGCTACGGCCGGTTTTACCTCACACGTGACGGCGTGGGGTTCTGCGTCCGGCCGCATCGCTATGCGTTGGCGATTGCCGGGGGCAGCGTCGCCGCGGGCGTGCTCAGTTTGCATGAATGCGACAACCCGGTGTGCGTGAAGATTGCGGCCGACAGCGACCCGCAGCAGCACGTGGTGTCGGGTTCGCAGGGCGACAACATGGAGCGGATGGCGCGGATGCGTCGCGGTGGTGGCCGCTATGCGGTGCGACGCTGCGACAGTCGCGGTGTGCGGCGTGAGCGTTCGGTGGCGCTACGCGAGGCGGTGCGCCATGGCTGGGATGCCGCCGCGGTGCAGGCGGCGCTGCTTGGCGACCAGCCCACGCTGTGGTGAGTTCCGCGTCCTCGCTGAGGTGGCGCGGGCAGCATCGGGCAGGGACGCGCTGAGGGGCGTTACGGGGACGTGGCGGGCCGTGTCGCAGCGCCGACGTGGGCGGGCTGAAAAGGCGACCGCGCGGGCCGCTTAGCCCCGCTGCAGGATCGTCGCGTCGCGCGGCGGACGCACCGTGGTGGCGTCGAACCACACGGGCAGCGCGCAGACGCCGGCTGTGCGGGCCCAGCAGATGCGGTGCTGGCCAATCGTTTCGCGCTGGCCGTGTCCGTTGGTGTAGATGCGCAGCGAGTCGCTGTAGCACAGCAGTGCCAGCGCCAGCCGGCGGTCCGCTGTCGCGAGGTTGGCGAACGGCTCGTGGTTGCGCGCGGCGTGGGATATGGCGGCGGTGTCGGCGCTGGCCGGGAACGGTGCGAGGAAGGCGATGACGGCGGGCACCACCACGGTCCAGTTTCCGGTGTGGACGTCGCAGGCCTGTCGGCGTTCGGAGATCGCGGGGTCGGTGAAGAGTTCGCGGTAGCCGTGCTGCCCGGGGTGCTGACCGTGCGTTCGGAGCACAGCTTCAAGCGCGAGAGGACAGTTGGAGCGTGTGCCGTCCTGGTGGGGCCGCTCTCCCATTGTGTGGGGGTAGGGCAGCTCGTCGACACGGGTCAGGTAGTAGGGCATGGCGCGAGTTCGGGGTTAGGCCGATAGCAGCGTGGATCGGCGCGTCTCTTGGGCGGGGCCGCCGACCTCGAACGGGCGGACGTCGACTCCGAAGTACTTCCCGACCAACATCGGATCGTCGTATCCCAGGTCGCCGTGCACGCTCTGCAACGACTCCATGCCCTTCTCACATGCCAGCCTGGCGGCTTGCTCAGCGGTCTCTGCGACGGCCGTGTACTCGATGAGGGTTCGGACGGTGGCGACGAACACGGTGGTCATCTCAAGGTCCTCTACGAGGCGAGTGCGTGGACGGGGCTGGCGGCGAACGCGGCGTGCAGATCGCGACGGGCGTCGAGTTCGGAGTAGGGCTCGATGGTGGCCACACCGACGACGCGCGGCCGGGACTCGTCGAGGGAGATCAGCTCGAACGCTGTGTGAGAGGCGGTGAGCTGAGTCGGCCGGTGGTAGTAGTCGGCCAGCACCAGGTAGGTGTGCAGGGCCGCCTGCGCGGCTTCTGGGGTGTCGTGAAGCGTGCTCACGTCGTGGCCGTGGTCGTCGATGGTGAGTGTGTACATGGGTGGCTCCTTGAGCGACGGGTGGTGGTGTGTGGACCGGGGTGGGGCTACGCGGCGGCGGCGGCGGCCAGTGCCTTGATGCGGTCGGGCCGGAAGCCTGACCAGTGGTCCTCGCCGGCCACGACGACGGGGGCCTGGAGGTAGCCGAGGGCCATCACGTAGTCGCGGGCCTCGGGGTCGGTGGTGATGTCCACGACGGCGTAGTCGACGCCTTGCTTGTCGAGTGCTTTGTAGGTCGCGTTGCACTGAACACATGCGGGCTTGGTGTAGACGGTGACCGTGGCGGTGGTGCTCATGTCGCGCTCCTTAATGGTGTGAATTCGCGGTGTTCTTATCCCTTTTATTCTAATTGCTGGTAGCCATTTCGGCAACGGATAGACGCATATTAGTTGGCCCTATTTGGGCGCATTTCATGCCGCTTTAAGTGCGTAATTAATGGCACTAGGAGGCACATATTCACACTAGGAACCGATTACGCAATTGCCTTTAGTTGGCGCTGGTTCTCTTTTCTTCGAATAGCAAAAGGCCCCGGGGAGCTGAGTGCTCCCCGGGGCCCTCACGGGCGGCTTAGTCCTCCTTGCAAGCCTGTCGGTACACCGCGTCGGCTTTGCGCTTGCCGAGGATCACCTGCTCGATGTCACTGAGGGTGTAGCCGTTGTCCTCCAAGAATTGCAGGTAGGTCTTGGTGATGTCCTGGGGACCGCGCCAGGCGTCCTTGGCGGTCCGGGCCTCGGTGGTGGCGAGGACCATGCCGAGCAGGATGACCTGTGCGCGGCCGTCGCCGGTGGCGGGGAGTTTGGCGACCGCCATCTTCGGGGTCTCGTTGTCGGCCAGGCCGAGCAGCTCGGGGGCGAGCTTCTGTCCGTGGTAATCGTTGAACAGATCCGGTCGGGTGACGAGCGCTTCGGCGAGGTAGAGGGCTGCGCCTTTCGGGGCGGTCTTACGGGAGAGCAGCTTGTCGCGCACCCACTCGCGGCGCACGATCGCCGCTGCCTCGCCGAGTTTGTTGAGTGCGATCAATTTGCGTCGCTCGGCGCGCTCTTTTTCGGCCTCCTCCTGGCGGGCTCGCTCTCGCTCGACCGCGCCCTCGGGGTCGCTGGCATCGGCCAGGCGGTCGGCGTCAAAGCCGTACTGGCGTGCCGCCCAGTCGGGCATGGTGACCCCGGCGCCGCGCGGGTTGCAGCAGTAGTACTCGGGGCTCCACGCGGTGGTCTCGGTGACAGTCCGGATGTGCCGGTAGCCCTCGTCCGGCTCCAGGCTCGGATCGTCGGCGGTGGCGAAGTCGATGTCGCGCTCATCGACCGGTTCGCCAGTTTCGACGTCGAGGAACACTTCCTCGCTGTCGAGCACGACGGCCCAGTGCTGCGGATCCATCGCCGCGATCGTCTCGCGGGTGAGGTGCTCGCCCTGGGCGTCGCGCAGGTAGTTGGTCGGGATGTAGGCCTTATCGCCCCAGCCGGGGCGGCGGTCGAGAACGGTGTAGCCCTTCGCGGCGAACACCGCTGCCGTCTCCTCGTAGCGCCGCCGGTCCTCCCGCTCGGCGCGCAACTGAGCAACCCGGTGGTCGAACTGGTCGGTGCCGGCGACCTTGATCAGCTCGGCTTGGGCAGCGTCGTCTCCGTCGAACTCCACGAAACTGGTGGCCTCCATCAAGTTGAGCTGCCCGGTGTCCAGGGCGCTCATGGCCGTCTGGGACTCGATAGCGACCTTGGCAGCGGCCACAGCGTCTTTGGTGGTCGACAGTTCCTTAGCGACCTTGGTGGGGGAGACCCCTTCCAGAAGAAGCTGGTTGATGCCCCGCGCCCGTTCGGCCTCGGTCAGTTTGGCGCGGTGGTCGTTGAGCACGATCTGCTCGATGACGCGGTGGGTGCGCTGCGCGGCCTCGTCGCCTTCGGCGGGGTGGACGTAGACCGGGATGGTGGGCACGCCCAGCTGGCGCGCAGCTTGGGTGCGGCGCTGTCCATCTCGCAGGGCCACGCTGCCGTCTGCCAGGCGCACCGCCGTCACCGGCGCGAGAACTCCGTGGGCCTCGATGGATGCCAGGAAGTCGCGATCCAGGCGGGGATCTAGGCGAACGTTCTCGCCGATTTCGATGGTGGTCGGGTCCAGGTGAAGCAGCTCGGGAGTGGTGGTGGTGGTTGTCATCAGGTGTCCTTTCTCAGTTGTTCGAACCTGTTGCCTATAGGCTACACCATGATGTAGCCTATAGGCAACACGTTGGTTCAACGAGGAGCACTGAAATCCGATGGCCCTGAACGACAACCAGCTACCTGGCATCGCCGAAACCGACTGCGGCACAACCGTGGTGATGAGTTACGGCATGGGCGTCGACTCGACCGTTATGGTGACACTTCTCTGCTGTCGCAGAGGTCCCTAGCCAACGCCAGCTTCGCTGTGTTTGGCGTGTTCAGATCCCGGAGGATCTCAACCTTGCTCATGTACAAGACGTCACCGGTGAGAGCGCTCGGCGCACCTGGGCTCGGCGGTGACGAAGCCCAGGTGCTGCGTCGTGCCGGTGTAGGCGACGGGCTGCCGTTCCTACTCGGCCCCGACGGCTCGTACGACCTGGAGTTGAACCGGTTCGTGCGCGAGTTGGACGGGTGGGGTGTGCGCTCGGAACACACGAGAGAGGCGTACGCGCGTGATCTGATGTTGTTCGGCCGCTTCCTCCACGAGCACCGTGGTGGACGGTCCATCTGGGACGCCGGCCAGGACGATCTGCGCGCCTACAAGCGGGCGCGGCGGCGGACCAAGGGCTTCACGGTGTCCGCGTCGACCTGGAACAGGTTCATCGCGGCGCTAGACAAGTGGGTCAAGTGGGCGATACACGAGGAGCTGATCGAGGCCCAGCCGTTCCGCATGGTGGAGAAGACGGTGTTGACGCCCCGCGGGCTGGTACGGGTGCTGTTCAATGCCGAGCGCGAGGTCGAGGACAGCGCCGGGCCGGTGCGGTTCCTGGCCTACGAGGACTACCTGGTGTGGCGGGACGTCGGGTTGCGTGGCCAACTACCCGACGGCTCGCCGGACCCGAGTTGGCGCGGTCGGCACGGCGAGCGCAACGCGGTGTTCGCCGACCTGTTGGTCTGCACCGGGATGCGGCTGAGAGAGGCGTCGAGCCTCCTGGTCACCGAGGTACCGCCGCTGGCGCAGCGGCGGCTGACCGGAGACCTGAACCTGCCCGCGACGATCACCAAGCGCAGCCGGCCGAGGACGGTTTTCGTGTCGCGCCGCGTGCTGCGCGACCTGCACCACTACGTCGACATCGAACGCGACGAACTGGTCGAGCGCCGCCGGGCGGCCGGGGCTTACGGGTGTACGGACGCCTGGATGGGAGTTCGCTCCGCCGGCAAGACTGCGCTGACGCTCGTCGAGGATGGCCGCTCGCGGCCGTACTCGCGGGTGACGATCGAGGAACGGCAGCGACTGTGCCGGGTCGGCGACGACGGTCCGGGTGGTCCGTTGTGGCTGTGGCTCGGTGAGGACGGCTTGCCGCTGTCGCGGTCGACGTGGCAGGCGGTGTTTCGGCGAGCCAACGAACGGTGCGCCCGGTTCGGCCTGGACCTGGTGGTCCATCCGCACGCCCTGCGTCACACATTCGCCGTGCACATGCTCGGGCTGCTGCTGCGCCAGACCGTCCGCGCGTTGCGCATGGAGCCCGGCGAGACCCTGATGAGCCAGCAGGTGAAACGGCTGCTGGTCGGCGACCCGCTGCGCAAGTTGCAGCTACTGCTCGGCCATCGCCAGCGCGAGACGGTCTTCGTCTACCTCGACGTCCTGGACGAGGCGCAGGAGATCGTGCTGTCCGCGCTGCGCGAATGGGATGAACAAGCCGAAGCGCTGAGCAGGGTCCGGCTTGAGGATGGTGCTGCCGCGTGAACCGCACCGAGGGTGCCGGCTCCGGTCGCCGTGGCCGCTGGGCGGCTTTCCCGACCGAGGAGCAGATGCCCGCGCAACCCGCTCCTGTCCCGGACATCGGTCCGCTGGTGCTCCGGCTGCACCTGGATGGCGCCGACCGCACGTTCGACATGTCCGCGTGGCCATGCCCGCGGTTGACCCGCCAGCTTGCCGCGACGCTGCGCACGGTGGCCGCCGACGGACCCGAATCGAGTTACCAGGCGTTCAAGGTGAACCTGTTCTCGGTGCGGAAGTTCGTGCGGTTCATCACTGGAGCCGAACCGCAGAACGCCACCGAGGTCGAGTTCAGTGACCTGGAGGCCGAGCACATCGACGCGTTCGAGCAGGCGCTGATCGCCGAGTACGGACCGGACAGTGACCAGCCGCGCATCAGCATCGGTGTGGTGGTCCGGCTGCTCCGCGTGGCGTTCGACGCCAGCCCCACGACGTTCGATCCCGACCTGGCTATCCGGCTGAGGTTCCTCGGACGGGAAACCCGTGCCCGTCAGACGAGACCCTTGGATGCCTACCCGCAGAACGTGTTCGAGGCGATCAGGAACGCCGCGCTGGCGGATGTCCGCGCGATCGCGCGCCGAATACAGGATGGCGAAGCCCGAGCCGCGACGGGCCAGGACCCGAACGTCGGCGGTTGGGATGTGATCGAGAACGTGCTGTGGCACATCGCCCGTCACGGGCCTGTCACGATGCAGTTCCTGCGGCCCCTGGTCGGCAAGAGGCTGGGCAACGGGCGCCCGCTCAACGCGGCGCTCATCCTCACTCGGGAGGACAACGTCGTGTTCCTGATCCTGCTGATCTGCATGACCGGGCTTGAGCCGGAGTGCGCCAAGCGGTTGCAGGCCGACTGCTTGACCAACCCGGCCCGCGGGTTCGTGAGTGTCAACTATGTCAAGCGGCGCGCGCACGGTCGCCGGATCTCTAAGTCCATGCGGGTCAGCGATGGCGGTGCCCTGCACCATCCCGGCGGTCTGATCCGACTGGCGCTGCGGCTCACCGCGCGAGCCCGCGAGTTTAGTGGCAGCACCGATTTGTGGGTCGACTACGGAGACAAGGGCCTGCGGGACTCCTTCCCGCTCGGCGGGCAGGGTCCTTGGGGTCACGTGGACAACTGGCAGAAACGACACGGCATCGACCAGATGACCGACGCTGACGGAACGCCGGTGCGGCTGGATCTGCGGCGGCTGCGCAAGACCTACAAGTCCCAGCAATACCTCAAAGCCACCGGCGTGCTCGCCGACTTCACCCAGGGCCACACCGCCGACGTCGCCGCAAACCACTACGCAAACATCCCCGCCCACGACGAGCTGCACGACCAAGCCGTGGAGAACGGCCTGCGCGAAGCGCTGGACGTCGCGCTGCCGCCGCCGGTGGTACTCGACGAGGACGGCACCCGCCTCGATGCCGGAGAAGGGGACCTGCCACCCGAGCAGGTGCAGGCGCTGCTGTCGCGCGAGAGCGACGTGTTCCTGGCCTCCTGCCGCGACTTCTACGACTCGCCTTTCGGGGCGAAGGGCAAGCCGTGCCCGGTGTCGTTGTGGGGCTGCCTGGAGTGCCCGAACGCGGTGTTCACCACCCGGCACCTGCCGCAGGTTCTGACCTTCCTGGACTTCATCGAGCGCCAGCGGGAGGAGTACCCCGTCAGCGAGTGGAACGTGCGCTACGGCCTGGCGTGGGACCGGATCGTGCGCGGCATCCGGGCCAAGTTCCGAGACGAGCAGATCACCACCGCCCAGACGATCGCCGAAAGCGGTGGGGCACGGTTGCTGCTGCCGCCCGAGTTCTGGGAGGCCGTCGCGTGACCCGCGCCCCCGCACCGCGCCCGTCCGCCGCGCCGGAGCCATCGGCCGATCCCTGGGTGCTGCCCGAGTCCTTGACCACCGAGACAACTGGCCGCGGCCCCCGGTTCAGCGACGACATCTGGGATTTCCGACCGTTCGCGCCCCGCAGCAACGGCTACCTCCGGCTGGACTTCACCGAGCTGCCCGACGAGATCGCGATGCTCACGGCCAAGGAGTTCATCTACTCCCGCATCCACCGCGTGGTCCCGCTGTCCTACGGATCGCGGACCGCCCGACCGATGAAAATCACCAACACCTACAAGGACTTCATCATCGTGCGTCAACTGTTTACCGAGCTCGGCAAGCAGGGCGTGACGCGCTTGGCGCAGGCCCGCCAATCCCACCTGGACGCGACCGCACGCGTCTGGCGTGAGACCTGTGTGCCAAACACGCTGGCTGTCCGGATCGGCGTCATCCAGCACCTGGAGGCGCACAGCCCGTACCTGACCGCGGACCGCCTCACCGTCGTGCCCTGGAAGGGCCGCCCGGCCACCCAGGTCGCCGGGCGGCGACCGGACGAGGAGAACAGCACCCCGCGCATCCCCGAGCCGATCATGGCTCCACTGCTGCGCGCCGCCCTGTTCTACGTCCAGACCGCCAGCCGGGACCTCCTGGCCGCCCAGCGGGAAATCGCCGACCTGGAGCAGGCCCGAGCAGGCGGCCGGTGCCGGCATGGCGAGGCTGTCACCAAGATCGAGGCGTTCCTGGACCGCCGCCGTCAGGAGGGGCGAGGTGTTCCCGCACTGCCGCTGTACTGCCTGGCCCAGCGCCCGACCGCGCCGGTTGTCGACGGCGTCGTGCAAGCCCCGAACGCCGCTCTCGTCGCCCTGATGAGCGGAACCAACAGCTTCCAGGGGCATCCGACACGGCTGATGGAGCAGATCGGCGCCGAGATCGGCTACGAAGAGGGTGGTCTGGACACGCCGATCTCGACGTGGCCGGACACCGGGCGACCCTGGCGAGGGCGGCTGAATCACCGCAGCCTGCATGACGAACTGCACCACCTGCGCACCGCCTGCTGGGTGCTGGTGGCTTACTTGTCAGGACTTCGGGACATGGAAGTCCTGGAGCTGGCGCGGGACTGCGCTGTCACCACCACCACCGCCGTTGACGGCCGGACCCGCTACAAGCTGCGCGGCCGGGTCTTCAAGGGCCGCAAGCTCACCGGTGACGAGGCCGAGTGGGTCGTGCTCGACGCCGTTCACGAGGCGATCGACGTCCTGCTGCAGATCAACGACGACCCCACGCATCTGTTCGGTTACCGGCTCTGGCCCGCCAGCAAGCCACGGCTGGCGAACAAGCTCACCGAGCGCCTCGGTGGTTTCCGGGACCACGTCAACGAGCTGTTCGGTACCCAATCGTCCGACGGGGTGGCCGAACCGTTCGTCCCCGCCGACGGGGAACAGCAGTGGGTGTTCACCACCCGGCAGTTCCGGCGGAGTCTGGCCTGGCATATCGCACACCAGCCCTTCGGTGTGGTCGCCGGTGCCCGGCAGTACCACCACGCCAAGGTGACCATGTTCGAGGGCTATGCCGGGACCTCAGCCTCTGGGTTCGCCGCCGAGGTCGCCGCCGAGGAGGCGGTCGCCATGCTCGACTACGTGGAGGATCTTTACCGGGATTGGAACACCGGCGCCCAGTCCGGCGGTGGGGCGGCCGAGCGGATCAACGCCGAGTTCCAGCGCATTCGGCGCGAGCTGGGTGATCTCCCCGGCGTCGTGTCCGACGAGCTGCGGCTGCGGACGATGCTTCGGCATCTCACCAAGACGCTGCATCCCGGCGTGCTCAACGACTGCTTCTTCAACGCGGCGACCGCGGTCTGTGTCAAGCGAGCCAAGGTCGTCGGGCAGCCCGTTCCGCAGCACAACATGTGCCTGCGCTGTCCGAACGCCCGACGGTCCACAGTGCACCGGCCCCGGCTGGCCGCCGCCCGCAATCAGGCCCTGGATCTCCAGGCGTCCTGCGAGAAAGCCGGTCCGGTCCCGAAACTCCAGCAGGTCGCGCTCACCGGCTACATCACCGAGCTCGACCAGCTCATCGGTGATCTCGACAGCGAGGAGGCGCAGGCGTGACCCGCGTCGCTACCCAAGTCCGCCTGGAGCAGGCGCTGACCCGGCTGCTCGCCGGTCAGCCGACTGTGACCGACGGCGAGCTGACGGTCTCCAACCTGTGCCGGGAAGCCGGTGTGGGCCGCGACTCGTTCTACCGCTCGCCTCCGGAGTTCAAGGACGCCGTTGTTGCGGCACAAGCGAATCGAGAAGCCCAGCAACCTGAACTCGTCGCGCTGCGCGAGGAGATCACCGCCCTCAAGCGGGAACGCAAACAGACCGCCAGCGACCACGCCGCCACCGTGCGGGAACTGGAGGAGACGATCAGGGTCTACGCCAACCAGATCCAGGTCCTCGCCCTGCGCAACTCGGAGTTGGAGGACCAGATCCGACATCTGGCGCACCACGATCCCGACGTGATCTCGCTTCACACCCGGAGGTGACCCCCGTCCACCGACGCTGTGACACCGAGAGCGGCCGGGCGGTTTCTAGATGGCGAGCTGTTCGAGGGCGGCGAGGTACGCCTCGGTGTAGGTCGGGAATTGGGCGACGCCGTCGAGCAGGGTGTCGATGGAGATCTGGGCGCGGATGGCGAGGGCGGCGGTGTGGATCCATTCCCCGGCTTGGGGTGCGATGGCCCAGGCCCCGATGAGCGTCCGCTGGGTGCGGTCGGCGATGAGACCGAGGGTGCCGTCGGGGTCGGTTTCGTAAGTCCAGGGTCGCGCGATCGAGTCGGCGAGGTCGAGTTCGGTGGTGGCGATGTCGAGGCCACGCTGGCGGGCTTGGTCGGTGGTCAGGCCGACAGCGGCGATCTCGGGTTGGGCGAACACGACGCGGGGGATGCCGCTGTAGGTGGTTTGGCGGGGTGTGCCGAGGATGTTGTCGGCCACGACCCGTCCTTGGTACATGGCGACGTGGGTGAACAGCGCGACCCCGGTGACGTCGCCGAGCGCCCAGAGGCCGGCGGTGACGCGGCAGTGCTCGTCGACCTCCAGCGCGCCGCGCGGGTCCGGTGTGACCCCGACAGTCTCCAGGCCGAGCCCGTGGGTGCGGGGGCGGCGTCCGGTGCCGAGCACGACGACGTCGGTGCGCACGGTGGTGCCGTCGTCGAGGTCGATCACCGTATCGGCGCCGTCGCGGCGCGCGGCGGTGGCCTGCCGGCCGAGACGGACGTCGATGCCGTCGGCGCGCAGGTGGGTGGCGACGATGTCCCCGACACGGGGGTCTTCCCGGTCCAGCAGCCGGTCGCCGCGCTGGATCAGGGTGACCCGAGCGCCCATGCGAGCGAGGAATTGGCCGAGTTCGATCCCGACGGCGCTGCCGCCGATCATCACGATCCGCTCGGGGATCTCGCGCAGGGTGGTAGCTTCCCGGTTGGTCCATACGCTGACCTCGTCCAGGCCCTCGATGGGTGGGTGGATCGCGTCGGAGCCGGTGGCGATCACCACGTGCTCGGCGGTGAGTTCCCGGCCACCGGCCCGTACCCGCCACGGGTCCCGGCCCACCAGGGCTGCGGTGGCCTTGATAACCGTGACGCCCTGCTTCTCGTATCCGGTGACCTGCTCTGTGTCGTCGAGGTGGCGGATCATGTAGTCGCGGTAGTCTCGCAGTGCCGCCCAGTTCTGCGCCGGAGTGGACAGGCCGGCCGCGTGGGCGGCTTCGGCGCGGGCCTCGGGTGGGCGCAGCAAGGTTTTGGACGGGATACACGCCCAGTAGGCGCACTCCCCGCCGATCAGTTCCTGCTCGATCAACGCGACCCGCCGTCCGCCCGCGTGCAGGCGCGAGGCGGCGGTCTCGCCGCCCGGTCCGGCGCCGATCACGATTACATCGAAGTCCGTACTCACAGTGGCTGTCCCTTCTCGGTGATGGCGGTTCGGGCGGCGCAGGTGGGCGTCAGCAGCACCCGCCGGGCTCGGGCTCCTCGGATTGAGCGGCGTCCAGCTGCCGGCCGAGTTGATAAGCGTCGGCGACTGGGAGGACCGATCCGCCGGGGTGCTCAGCGAGCCAGGGCGCCGCGGCGTCGGCGTCGGCGAAGAAGTGCACGTGGTTGCAGAAGGAAGCCCGTACGGAGACCAAGTCGTCAGGCGTGACGATGGAGACCATCGCGGTCTGGGGCTCGACATCCCTGACTCGGTCGGGCTCGACGGTGAGCCGTATCGGGGCACCGGTGCTGTGGCAGGGGGATTCAACCTGGGCGGATTGGCCGAGGGTGGCGGGGAAGATGAGGGTGTCCAGGGCACACCAGGTGTAGAGCTGGTGGCCGTCGACGGTGAAACGGTGCGGGGTCGGGCGCAGCGTGATGCCGTAGCCGACGATCCGTCCGGCGTCGTCGTATTCGGTGTCGCGCAGTCGGCCCACCGCCTGCGCAACCTCGTCACCGGCGCGGCCGGTGGCGGCCGCGAGGTCGGCAATCGTGAGGGGTTCGCCGCGGGCCAGTTGCCGCAACAGCGGCTGCCATAGCCATCCGGCCGGGCTGTCCTGGCGGGAGAAGACACTATCCATAGTGGACACCACGGTGTCCAGGTCATTCGTCATCGGGATTGTCCTTCCGAGAGCAGGGTTTCAGGAGGCGCAGCAGGAGAGTTTGGACACGTCGCGGGTGAAGGTTTGGGCGGCGAGTTTGATGCCCTCCGCCATCGTCAGATAGGGGCACCACAGGTCGGCCATCTCGTGCACCGTCATCTGGTTTGCCAGCGCATAGACAGCGGTGGCGATGACGTCCCCGGCGCCCGCGGCGAGCACGTGCGCGCCGAGCAGCCGCCCGGAGCCTTGTTCGGCGACGAGCTTGATCGCGCCGCGGGTGTCGCGGTTGACCAGCGCCCGCGGCACGTACTCCAGCGGCAGCACCCGGCACTTACAGGCGTAGCCCTGCTCCACCGCTTGGACGTCGGTCAGCCCGGCGGAGGCGAGACTGGGCGTGGTGAAGGTGACCGCGGGCAGGTGATGGTAGTCCAGGGTGCGCCCGGCGTCGCCGAAGGCGTTGTCGACCACGACGCTGCCATGGGCCCCGGCGACGTAGACGTACTGCGGGTGCCCGGTGACGTCCCCGGCCGCCCAGACGCGCGGGTTGTCGGTGCGCAGATACTCGTCGACGACCACCTCCCCGCGATGCCCGGTCTTCACGCCCACCGCGTCGAGATTGAGCCCGGCGGTGACCGGGTTCCGCCCAGTCGCGAGCAGCAGCCGCTGCCCAGTCACCCGCTGCCCACCGGCGGTGACGACGACGCCCGAACCATCGGCCTCAACCTCAGTGGCGCGCTCGGCGATCACGGCGATGCCGTCGTCAGCGAACACCCCGGCCAGCAGGCCGGCGAGTTCCGGTTCGGTGTGCGGGGCGAATCGGCCCACGATGCTCACTCGGACGCCGAGGTGGGCGAACAGTTGCGCCTGCTCCAGCCCGACGTAGCCGCCGCCGACGACGACCAACGACTCGGGCAGTTCGGTCTGCTCCATCGCGGTGGTCGAGGTCAGGTAGTCCACCCGGTCGGCTCCGTCGAGGCCGTCGGTACGCGGGGTGGAGCCGGTGGCGATCAGGTAGTGCTCGGCCTCGACCCGGACGTGGCCGCCGTCATGCAGGTTCACCTCCAGCGCCGGTCCCTCGATGAACCGGGCCTCGCCGGGCAGGATCTCCCACCCGTACTCGGCGGCCAGGTCGACGTACTTCTCCGCCCGCAACCCTGCCACCAGCGTGTCCTTGCCACCGATCAGCGCGGCGGCGTCCACCGGGCCCGCGCTGGTGGAAATCCCCGGAAAGTGCTGGTCCAGCGCCACATGGCGGGCCTCGGCCGCGGCCAGCAGTGCCTTCGACGGCACACAGCCGACGTTGACGCACGTCCCGCCAACGGTGCCGCGCTCGATCATCACCACGCTCTTGCCCTTGCCGCGGGCCGCGATCGCCGCCGCGAACGCACCCCCACCCGAACCGATCACCGCCAAGTCGTACCGCACCAGCGATCTCCTCCCACTGACATATTCGTCTTCCCGGATGCATAGATGCTAACCTAAGATTCGTACATCCGGATACGACAGACACTCGATGTGAGGACGGCGACCGTGGCCGACGCTTCCGAACGCAGCAGCACGCTGCTGCCCACCGAGCCGAACGGGGTGGAGATGATGGCGAAATTCTTCCGCGCCCTCGGCGACCCCGCCCGGCTGCGGCTGCTGGAGTTCCTGCTGCACGAGGAACACGCCGTGGGCGAATGCGTCACGCACATCGGCCTGTCCCAGGGCCGGGTGTCCAGTCACTTGGCCTGCCTGTCCGACTGCGGCTACGTGCAGCTGCGCCGCCAAGGCCGCTTCGCCTACTACCGGGTCACCGACCCCCGCGTCGCGGAACTGGTGCTGCTGGCGCGCTCGCTGGCCGCGGACAACGCCGCCGCCCTCGCCGCGTGCATGCGCATCACCGCCCCGAACGCCTGACCAGCCGAGGAGACCGCCTCCATGTCGACCAACCCCGGCTCCGAGAGCAAGCGCACCGCGCTCGCCGCCGCCGGTTTCCTCCTGGTCCCCATCGTGTGTTGCGGCCTGCCGGTGCTGATCGCCGCCGGAGCCCTTGGCGCGGTGGGCTCGGTACTGGGCAACCCCTGGGTCATCGGCACCGCCGTCGTGGTGGTCCTCGCCGCGGTGACGCGGTTCGCGCGCCGGCGCGTCACCCGACACGGTGCCACCCGAGACAACTCGTGCTGCCCGCCCGTGCCACCCGCCCGCGACCAGCCCGATCGGCCACACGAGTCCTCCCACCCCAACCAGGAGTCCTGACCCATGCCTGACGCACCCGCCCCGACCGGACCTGCCGCGCTTCGCTCTCGTCGACGACTCGTCACGATCGCGCTGACCGTTATCGCCGTCGTCGGGATCTCCGTCGTGCTGTATTCGGCGTTTTCCCCGTCGAGCAAGCAGACCGCGTCCCCACCCGCTGCCGACGGCAGCGCAAAGGCCGGGACCACTGCCGCTGCGGGAGCGTTCACCGCCCGAACCCTGCAGGGCGTGCAGGTCGCGGTGCCCGGCTCGCGGCCCAGCGTGCTGTTCTTCTTCTCCGTCGGGTGCGGCGGTTGCGGTCCGGCCACCCACACCCTCGCCCAGGTCCAGCAGGCGGTCGGCACGAAGGCGAACTTCGTCGCCGTCGACATCGGCCCCGGCGAAACCGAGCAGGACATCACAGACTTCCTCACCGCCAACCAGGCCACCAGCCTTGCCTACGCCAGCGACAGCAACGCCACCCTGATCAGCGCCTACCAGGTCACTCAGCTGTCCACCGCCGTCGTGCTGGACGCCTCCGGCAAACCGGTGTTCCGCGCTGTCGAGCCCACCGCCGATCAGATCCGTGCCGAACTGGCCAAGGTGAGCGCGTGATCGGCCCGCTGTTGGCGCTCGCCTTCGGCGCCGGGATGCTCGCCCCGGTCAACCCCTGCGGCTTCGCCGTACTGCCCGCCTTCCTCGCCTACGCCGTCGACACCGGCGACGGCCAGGCGGACGCGCGGCCCGGCGCTTTGTCCCGGCTGGCCGGTGGCCTGCGCGCCGGGCTCGCGCTGACCGCCGGGTTCGCCGGCACCTTCACCGCCATCGGACTACTACTCGCCCTCGGCTTGCGTTCCCTGACCGGTGTCATCCCGTGGCTGGCCGCCGCGCTCGGCGCGATCCTGGCCGTGGGCGGCCTGGCCATGGTCGCCGGCGGACACCTGCCGCTGCGGCTACCCACCCGCCGTTCCGGCACCCCGCGGCAGGGGCCCAGAGGCATGGTGGCCTTCGGCGCCGGGTACGCACTGGCCTCCGCCTCCTGCACGCTCGCGGTGCTGCTCGCGGTCGTCACCCAAGCCCTGGCCAGCACCAACATCTCCGGCGTCCTGGTCGTATTCGCCGCCTACGCCGCCGGCTCCGCCACCCTGCTGCTGTCCCTCGCGCTATTCGCCGCATTCGCCAGCGGCCTGATCAACCGGTTCCTCCGACGGCTGCTGCCCCACATGAACCGCATCACCGGCGCCGTGCTTGCCCTTTCCGGCGGCTACCTACTCCTTTACTGGCTGCCACAACTACTCGGCGGGCACCCCGGCATCGGCGCACTCACCGGCGTCGTCGGCACCGTGTCAGCCTGGATCACCGGACACCAACTTGCGATCGCCATCACCGCACTCGGCCTCATCCTCGTCACCGCGATCGCCACCCTCACCCGCCGCGAACGCCGCCACACCACCACCGACACCGCCGACGACTGCTGCGCACCCAGGCCACAGCCCGAAGAAAATGCGGACCAGGTAGGAGGACCCGGTAGCAGGTGACCTGCCTGCCGGGATCCAACTGGCACGCGGGCCTCTACGATGCGAGCCCGAGGCGGCCGGATTGTCCCCATGGGAGTCCGGCAGGCGGCAAAGCCTTGCTGTAGAAGCAAACCACCACAGTCGACGACGCAGGGCTGCGGACTCTGCATGCCTCCATCTTCACGGAGAATCGCGCAAGCATCGCCCCGCACCACGCCGCCGGTTGCTGAACCGTCGGCATCCGCGAACGCATCGCCCAGCGGGGCGGCGTCTGGCACAACACAGTCTTTTATCGAACGCCGCTCAGCCGTCCGATGATCGGTCGGCCCAGTCTGACTGGACATTTGCCGCAACGAGTGGCCATTCCGCAAAGGCTCGGCTACCGCCAGTTCGCAACGCGGCCATCAAGAGTTCAGTGAGACATGAGGGTCCTTGAGCGGCTACTTCACCGTTCGATGATCGGGCAGATCGATCTGTTCGGTTCCGACTCGGTATCGGCTGCCACGGCGGTGTCCCGACTGGCGGTGAGGCTCGCACGCAGCGCCAGCAATTCGGTAATGGTGTTGTCGATCTCCGCGATCCGGGCGTCGAGTAGATCCCGTACGGCTCCGCACGGGGTGGGACCGGCGCGGCGGAGGGTGAGGATGGTGCCGATGTCGTCCAGGGGGAGGTCCAGGGCGCGGGCGCGGCGGATGAAGGTGAGGGTGTCGACGTCGTCCTGGTTGTAAAGGCGGTACCCGGCCGCAGTGCGCTGGGCGGGCGGCAGCAGGCCGCGCTCCTCATACAAGCGCACGGCCTTACGGGTGAGCCCGGCCGCCTGGGCGGCCCGCCCGACGGTCATCGCCTGGGCCATCGTCTGCCTCCTTCGCGTCCCGGCCGCTCGCCTTGACCTTCACCTGGGGTGAAGGTTTTAGCGTCTCCAGTGTAGGACCGGAAACCGAAGGGAGGCGCAGGTCATGGCAATAGTCGAGTGCGAGGTGTACCGGCGCCCGGACCCGGAGCGCGGATGTGAGATGACCGTCACCAAGGGCGCCGTCCCAGGCCACGGTCGCGACCGCAACCCCACCTGTTGCTGCGGGCACACCATGGAGAAAGTCCGCTGAGCCGCGGCCAGCCAGGACGTGCGGGCACCGGGCTGCGCCAGGTGTTCTCCCATCCTGGTTACCGCCGGTTGTGGGCGGCGCGCACCGCTTCTGCCTGGGGTGACGCGTTCGCCACCGTGGCGTTGGGCCTGCTGGTGTGGGACCGCACCGGCTCCGGGCTCGGTGTGGCCGGGGTGATCGTCGCGGAGATCGTCCCGGTGCTGCTGCTGGCACCGTTCGCTGGGGTGGCAGTCGACTGGTTCTCGCCGGTGCGGGTCATGGTGGTTGCCGACTTGGCGCGCGTGCTGGTGGCTGCGGGGCTACCGCTGGTCGCCGGCTCGGTGCCGGGCATCTACGCGGTGGCGTTCGCCATGTCCGCAGCGTCGGCGTTGTTCAATCCGGCCGCCAGTGCCGCGCTGCCCGCGCTGGTGAACGAGGAGGAGTTGATCGCCGGGAACTCGGGGATCTGGACCGCCGCGGTGCTCTCCCAGATCGTGCTCGCCCCGGCTGCGGGTGCCGTGGTCGCGACCGTCGGCTATGGCCTGGCGTTCTGGGTGAACGCAGCGAGCTTCGCCGTCTCGGCGCTGCTGCTGTCCCGCCTGCACCTGCTGCGCCCGGCAGCCGATGCGGCCCGTGCCGCCTGGTGGCATCAGGCCCGAGACGGCATCAGGGTGCTGGCCGGGCACCGGGTGCTGCGAGCCTTGGCCGCTGGTCAGGCCCTGGCGGCGTTGTCGGCCGGAGCGACCAGTGCCCTGCTGGTTGTGTTGATCCGCGAGCGCCTGGGCAGGGGCCCCGCCGGATACGGAATCGCGCTGGCCTGCATCGGCGTGGGCGCCGCAGCAGGCCCGTTACTGCTGACCCGGCTGATCACCGATCCTCGCAAACCCGCGTTCATTTTCGGACCCTATCTGTTGCGCGCCGCCGTAGATGCCGTCCTTGCGAGTGTCCGCGTCCCGGTGGTGGCGTTGGGCAGCCTGGCCGGCTACGGCGGGGGCACCTCTGCCGGCGCAGTCACCTTCAACTCGCTGCTGCAGGCCGAAACCCCACCCGCCGCACGCGGCCGGGTCTTCGCCGCCTTCGATCTGATCTGGCAACTCGGCCGCCTGGCCTCCCTCGGGCTGGGTGGGTGGCTGGCTGATGCGGCAGGGATCACCGCCGTCTACGCCGCAGGGGCTGCACTGCTCGTCGCTGCCGCTCTGATCGGCCGAGCCGGTCTGACCGACCATCGCCACCACCAAGAGAAGAGGCGCTGACGCGAGGACTTCGGCGCCGGCGACGACGCTCGGCCACTGGCATCAGTCCGACGAACAGAGCTCCGACTCCGCAGCGATCACCAGGGGCCGGCTGGAAAATCGCCATTCACACCAGGCCCGCCCTTGGAGAATCCCGAGGTAGGTTCCACCGAGGCGCCGCCGCCCTGCGACACCGTTCCTTCTGCGACAGCTTGACTGTTTACATAAGCACGGCGATCTTGCTGCGCTGGCTGACCGACCCGTCGAGCCGGGACTTCGATCTCCGGGACCTGATCGTCATCACCGCCCACACCGGGGATGAGTTCGAGCAGACCCTGCGCGACGTCGAGGAGGCTGTGCTTCCCGCGCTGCGACGCCATGGTGTGCGGTTCATTCAGGTTGGCCGCACGCAGCGCAAGACGACCGCCGGCGGGGAAGGCGTTGTCGTGCTCGACGACTCCACCGCACCGCAGCGGCTATGCGTCGAGGGCTACAGGCTGTCCGACGAAATGCTCTCGGCCGGAACGCTTCCCCAACTCGGGGGGGCCCGCATGTGCTCGGTCCATGCGAAGGGAAATTGCCTGGATCCGGTCATCGCGTCGGTGACCGGGGGGCGTCGGTATCGCCACGTGCTGGGCTTTGAAGCCGGTGAGCGGGCGCGGGCGGCAAAAGATGCGGTGTTCAACACCGAACGCCGGACAGGGTGGTACCCGCTCGTGGAGTGGGGTTGGGATCGGACGCGGTGCGCGGACTTCATCGCCGAAGCGACCGGCCGGCGGTGGTCGAAATCAGCCTGCGGTTTCTGTCCGTTCGCGATGGCTACAGCCTCGGGTCGGCAGGCCCTCGTCGAGCGCTACCGTCGCGAGCCGCAGGCCGGAGCCCAGGCCTTGTTCCTCGAGTTCGTTGCCCGCAGCCTTAACGAACGACAGACCCTGATTGCCGGTGGCTCGGCGGCGGAATTGGTGGACGCCGCCGGTCTGACCGAGGTCCAGATGCAGTACCAGGCGCTGCTGGCGGACAAGCCTCACGCCGTCTACGAGGTTCGCCGGCTGACGCGCCGCTCGTCCAAGCGACCTCACGGGCGTGGCATCACCGCGCGTTCAGTACGCGCCGTGTCCCATGGCACCCGCGAGCAGATGACGAGGCAGCTGGCGGCTCAGCCCGGCGATCGTCATGACGGGCCGGATGGCATCACGCGTCACGTACTGCGGGCCCGCGGTGCCGAATTGCCCTCCCTGGAACACTTCTTCGTCGTCTGCCCAGCAGTGGTGGAGGACAAGGCGCGGCCCGGTTTTGACGAATGGTGGCAGGAGGCGACCAGCGATGCTGTTCTGTTCTGAGGTCAACTCACCCCGCCGCGACGGTGTAGCCTATGGGCAACGCCATCGGAGGGAGCTGACCATGGAAGCTGAAACGTCGACCGACGACGGTTCTGCGATCCTGGCGGCGTTGGGTGCCGCGATCCGCGAGCACCGCACCGCGGTGGGTCTGACACAGGCCCAGCTCGCCGAACGGGCAGGTATCGGCCGGCCGCATCTCAATCACATCGAGGGCGGGCGTAAGAGCCCGACTGTGGTGGTGCTGGTTCACCTGGCTCGCGGCCTAGGCGTCGAGCCCGCGGCCCTCCTGCAGACCGAGGCAGCTCAGTAGGGCGATACGCCGAGGCAACGTGAGGACTCGATCCGTTGAATCAGCGTTGCGCACTCTGCGTGGTCGGGACGCCCAGCGTCGTCGGTGCCGGTCTGAATCAGGGCCACCAGCTCGGTGTCGACGCGAAGTTCATAGCGGGGCAGACCGGAGGACGCACCGGTCCTCGCGTCCTCGATCCCGTCCAGTGCGGCGGCCAACACCGCCGTCACTGCAACGTCGTGGTCCTGGGCCGACCCAATCGTCGCGTCGACCCGGCGCGCGGTCGTCGTCGTCACTGTCCAGTGAGCGGTCATAGCGCTGCCTCCTTGGCGTGGGTACCTCGGCCACAGTGTGCGCCCCGAACGGCAAAAAAACCGGGCCTGCCTTCCACTGGTGTGGATAAACAGACCCGGTTCTCGCAGGCTGTGGATAACCCCTAACCGCTGGGCGGGGTGTAGTCCCGGTCACGGGGGTCGGCGGCGAAGTCGGGGCCGTCGAGGAAGACCTGCGCCCCGGTGCGGTGAGCTGTCGTCAGCAGCTCCACCGCGCTGACGCCTCCTTCCTGGTCGAGGATCTGAAAAGTGACCGGCCCCATGTGCAGGTCGAGCCACCGGAGTTGGCGTGAACGGTCGCGCGACAGCTCCTGGCGGGGGACGACCGCGTAGGCCGGTCGGCGCGTCCAGTCGATCGAAACGGTCGGCACGGCGAAGGGCTCAGCGGCCGGTACGGGCGCCGGGATGGACCGAGGAATCAGCGTCATTGCCGCACGAGCTGCGCAGAACCCTTCCAACACTCCCTGAACTGCCTGCGCGGACAGCATGGTCATCAGCAGGCCGCCCCACTGCAACCGCAGGCGAGCCTCGGGAGAGCAGGCGTGGAACACGGCGATGTCCCCGTTCTGGTCGCCCTGGATGCGGACCATCGTGTGGGTGAGCAACGCGGCGGGAGTGACATGGGTTTCGGTGGTGCGAGACTTCATCGGACTGCCTTTCGGTTGATGTTGCTTATAGGCAACAGTCTACCGTGTAATCAATTGTCTCGCAACAGGTTTGACCTACTTACCTGCCTTATGCGCCGTACCGAACACCACCTCTGGTCAGGGCTTTTCGTTTCCCGACGCCCTCGCCTCCACCGCGTCGAGCGCTACGGAAAACCCCGAAACTGAAGGCTGCGGCGCGCCGCTGGTTACCCCACTGCGCGGGGCCTGCATGCAACCAGGCCCCCAACCACTCGGCGCGAACAACAGCCGCGGCGGTCGCAGGCCGCACCGCATCCTCGACCTCAACGGCTAGGCGCGCCGCTGGGACCCCGGGACGGCTACGACGCGAAATTTCGGCGAAGTTGCCTGTGGTGGTGGACTCAGATTCGCCCGCCTCCGTACGGTCCGTCACATGACAGCTTCCCTCCCCGGTGGTCTAGCGGACGCCGAAAACGACTTGCGCACAGCACAGTCTGAGGCCGAGTGGCACCGGCAGGGCCAGTACGCGCGCTCGGCTGCCGACACCGCGGCACAGGTGGCTGTCGATAGCACGACCAGTGACGCTGATCGGGCCCGCGCGGTGGCGGTGATGGACACCGCTCTCGCACTGGCTGCGCGAAGTCTGCTTCGCGAGGCGCAGTCGACCCTCACGGAGGCCCGAGGAAGCGCTGATTCTCAGCGCCGGCAAGAACTAGCTCGGTCGGCGGTGAGCAAGGCGCGCCAGGTCGCCCGTCACCGCGATGTCACCGAGGACGAGCGCGCCGAAGCCCGACAGGTCATCGGCCACGGTCGGATGCTTGCAACGACAGTGGGTGCCTCTGTGCGCCGCCAGCAGCGCGTGGAGCGCGAGCAGGAACAGCCCGGTATAGCGATCTAGGCGCGGCTTCGAGAGGAGCGCGTTTGCATGGCGTGCGGGTGCGTACGCTCACCCGCGTGGGTAGGGACAGCGCAGCGACGCCTCACCCGCGGGCTCCTGTAGTTCTAAGCGCCGAGTGTGTGGGCTGGGCGAGTACGGCCCACTACGTCACCACTGTGGCCGAGGATGGCGATTTTCAGCTGCGCTCAGAGGCTGGCGCCCCGACGCGGTACTTCATACGACGGCGCGGAGCGGACCGACTCGAACTCACCCAGGCCGACGACGACGCCGAACACCCATTGTTGTTCGTGGCCGATACCGCCGTGTTGGAGAGGCATCTGATCGGCTTGTTCGCCGATGACATCCGTGAGGATCTCGACTTGCCGCTTCTTGAAATGGATTGGAGCGTCGACGCTTTGGCCGAAGGCTACGAGGTAAGTGCCATGGTGCGGGGTTACCGCACGCTCAAGCGGGTGGGAGGTGGGCCCGTCGCCGCGGCACCTGATCCGACTTTGAGCCTGCTCGCACTGGTGCCGCTTTCGCACTACTTGCAGTGGTCTATCTCCGAACTCAAACGCTCGTTTCTGAATCCGGCCGGCGTCCCACTGCTGCGCGGGGGCCGCTACGCCTCGCACTAAGTAAGACTGCGCTGGCCCTGGAAGCGGTGACCATCGCGCCGCGCAGGAAACAAGGCGACGGCCGCCCAGCGAATGCACCGATGCCGGCGCTGACAGGATGCGTAACCTCGGTGGTGTGGGGAATCGCGGCAGGGTGGCGACGCGTCGGCAGGCTCCGGCGCCAATGCTGGCTACCTTGGGACGGCCGCCGGCAGGTGATGACTTCGCCGTTGAAGTGAAGTACGACGGCCAGCTTCACTGAACTTGTCAACCGTCGTTGCGCGCCAACCTGTGCGGCGGACTTCTTCATCTGTACGTCTCGGGTCAACCCAGCGGCGCATCGATGCCACCTGCGCCCTGCGGTGCGGGTCGACTGAGTTCTCCTCCGGGATCGCGAAGTGCGCCAGCGTGGCTGGGGAGGTCGCTTCGTCGAACGGGCTACCTAGTGTTGGCCGTCGCTCAGGATGCAGACGATGGCGTCACTGTGGATGCAGACGTGATTTCGGGGGTCGGTCTGCATTGTGACGGGGTAATCGTCGCGGCGACGCGGTGGTCGTCATGGTGACGACTGT
>NZ_JBQQCF010000042.1:0-46642 GCF_052245755.1 Mycobacterium sp. 4D054
CCCCCTCGGGCGGAAACGCCGATGCCACGATCAGCCAGCTCGAAGCCCAGGGCCACCGCGTGGTGGTCAACCGGCTGTCGAACGCCCCGCTCAGTGAGGCCAGTGTGGTCGGGATCCACAAGGGCGGCGACATCCGCTCCACGGTCCGCGACTACCGCTACGACCGCACTTTCCAGAACACCACCACAGGCAGCGTCTACTACGTCGACGTCCGCTGAGCGGACAATCAGATCGGGTCCGCTGAGCACGTCCGCCGAGATCGCATCCAGCGCGGGAAGACGCGCGAAACCACCGCGTGGAATGCGATTTCGGCGGAGGTGGGGAAGTGCCTTTGGACCCTAGGAGCGGCGCGCGGCGGCGGCGACGATGGGAACCATGGACGCGACAACGACCCCGGACGCCCCGGTCACCGAGCTCACCGAGACCGAGAGCTGGCAGCAGCTCGGCAGCGTGTCACTGGGCAGGCTGGTGACCACCGTGAACGGCTGGACCGAGATCTTCCCGGTCAACTTCGTCGTGCAGAACCACACGCTGCTGTTCCGGACCGCCGAGGGCACCAAACTGCTGACCGCCGCGCTCAACGAGTACGTGCTGTTCGAGGCTGACGATCACAACGCCGTCGAGGGCTGGAGCGTGATCGTGCGGGGCAAGGCGCTCCTGCTGTCGACCTCCAACGAGATCGCCGAGGCGCGCCGTGCCGGGCTCTACCCGTGGATCGCGACGCAGAAGGAGCGGTTCGTACGCATCACGCCACAGTCGATGACGGGCCGGCGGTTCGTCTTCGGTCCCGAACCGGACGGCACCGCCCTGGTCAGCTGACCGTCACACCCAGTAGGGCACCCGCGCGCGGTACTGGCGCATCGCCAGCGCGGCGAAGCCCCAGCCGACGACGGTCAGCACCAGCACCACCACCCAGTGCCGGAGCTCCTGGTCGGCGCCCAGCAGCGGGGCGCGCACGATGTCCAGGTAGTGCAGCAGCGGATTGAGCTCGACGATCTTGGCCCACCCGCCCGCTCCCTGGGCCTGCAGTGTGGACTCGTTCCAGATGATCGGCGTCATGAAAAACAACAGCTGCACCAGGCTGCCGAGCAGCGGGCTGATGTCGCGGTATCGGGTGGCCAGGATGCCGAAACACAGTGCGACCCAGACGCAGTTCAGTGCGATCAACACCAGCGCCGGGATCACGGCCAGGTCGGTCCACGACCAGGGCTTCGGATAGATGATCGCGATGATCACGAAAATGATGATGTTGTGCGCGAACAACAGCATCTGCCGCCACACCAGCCGGTAGACGTGCACCGACAGCGGGGTCGGCAGCTGCTTGATCAACCCCTCGTTGGCGACGAAGACGTCGGCGCCTTCAAGAATGGAGGCGTTGATCAGGTTCCAGACGATCAGCCCGAGTGTCACGTACGGAAGATGTTCGGACAGCTCCAATTTGAACAGCATGGAGTACAGCCCGCCCATCGCGACCGCGGTGGTTCCGGTGGCGATGGTGATCCAGAACGGGCCCAGCACCGAACGCCGGTAGCGCTGTTTGATGTCCTGCCAGCCCAGGTGCAGCCACAGCTCCCGCTTGCCGAACCCGGCGACCAGATCGCCCCACGCCCGACGCAACGTCCGGGACTGTGCGGCGGCATCCATGATCGTCATTCGCTTTTCCCGTCGCTTCGCTCGCCCTGGAACTTTCGCTCGCCCTGGTGTGGTCCGAATCTCTCGCGTCGGCCCAAGCGCTGCAGGCGAATCCACTCCCGGAACCCAGCCGGGTCGCGCCGGGACACCAGGAAGTACCACCCGAAGCGAAGCAGCTCCTGGGGGAGCAGTTTGCGCAAACCGGGCTGCGACAGCACGAAGCCGCGGTTGCGGTAGGTGTAGAAGCGCTTGGTGTCGTTGTCGGGGTACTGGGTGTGCATCCGGCCTCCCAGGATCGGCTTGAATTCCTCTGTGCCGCAGGGATGCAGGTAGCTGGTGAGTAGGGACGTGCCGAACGGCAGACCCGAGCGAACCAGCCTGCGGTGCAGTTCGACCTCGTCGCCGCGGATGAACAGCCGCAGGTCGGGCACCCCCACCGCCTCGACGGTCGAGGCGCGGAACAGCGCCCCGTTGAACAACGACGCGATGCCGGGCAGCAGGTCACCCTGACCGTCCACCTGCAGCTCGCTCACCAGCCGGCGCCACTTCAGGCCGCGGCGCAGCGGGAAGGCCAGCCGGTCGGGGTCGTCGAGGTTGCACACCATCGGAGACACCTCGGCCAGGCCGTGCTCGGTCGCGCACGCCAGCAGGGTGGCCAGCACCTCGTTGTCCCCTGGCCGGCCGTCGTCGTCGGCCAGCCAGATCCAGTCCGCGCCCAGGCTCAGCGCGTGCAGCATGCCGAGGGCGAAACCGCCCGCGCCGCCGAGGTTGCGCTTCGATCCCAGGTAGGTGGCCGGGATCGGTTGTCCGGCAACAAGATCCCGTACGTAATCGTCGGCGTCGTTGTCGACCACGATCAGGTGATCGGGCCGCCTGGTCTGTGAGGTCAGCGCGTCCAGCGACTTGGCCAGGTCGTCAGGACGGCGATGGGTGACTACGACGGCAACAACTTTCTCGGTCATGCAGACCGGTTCTCCCGCGCGTTCTCCTCGAGCACCTCGCGCACGTGCCGGGCGGCGTCCTCGCCTTCGTAGGCGCGGACGACGTCCTCGATCTCGCCCTCCATCTTGATGGTGCCGTGGTCGATCCACATCGCGGTGTTGCACAGGCGGGCCAGGAACTCGTTGGAGTGGCTGGCGAACACCAGGATGCCTGACCGTGCGACGAGGTCGGCCAGCCGCGACTGCGCTTTTTTGAGGAACTCCGCATCGACGGCCCCGATGCCCTCGTCGAGCAGCAAAATCTCCGGATCGATGCTCGTCACCACGCCCATGGCCAACCGCACCCGCATGCCGGTGGAGTATGTGCGCAGCGGCATCGACAGGTAGTCACCGAGTTCGGTGAACTCGGCGATCTCGTCGATCTTGCTCATCATCTGTTTCCGCGTCTGCCCGAGAAAGAGCCCGCGGATGATGATGTTCTCGAAGCCGGAGATCTCGGGGTCCATCCCGACGCCCAGATCGAACACCGGCGCCACCCGGCCGCGCACCGTGGCCACGCCCCGGGTCGGTTCGTAGATGCCCGACAACAGCCGCAGCAACGTCGATTTGCCGGCCCCGTTATGCCCGACCAGGCCGACCCGGTCGCCCATCTTCAGCGACATCGTGATGTCGCGCAACGCCTCGATGACGACGACGTTGGACGCGTTGCGCCCGATCGTCCCGCCGGCCTTGCCGAGGAAGGCCTTTTTCAACGACCGCGTCTTGGCGTCGAAGATCGGGAACTCGACCCACGCGTTGCGGGTCTGGATGTAGGGCTCGGTGCTACTGGTCACGCGGCTCTCACAAGTACTGGCCGGTGCCGTGTCCCTGGCCGCCACGCTGACCGGGCATCGCCATGCCGGGTGGCAGGGCGCCCTGACGCATCTGCTCGAGCTGCTGCCGGGCCGCCATCTGCTGGGCGAACAGCGCGGTCTGGATGCCGTGGAACAGGCCTTCCAGCCAGCCGACCAGCTGAGCCTGGGCGATGCGCAGCTCGGCGTCCGACGGGACGGCGTCCTCGGTGAACGGGAGGGTCAGCCGCTCCAGCTCGTCGCGCAGTTCGGGGGCCAGCCCCTCCTCAAGCTCCTGGATGCTGGTGCGGTGCACATCGCGCAGCCGTTCGCGGCTCGCCTCGTCCAGCGGAGCCGCCCGCACCTCCTCCAGCAGCTGTTTGATCATCGTGCCGATTCGCATCACCTTCGCGGGCTGCTCGACGAGGTCGGACAACGACTTGCCGTCGGATCCGCGCTCTGCCTCGATCTCGCCCTCGCCGATGACCTCGATGTTGTCGTCGTCGCTGTTGATAGACATGCCCCTAAGAGTGCCCCAGTATTTCTCACTTATTGCGATCGGGCTCCGCCTCACGTGAACGAGAGACCTCGCTGTCGTCGTAGATCTTCTCCCACGCGCCCGATTTGTCCAGTGACGGCGCAAGCGCACATGCGAAGGATCTACACGGCGTGCGGATCGCCTGGATGTCGCCGAATCTACTTCCGCAAACTCGTGTTCCCGGTGCGGCAATGCTTGGCGTGCTCCAGTCCCCTCACCAGCAACGATGACAGCGGTAGCGCTCCGCGACTGTCGGCGGCTCGACTAGTATGGCTGCGCAGATGGCCCGCGCCGGTGTAGACGCGGGCGGCAACAGCGAGGTCGGGCAGCCGCCGGGACGCCTCGAATTCGGGCGGAACGGCGAAGTTCCAAGGCGCACTAAGGTGGTCTGGCATGGCATACGACGTCGCCCGGGTGCGCGGACTGCACCCCTCACTGGGCGATGGCTGGGTGCATTTGGACGCCCAGAACGGCATGTTGCTGCCCGATTCCGTGGGCCGTGCCGTGTCCACCGCGTTCCGTGGATCGATGCCCACCACCTCCAGCGCGCACCCCGCCGCGCGGCGCAGCGCGGCCGTCCTGGCCGCCGCCCGGCAGGCCGTGGCCGATCTCGTCAACGCCGACCCCGCCGGTGTCGTGCTGGGCGCCGACCGTGCGGTCCTGCTGACCTCGCTGGCCGATGCCGCGTCGGCCCGGGTCGGGCTTGGTTACGAACTGGTGGTCAGCCGCCTCGACGACGAGGCCAACATCGCCCCGTGGCTGCGCGCCGCCAACCGGTTCGGCGCGAAGGTCAAGTGGGCCGAGGTCGACATCGAGACCGGGGAGCTGCCCTCCTGGCAGTGGGAGGGGCTGGTCACCCGGCCGACCCGACTGGTGGCGATCACGTCGGCGTCGTCGACGCTGGGCACGGTCACCGAACTCAGCGAGGTGACCAAGCTGGTGCACGAGGTCGGCGGTCTGGTGATCGTCGACCACTCCGCGGCAGCGCCCTACCGCCTTTTCGACTTCGACGAGACCGATGCCGACGTGGTGGCGGTCAACGCGCTGGCGTGGGGCGGCCCGCCGATCGGGGCGCTGGTGTTCCGCGACCCGTCGACCATCGACGCGTTCGGCTCGGTGTCGCTGAACCCGTACGCGAGCGGTGCGGCGCGCCTGGAGCTGGGATCGCACCAGTTCGGGATGCTGGCCGGGGTGGTGGCCAGCATCGAATACCTTGCCTCCCTTGAGGATTCGGCGCAGGGATCGCGGCGCGAGCGGCTTTTGGTGTCGATGCAGTCGGCCTCGGTGCACATGGGCGCGCTGTTCGAGTACCTGTTGACGTCACTGCGGTCGCTGCCGACGGTCACCGTGATCGGCAATCCCGAGGTGCGGATCCCGGTACTCAGCTTCGCGATCGACAACGTGCCCGCCGAGCGGGTGGTGCAGCGGTTGGCCGACAACGGCATCCTGGCGATCGCGAACGTGAGTTCGCGGGTGCTCGAACTCATCGGCGTCAACGACATCGGCGGCGCGGTGACCATCGGGCTGGCGCACTACAACACCGCGGCGGAGATCGATCAGCTGGTGCGCGCGCTGGCGTCGCTGGGCTGAAATCGCCTAAACATCAACGCGCAGAATCACTTTCCCGGATACGTCGCCGGATTCCAGGAGTTCGTGGGCGGCCTGGGCCTCGGTGATCGGAAACTCGGCGCCGATGACGGGTCGCACCTGCCCGTCGGCGATCATCGGCCACACATGCGCGGTGACCTCGGCGACGATCTCGGTTTTCCCGCCGGGCCCGTCCACCGGCCGGGAGCGCAGGGCGGTCGCGATCACGCTGCCGCGTTTGGCCAGCAGCTTGCCGATGTTCAGCTCGGCCTTGGCGCCGCCCTGCATGCCGATGATCACCAGCCGGCCGCCGGGGGCGAGCGCGTCGATGTTGCGGTCCAGATACTTCGCGCCGATGATGTCGAGGATCACGTCTGCCCCGCCGGCGTCGCGGACCACGTCGACGAAGTCGTCGTCGTGGTAGTTGACGGTGATGTCGGCGCCCAACTCGGCGCACAGATCGAGTTTGTTGGGCGAACCGGCGGTCACCGCCACCCGGCAGTTCAGCGCCTTCGCGACCTGGATGGCGTGTGTGCCGATACCGCTCGCACCGCCGTGGACCAGCAGAAGTTCAGGCGCGACCATGCCGGCCGTCATGACCACGTTCGACCACACCGTGCACGCCACCTCCGGCAGTCCGGCCGCGTAGGGGAGCGGGACACCCTGCGGGACGGGCATCACCTGACCGGCCGGGACGGCGACGAACTCGGCGTAGCCGCCTCCGGCCAGCAAAGCGCACACCGGTTGCCCGGTCGACCACTCGGTCACACCGTCGCCGACCTCGGCGACGATGCCGGACACCTCCAGCCCGATGATCTGACTGGCTCCCGGCGGGGGCGGATACTTGCCGGCCGCCTGTAACAGGTCCGCGCGATTGACGCCGGCGGCACTAACCTGAATGAGAACTTCCCCCGCGGCAGGGGCGACGTCTGGGACAGACTGCCAGGTCAGCTTGTTCGAGGAGTTGTCCGCCACGATCGCATGCATTCATACAAGGCTACTACGCTGGGAAAACTCCCATATTTTTCTCCCCCGGCAACGCTTCAGGGGCCTAGTATGTGCACATGGAGGGGATCATCGGGGGGCGCACGGCGAGTGATACGCCTGGCCTCGACATAGCTGAGCAACGGGCGTGGCAAAACTTTCTGGACGCCGCGCTGCGAATGTACGCGACCATGAACCGGTCGCTCACCGACGAGCACGGGCTGACACTCAACGACGTGCGGCTGCTCGACATGCTGGCCAAATCACCGACCGGGTCCGCCCGGATGGGTGATGTCGCCGAGGCGTTGATGTCGCTGCCCAGCCGGGTGACGCGTCAGATCCACCGTCTGGAGGTGCAGGGGCTCGTCAGCCGCGGCGCCAGTCCGGACGACGGACGTGGGGTGCTCGCGAGCATCACGCCAGAGGGGAGAATGGCGTTGTCCACCGCGATGCAGACCTATGGCGCCGCGGTGCGCGCGCACTTCCTGGACCGGCTGAGCCGCCCACAGGTCACGGCGATGGGCGAGAACTGCCGCCGGATCAGCGTCGGCCTGAAGAACGGCGCGCCGCACGCCAAGATCGGCCGCGTCTAGACTGTCCCGCGGTGGCGTGGCAGAGCGGCCTAATGCACTCGCCTTGAAAGCGAGAGACGGCTAACACCGTCCGGGGGTTCAAATCCCTCCGCCACCGCAGCTCAGAAGGGGTTTCCGGTGTCAAGCCAGGCACCGGTACCTCCGAAACCTGCCACAGTTTGCCGCCAGGCCCGCGGTGCGGATGCGGGCGCTCATCGGACGCCTCCCTCTGGCGCATGTCGGCGCCCTTAGCGTCGGTGAGGAGCATCTTTCCGAGCGGGCCGATCTGTACCTGCACCGCGCGGAGCATGAGCTGGAAGAGGGTCGACTTTCCCGCGCCCGACGTGCCCGTGAGAATTCGATGTGGGCGGCGGCGAAGGTCGATCATGAGCGGCTTCCCGTCCCGGGTCACTCCGACCGGGAGCAGCACACCGTCGCGGGCGGCGATCAGCGACTCCGCTTTGGTCCGAGGCCGCCACAACCGCATGGGTGAGAGCGGTGTCTGCTTCGGCCAGTTCGCTTGCGCGCGGTGAAGCAGCTGGAGCTCGACGACTCCGGGCTTGCGGGCGGCCAACTTCACGTCGCAGCGGAGCAGTGCGGTCAGCTTCGGCAGCGCAGCCTCGAAGTCGTCGAGGCCCTGCTCCCGGTGCATCTCGACGACGAAGCCCGGGCCACGTCCGGTGTCGCCCAGGCACTCGATGATCTGGGGGAACTCGTAGCGGTAAACGGGCTGCGGCTTCGCCTTCGGGTTCTTCGGCTTCTGCGTGTAGCGGCGGTCGATCTTCCGCACCGCGAGGCCGGCGTTGAACCAGAGCGCCTGTCGCCGCTCGTTCAGGTCTGCGTAGACCTGGAAGACGTTGTGGTTCACGGCGCGGAATGCAGTGCGCGGATCGACGCCGACCACGGCGCGTGTCAGCTCGATGCGCTGCCCGCCGTGCGGTCCGGCGCCTGAGAGCAACTTCCCCTCGTAGCGGCCGGCGCCCATCGCGAGCGCCTTCTGCTGGAACTGGGTGATCGCCTCTGCTGCGTTCATGTCCGGGCGGATCTCCGCGCGGATCGTGACGCCGGTTTCGCCGGTCACACGCACCTGTGTGTTCGCGTTGCAGCCGAACAGGTCGCGGCGGCGCTGCTCGTCCTGGAAGCGCTGCGTCCACAGCCGCGCCACCCGCTCCGGGCTCTCCTCGACCACAGTGTCGTCCGCGATCCGCTGCGGTCCCGGGCACTGCGCGCCGGCCTCAATCTCCTTCCACAGTCCGGCGAGCTCGTCGACCGCGGAGGCGATAGCTGCGGACTGCTGAGCCTTCGAGTCCGCGGGGGCAGGACCGGTGGAGGTCGCGGTCTCGGTCTCGTCCACCACGTGCAACCGCGGCGGTGCGGCCGTCTTCTCCCGCTTCGGCTTCGGTTCCCGCGCCGGCTCGGGAGCCGGACGAGCGGCGCGTGTGGCGCCACCCCTCCCGGTTCCGAACAGCGCGTCGATGTCAGCCATCCGTCACCACTCCCACGCTTCGGCCGGATCGGGTGCAGCGGGCTGCTCCGGCTCCTGTGCCTGCTGCTTCTGCGCGGCGGGGGTCATGCTGAGGCGGGTCATGTACCAGTCCCGCACCGCGTCGCGGGTGAAATCGCTCGCAGTCTCGACGCGTGCGGTGCGCATCAGGTGCTCGAGCACCTTGTTCAGCTGCTTGCCCCGATGGTGTAGTCGGCAGTGCTCACCGACAGCTCCAGGTCACCGGTGCCGTCGCCGTAGCCGTTGACGTTCACCACAGTCGCAGCCGGGGTGAACTTGCCCTTCTGGTCCCAGTGGCCTATGCGGGCGAGTTCGCATGCTTCCTTCCAGGCAGCGTGCACGCGCCCGATACCGCCGTCGCGGTCAACCAAGTTGCCGAACGCCGTGCCCCGCTGCCAGGGCACCGCCCACCCGAAGCCGGCGTAACGCTGCAGATCCTCCGGGCTCCGTGCCTCCAGTGCGGTGTCGGCTTCTTGAGCGATCTGTCGGCCCTGGGCGAGCGCAGCGGACGCCTGCTGCTCTTTGCCCTTCGAGACGTTGGCCCAGACCACGATCCCGACCACCACCAGGCAGATGACGACGAGTGCGGGGGCGTGGTCGCCGATCCAGTCACTGATGCCGCCGCCGGAGCTGCCGGAGCCGGTCGACGTGGCGGGTGCGGTGGTGGTGGGCGTGAGCGGCTTGCAGGTCATCGTGTTGTGCGGCCCGTACACGGTGCAGACCTCGGGATCCGCGTACGCCGGCGACGCCGTGGTCAGTGCGGTGGTAGCGGCCGCCGCGATGGCTGCGGAAAGTTTGCTGTGCTGACTCATGCCTCCAGCTGTACAGGACTCTGCGCGGGTCTGCAAATGAAATTCTGCAATTGTCTTCGGCATGTCGAGCGGCTATTCCACGAAACAGAGAATCAGAAGGTCTGAGCACATCATCGGCCGATTCTCGGAAACGGAGAATTGATGCTCAGCTGCGAAGGGCGCGTCCTTGAGCCCGCCGCGCACCAGGTGTAGCTTGCATAGCAGAGCCTAGCAATTAGCCGCTCAAATAACTTTGCTACGGACTGCGTAAAGAGGAGACGTGGACGACATCCCCAACGAGATCGAGGTCGACCCGCAGCGGTTCATGACCATGGCCGAGGTGGCCGCCCTGTGGAACTGCTCCGTGGACACGGTGCGCCGTCGCGTGAAGAGCGGCGCCTTGCCGTCGATCCAGGCCGGTCGCGGTGTCCGCATCGCCCGCGAGGACGCGGTGAAGGGAGCGGAGTGATGACCGAGAGCAACAGCTACTCGGGGCCGGCGCAGCACCCGCACCGGACCCTGTTCCAGCGCATCAAGGACTGGTGGCACCTGCGGAAGGCTCAGCGATGAGTACGTCAACGACCCCAAGCACCGCGGCGAAGATTCGGGTCGTCCAGGATCTCGCGCTCGAGCGCGGTTGCGGTACCGCCGCGCTCGCTGTGTACGACTCGCTGGTCGAGACGGCCGCCGCCTGGTTCGACGACGCCGACGACATCAGCGACAACGTGGCCCCGCTCAAACGGGACTCGGTGGGGATCGCCGCGAGGGCCGGGCTCCCACATCGGACGGTGATCGAGATGGGTGCCTGGCTCGCGCAGACCTGGGATGACATCTGCGAGCGCGCCGCCGCGCTCGACGCCCTCGGCGAGGGGCTGGACGACCCGTTCCCGGTGATCCCGCCCGTGGCCGGCGCGTACAGGGCCTGCGCCGAGGAACTGGCGCAGCGCACCGGGTACGGCGCCGCTGCGTGCCGGTACGCGGGCGCGCAGGCCGAGGCGAGGTGGCTGCGGCTCTACGGCAACCGGCTATTGGCCTCGCTCCACGAACTGGCGGTCGTCGACCCCGTTCTCCAGGCCGCGCGGCGTGAACTCTCCGCGGTGGAGAAGACGAGGGTGACGGACTGGGTTCAGGCCGAGTGGGAGCTGATCGACGAACTCGCTACGGAGGCTGCCGCCTGATCCGGCGAGCGGCGGTGTGGCGCAGACGCAGGAGCTGCACCGCGCCGGGTCCGCCGGACCAGATGAGAGGACCCGAGGAAGAGGAGAACTGATGCCTGACAACGAGAACGAGACCACCGCCGTGTCTGTGCCCGATGGCGGCGGCCCGGTCACGGAGCAGGAGCGGGAGATGTGGCGCAACGCGGCCGCCGCCAACGGCGGGACCGAGGGGCTGTGACGATGGCCGACGACAACGAGACTGAGCGCACCTGGACCGCGATGGAGAGCGACACCGACAGCGGTGAGTCTGACCCGTTCACCTTCTTCACGCAGAAGGATGAAGACCGCTAGCGTTCCCGACCAGCACCGTGCCCCTGCCCGCTTTGGGTGGGGGCACAGTGCTGTCCGCGGTCCCCGGAACTGTCGGCACTCGTTCGTAGGCTTTCGCACATGTCCGACGCCGCCGTCCCGATCAGCCTCCCAGATGGGCAACCCAACCATCGCTTCATGCGGTACGTGCGACCTCCCATCAAGGACGACGACAAACACCCGCCGCTCTACCCACTGCGGCCGGCCAACCGCCCGCTGCGGCTGGGAATCGACGTGGTCACTATCCCCGCGCCGCCGGACGGGACCTTCTCCACCTTCCTCGACCGCGACGAGCTCGACATCCAACTGCTGGTGCCGAAAGGCACCGAGGTTCCGCAAGCCTGGGTACAGGTCGTCCCTGACGCGCCCGTCCGGCAGATCGGGTTCACGACTGTGGCGGAGGCGTCTCGCCATCTGGACACGGTGGAGTTCCGGGTGACGACCGAGAGCGAGCAGGAGTGGGGTTGGACGCTCGCGCACTTCTTTCCCGTGTACCAGCAGCTCGATGAGCAGCTCGCCACCCCTGATGCGGAACCGGTCACCCTCGAGCAGCGGAACCGGGCGGCGGCCTACGCGGCCGCCGCAGCCGCGGTCGGCATCGACGCGATCGTCACCACCGCTCCGACCGTCGACCGCTGCGACGTCGCGGACAACGACATCGTCGTGAGCGTCACGCCCGATGACGCGGTAGCCCTTATCGGGCATCACCTGCGGATGACCAGCAACCCCGTCGTGCAGGTCCTTCGCGGCGGGCTCGTCGGCGGCGGGTCATGGGAACAGACGGAGTCCACGGCGACGATCGAGAACTTCTACGACTGGGGCGTCGGGGCCCGGATGCCCTTCTTCGACTGCCTGCACCTGTTCATCGCGTCCCGGACGGGTGGACCCGAGGTTGTTGCCGCGGTCAACTCCATCCGGGTCCGCCTGTGCCGCGCTACCCGCGCCCTCGACCAACTGCTCGCAGTCCTGTCGAACCCGATCAGCGGCAAGCGGAGCGCCGACGTCGTGGAAGCCGCCGCGGAGGCTTTCGACCGTCAGTTGCTCTACCTCGCCGCTGCCTTCGACCTCTACGGGCGCCGCTTCCTGCTGCTGATCGATCCCACCCGGGATCCGAAGAGACACCGGCTCTCCCTCGACGCCGGCGGTTACGTCACCGAACACCTGGTGCGGGAGTATCCAGCTGATGCGCTCGCCGAGGTCGAACGGCTGCACGCCTACGCCGGAGTATGCAAGGTGCTCCGCAACCACATCCACGACGGGATCTTGCCTGTCGATCAGCATCCGGGACGCGGGTACGGCAGCGCGAAGAACATCGCCCTGAACCTCGATGCGATGCCGGAGCTGCTTCCCGGCGCGAACCCGAAGCTGACGCAGAACCACTACGACAGTCTCGGCGTTTGGCGCGCAGAACCCTCCGAGGTTCGGTGCCCGCCACACTGTCGCCGATCTGGCGACGGCGGCCGTCACACTGATGAGTGCCGGTACCGGGCTGATCGAGGCGTTCACCGAGCTGATCCTGCGGAACAGGCCGATGGCGGCATCGGCCCCACACCCGATCCTCGGCTGCGTGCAGACGCTGCCCGGCGAGGCCGAACCTCAGCCTGGCGAGCGGGAGCTGTTCTACCGGTCGCTGTTCGCGTGGCCGCAGGTGTGACCGTTCGCTGAATGCGCTGCCGGGCGATTGCCCCTCACGGGGGCGTATCGGCGGGGGCAGACAGGCCGCAGGGTTGTCGTACCGGCCGCCTACCGTTGCTGCATGAATATGCTGAACCTGGGTGGCGTCACCGCCGAACAAGCCGAGGCGCTGTTCAACCTCACGAACAACGGCGTCCTGACGCGGATCGACGAGCGCGGCAAGCGCGCCGGCGAGCTGTTCCAGTGGGGGCTGCATCCCCACACCGCCGAACCGGCCAGTCCGCTCGCCGGTGACGACGCCGCCTTCGCCGCCGCGTATCCGCTGACGCTGGCCGGCCCACAGGCCGTGACGGAACACGCACTGTTCCCCGCGATGAGCGCTACGGAAAGTCTGCACACGGTCGGGATTCTCGTCGCCCGCCGCAAGTCAGACCGTCAGCCTCACATCACCGAGATCCTGCAACTGTGCCGCGTAGCGATGGAGTGCGCCGCCCTGACCATCTGGTTGCTCGGCGACCCCGACCGCGACGTGCGCAGGGACCGATGCATGGCCGAGGAGATGGAACAGCTGGAACAGCGGCGCCGATACCTCGTGATCGGTGAGCAGGACGAGACCGCCCGACCCTCGCGCTTCCCGCCGCAGATGCTTGTGGAGAACGCAGAGCACCGCCGCAAGTACAACGCGATGCTCGACGCGGCGAAGGCGGCTTACACCTTCGAAAAGACGCCTTCGTTCACGAAGATGATTCGCGAGTCCGCGCAGTGGGTCGATGCCCACGTGCCGGCACACGACACGGGCGAGATCGCAAACAACGGTCTGGAGAGCAGCGCCCGGCAGTTCTACTCCTACGGATCCAGCTTCATCCACGGCTATAAGTGGATGACGGAGTACAGCCGCAGCGGCACCGTGTTCCCGCTGATCGCCGATGCCCTGGCAGTAACGCTGAACATGGCCGAGTGTGCGGTGTGCCTGTTCGAGGCGGCGTCCAGAGCACCCGGAGGAGCCAGGCCAGAAGGTTCCTACATCCCCGAGCGGTTCGAGCCGACGATCGCGGCGTGGTCCGCGGAGTTGTTCGGGCCGTAGCACCCCGCGCGTCGCGTCGCTGGTCGCTCGCTCTGTGGCTCACGACGTTCGTGGTCAGTAGCAGCAGGTCCGTGCCCTTGCCCGTCCTGGGTGGGGGCACGGTGCTGCGCACGATGTTGAGTGTCGCGCGGCGGTACGCATGACTTGTCGGTGGCCTGGCGGAGACTAAGCCGATGTCGAACAAGCGCAGGAGTACCAAGGCGGCTCCCACCCCGCGGACCCTCGTGCGGTTCAAGTACGGCCCTGACGTCAGGCCACACACGATCGCCGAGTTCAAGCGCACCCGCGGATTGCCGAGAATCCCTGGTCTCCATCAGACCCCCGGACTCATAGCCGAGCGCGTCCGCACTTTCGCGCAGACGGTGAACGATGTCGTCCCGCCGCGTACGACGGTATCCGTGTGGCCCGCGATCGACATGTCCGTCACTCTTGCGCACGTCGCGGCGGAGGAGTTCGGACCGGAATCTGGGAACGCCTACACCCTTGACCGCGGTGCGAATACGGCCGTGGCCAAGACACTCACCCGTTCCGACGGCAGCGGCTTCGACATCGTCGTGGACGGCAACCTGTTCGTCAGCACGCAGGCCGACAGTGATGAACAGGTGGCCAACAAGTCCGGCGTCCTGGCGCACCTCGCAGCGCACGAGCCTCAACACATTGTCCAGAGCCTTGCCGCGCTGGACACTGTGGATCTAGCCGAGGCCGCCAGCGGTGGATCCCCTGCGGTAAACGACCTCCTGCTGCCGTTCGCCGAGGCGATCAACGAGTACCAATGCGAAGTCGCCGCCAACCGGATCATCACCGAGCCCTTCCCGCATGACGACCAGTCGCTGGCCGACGACCTGCGTGCGTTTCGGGCGGCGCTCTCCGAATCTGTGCGCTTGAACGACACGGATATCTACGTGGCCTGCAGGACTGTTCTGACCGGGGCGAAGGAACTGGTCAAAGGCATCGCGTACGCGGCCGCCTACCGGTTCTACGACGGCGACGATCGGTCGGCCCCGGACCCGCTGCCGGAACAGTGGGACCGCTACATGGCGGAGCTGTGGCCGGACCTGCTGGGCATGTTCGCCACGATTCCCGCCGCTGGTGAGCCCACTGACAAAGCCGCGCTGGGCCGCCTCCTCTACGCGATGACGGAGCGAACCCTGCGGTGGCTTGAGGAGATCGGCGTCAAGTACGAGGTCGAGGTGCAGGGCGACGAGTGGCTCAGGTCGTGCTGGTGGAGCGTCGCCGAACCGATCTAGTGGTCTCCGCCGCGTGGTGCAAGAGCGGGGCGGTGCCCCCGGGACCAGCTTGACCGGCCCCGGGGATCAGCCGTTCAGCTACCGGCGCCGTGCCCGCTGGTCCGACTCCTGCCGGCAGCGCGGGCAGTCCCCGCACCGCTTAGACGGGTCGGCTCCCGGCGGGATGAACTGGGCGTGGTAGCCGGGATGGTTGCAGTATCCGCAGATCGCCATGATGTGGCTCTCCTGATTCTTCGTGGTGTGAGCGACACGGATGTGCCCTCATCTCTTGATGGCGCTCCGGCAGCGTTCAACAGCCCGGTGGTTTGGGATCCGGGACCGTGCACCCCTCCCAAGTACCGTCCTCGCCATGACGAACAACAACAGTGAAGTGACGGCAGTCGAGCGGTTCTTCGAGGCATCGGGGCCGATGGCCACCTCGCTCTTGGAGTGCAACTCCCGCCGTTACGAGGAATGCTTGAAATCGAACCGGGGTGCAGTCACGGTGTGGCTGGCCTCCGGGAAGGTGGAGCGGATCGCAGGTACCCGCTACCTCGAGGTGGAGCGACTCCGCGGTGAAGAGGTCGACGGCGTTCTCGAGGTCCTCTACCTCGGGGAGGTGCTGCGGTCGTATGCGGACGGTACCTGGACACGGTGGCAGCAGGTGGAGGGTGCCGACCCGTTCACGAGCTGACCTGCCGGACACGCTGCGGCTCCGGTCCGGTCCTGCCGCAGGCTCCGCATACGCTCAGCTTGCGCACGCGTCGACTGGCAGGGGGGGCACACAGGATGGGGTCGATCCCGCGAGGTCATGGAGGTTTTACTGCGGTTGCCGAGGAGGCGCGATGACCCTGCGGTTCATCGACCACCACGGCGACCCCACTGACCGTCGCATGTGGACCCCGTTCCCCTCGTCGGAGGACTTTGCCCACCCGGACTGGTGGCGAGACGGCGGCGGGACCATCGGCGACCCGTGGTTCGTTCAAGTGCTCGAAGCCGGTTCCGAGGTGGCCCGGGTGCAGCTCGACGACCGCGGCTCAGCCAACCAGGAGTACACGCTTGTGCCTCCGCCAGGTCCGAAACCCTGGCTCAAGATCATGTTCATCGAGGTGGCTACCTCGGCTCGCCGTCGAGGGATCGGTACCCGCGTGGTCCAGAGGCTCGTGGCGCGCCACCCCGACCGCAGGCTCCTGGCGTACAGCGAAGGAGCGGATGAATTCTGGGGCTCCCTCTCCGATTGGGAGCGCTTCGACCATCCCAGCGGTCGGCACCAGCCGCTGTTCATCGCGCCGGCCCGGAACCCGGACCCTGCTGTCGGCGCCCGTCCGTAGGCTCCCCGCTCATGGAACTGCAGCTCGTCGACCACCGCCGCGGTTCCGCCGACGATCCCTGGTGGATGCCGCCGTTCGACGAGGCCGTGAGCTACGCGCACCCCGACTGGTGGAACCCGCACCTCCTCGGCGTTGAAGATCCCTGGTACGTGCAGGTGCTCGAGACCGGAGCCGAGGTGGCGCGCATCGAGCTCAACGAGGACGTGGACATCGAGCACTACGCGAATGTGCCGGCCGTCGGCTCCGAGAGGCTGGAGATCGCGTTTATCGAAGTGGCCACCGCTGAGTGCGGCCGCGGAATCGGCACTCAGGCGGTGCGTGAGCTGGAGCAGCGGCACCCCGACCGCCGGCTACTGGCGTACAGCGAAGAGGCAGATGAGTTCTGGGCGTCGCTGGGGTGGGAGCCCTTCCAACACCCGGACGAGGATTGGCGCACCCTGTTCATCCAGCCGGCGGGGTAGATGCGCCTGCGGGTTGCCACTTTCGACACACCGGCAACAATGGCACCGTCCAGCTCGTCGGTACCACACCATAGAGTGGCGGCGAACGTAGGAAACCGCAGGTGAGGAGACCCCGATGGCAGATCGATCGGCGATCGAGTGGACCGAGGCCACCTGGAATCCCGTTACCGGCTGCGATCGCGTTTCCGCAGGGTGCGACCACTGCTACGCGATGACGCTGGCCAAGAGGCTCAAGGCGATGGGTTCGGCGAAGTACCAGGCCGACGGTGACCCACGCACCTCTGGTCCCGGCTTCGGTGTCACGGTGCATCCGCAGGCCCTCGGCGAACCGTTGAAGTGGCGGACACCGAGGGTTGTGTTCGTCAATTCGATGTCCGACCTGTTCCATGCCCGCGTGCCGCTCGACTTCATCCGCGACGTGTTCGACGTGTGCCGGGACACCCCGCAGCACACATACCAGGTTCTGACCAAGCGCAGTTTGAGGTTGCGTCGCGTCGCGGACAAGCTGGACTGGCCGGAGAACTTGTGGATGGGCGTTTCCGTGGAGAGTTCCGATGTCCTGAGCCGCGTCGACCACCTACGGGAGGTGCCGGCCGCAGTGCGGTTCCTGTCCTGCGAGCCCCTGATCGGCCCGCTCGACGGGATCGATCTCACCGGTATCGGCTGGGTGATCGCCGGCGGCGAATCGGGACCGCGCTACCGGCCCGTCGATGTCAACTGGGTCCGCGGTATCCGCGACGCCTGCACCGACGCCGAGGTGCCGTTCTTCTTCAAGCAGTGGGGCGGCCGCACCCCGAAGGCGCTCGGCCGCGAGCTCGACGGTCAGCTGTGGGACGAGATGCCCACCGCGGTGGCCGGTTAGGCGTGGTCGTCCTCCTCGGGCGTGTACCGCATCGGTTCGACGGGCGGTGCCAGCGGCTCGCGGACCGGCGCTCGGGTGACCATCTCCACGAGCTCCTCAGCTCCGAATAGGCCTTCGTCCTGGTCCTTCGCGACGCGGCGTTCGATCTTCGTTGTCGTCCGCATCTTCTCCAGCGCCACGCCGTGCTTGGCGAACACCGACTCCATGATCTTGTTTCCGGTGGCGTTCGCCGACGCGAAGATCACCGTGTAGATCGGTACCCCGTTCGTGTTGGTGAACTCGAGCGGGATGGTGGTCGTGTAGCCCAGATCGTTCTCCAGCCGCCACCGCATGAGGTTCACCAGTTCGTGGCGGAACTGCTCGGCGTTGAGAACGCCGTCCCGCCGCGCGTGCCACAGCTCCCGCCACTGCTGCGTTCCGAACATCAGGTCCACACGCTGCGCGTACCTCGGATCGGGCTCGCTGCCGGAGAACTGCAGACCCCGAGGCAGCAGCGCGTGGCCGAAGTAGAGCCACAGCTCGATCTTGAATCCACGCTTGTTCTGGCGCCAGTTCGCGAGGTATCGGAGTGTGCGCCAAGTAACCTCGGCGCTGTACTGATCGACCATCGCGAAGACCGCAGCCCCGCGTCGCCAGCTGAGGTCGTAGGTGTTGAGGTGCTTCGGGATCTCGACGTTGCAGTCGCCGGGCAGGACCACCAGGTCCCGGTTCGGGTGTGCGGCCTCCAGCTTCTTGCGGAGGGTCTCGGCGGTGCGCTCCTGCAGTTCACACAGCACCACGCGGTCGAAAGCGGGGTCCGTCGACAGCGCCCGGTGACCGGAGCCGAGGATGACGTTGCCGGTGCCGCGCTCGAAGTTGTCCGGGGCGCCGGCAAACAGGTCGAGGTACAGCGTGTACTTCGCCGTCTTCGATGCCCGCGTGAACGCGTTCAGGTAGTCCGAGAGCGCTTCCAGCTTGATTCGGGACCAAGGTCCCCAGCCCCGACCACTCACCGCTCCGCCTCTCGATCCCGCCGCCCCACGGGCATCGTTGAAGCGTAGGCACGGTTTGCTACCGGCTGCGCGCAGGCACGCCGTGACCGTCAATTTTCTGGTCGCCTGCGTGGAGTAGCGGTTATCTGCTCATCCACCGCGCCAGCTCGGCGACGGCCTCATCCGCCGTGACCGCCCCGGTCCCGCGAAGGAACCAGTGCCATTCGCGTTGCCGGGCGAGGTAGGCCTCCACGGCGGGCAGCAGCGCTGGCACGTTGAGGTCCTCCGCGAAACTCATCCGCACCGGCTTAGACGCACGCCGCGGGTGATCGGTTCCAGCGAGTCCGAGGCCCTGCACCCTCGCCGTCTACCGTCCAGCCCATGATGAACCGCACTACCGGCGTCCCCGTGGCCGCCTACACGGCGCTGTCTGAAGTCGTCCTCCGATTCGCCGACGCGATGGAAAGCCTGATCACGGACGAACTCCGCGCGCCCTTCTCTCGGATCCCGAGTGAGGCTGTGCGCGACCGCGCAGCTGACGGGGAACACCTTGGCACCCGGACCAAGAAACCCCTGACCAACCTGGCGATGAACCAGGGCTACTCCACTGTGGCGCAATGCGACCTCCTCCGCGGGATTGCGGCGGCGCTACCGGCGGAGAAGGTCTTCTTCTCGCCGTACCCGTTGGCGCGGACCTGTGTGGTCACAGCGGCGAAGGCATGGTTCATCGTCAGCGGTCCCACCCGTACGGAGCGCCTGCGGCGCCATCTGAACGAGGAATTGGGCGCCATCTACGGAGCCGCGTGGGACTTCAACGATTCGGACAGCGTCACCGACATCGCCGCCCTGACGGACGATCACCTGGCGGTCGGCGCGAGCGCCGGCCTGGGGGCCGTGCACAGGAAGAAGCTGAAGCCTGGGCTTGCGCCGTACCTCGTCCGCTCCGGCCAGCAGGATGGCAATACACCGCCATCGGAGACCGCCATCGTGCGGGAGATGTTCACTGCATCCGGCTTTGGAGCAGACCAGGCGGGCAAGCCGTACACCCTGTTGTCCGCAGCGACGCATGGGCGCTTCATCCAGTCCGGTGTTTCCGAGTCGATTCTCACCGGACGAACCGAGTTCGGCGTGCAGATGCGGGCTCTCCACTCTTCTGCCGAGACGTCGGCCAAGGTGACGGTGCTCGCTGCGATCGCGGCCCGGACCCATCTCCGGGAACTGGCCAGGTACGCGAACGAGCCGCAGGAGCTCGTGGATGGTCGCCTGGGTGGTCCGCTCGCTGAGTGGTGCGCCGCGGGACGAGTTGAGGTGCCGGACTGAGTGAGGTCGCGCGGCACTACCTGTAAACAAGCTTCCGGCGGCTTCTAAGAGTAGAAGGGCCACAACCGATGGCCCCGAACCTGCAGGAGGCCATAATGCCGCAACTGTTCTGGTCGCTCGTCGGTGACGAGCACTCCGACGGCGCCAAGTCGGTCATCGTTCACGGCTGGGCGGCCCACGCCTGTGACGGCGTCGCGTACGAGGTCTGGCCGTCACGGCCACAGGACCACATCGACGACGTGGTGACGCTGACGGTGATCTTGAACGACGAGGTGGTCATCGAGATTGGCCGGTTCGGGTCCTACACCGACGCCCAGACGGCCGCCCAGGCGCGTTTCGACGATCACAGCGTGTAGCCGAGCTGGGTCGGGTTGCGGAGTCGGATCCAGCTCGTCGGTGGCGGGTGGATAGGTTCCATCGGATCTCGGGCCGGCCCGCAAGCAGCGCCGATGTTGTCGTACCGGATGTCTACCCTCAACGGGTGACATTCCCGCCGCCGCTGGCAGGCCGCTTCACGCCGCCGGAGTTCGACTACTTCGCCGATGTAGTGATGCGGTACGTGGACGCCGCTGAGAACCTGCTCAAAGGTGAGCTCTCGCACCCTTTCAACATCGGGAGTGAGGCATTGCGGGACGCGGCGGCCCACCTCCAGCACCCGGGGACGCGGTCCAAGCAGACCCTGCTGACTTTGGCGACGCAGCAGGTAGCGGCGGGCCTCGAACAGTGCGACTTGCTGCGCGGTATCGCGGCCATCCTCCGCACCGATCTCGTCACCTTGGCGCCGTTCCCGCTGGCGCGAACGTCCGCTGTCATCGCTGCGAAGGCCTGGTATGTCCTCACTGCGGGTTCCAAGGAGGAGCGGCTGCGGCGCTACCTGAACGAGGAGCTCGCAGCGCTGTATGGCCTTCCGTTCCCGGCGGACAACGCCGCCGCTGCGGCCGAACGCGACGACCGCACCGCCGACTACCTGGCCGTCGGCGCGACCGCGGGACTCGAGTCGGTCTACCGCAAGAAACCGCGGCCATGGGACGCCCCGATCCTCGCCCGCGCAGGTCAGGGACTCGCCGACGCGCCTCTGCCGGAGACGCAGCTCGTGAAGGATTTCTACCGCGCATCGGGGTTGCAAGAGGACGAGCTGGCAGGACTGCCGTATTCATTGCTGTCCGCGGCCACCCACGGACGCTTCCGGCACGCGGGGCTCGTCAACTATGCGGGCGCCGGCCCGTCGGTGGGAGGTGTGTCGACAGCAGCGATGAACGTGACGCTGGAGGTCACGGCCCAGACCACCATGTACGCGGCGATCGCGATGCGCATCTACCTCTGCGCCCTCGCGCGATACACCGCCGTTCCCGAGACAGTCGTGTTCGGCCGCCTGCAAGGACCGACTGCGGAGTGGTCGGCCATCGCTCAGCCGGTGACCGGGCTGCCACACGAAGACGAGTAGCGGGCACCTAGGCCGCTGGCCCCATGCGGTGGAACCGCGCCGGAGCCGCTGATTCCTAAACTTCAGGGTCGTCTTCCGCTTCGTTAGGCAGCTCATCGAGTGCCCAGAACGCGCCGGCGCGGAAGGCCTTGAGAAGGGCGTCGTATTCGTTGCGAGATCGCTGGTCGTCAGGAAGCGGTTCGAGCGGGTTCAGCTCTAGCACCTCGTAGACGTACGAATGAGCCTTGGCCACAGCCGCGTCTCTGTGATCGAAGTAGCTCACCGTTGCCTCCTTGCGTATGCGATCGCCCAGCGCATTATGCGGCGTGCAGCGGCGGGAGTGGAGCCGGACGTTACGCCGCCTGACGGCCGACATCCTCCACCCTGATCAGCCACGCGCCCGGCACCGGTGCACCGGCCCGTACCGCAACCTGCTGCCCCTTTCGGATCCTGACGTTCAGCGCCTGCCGGGTGATGCCCATCATCTCCGCGGCTTCAGCCACGCTGAGCCAACCGTGCTCACGCCGCCACTCGGCGGGGCCTTTGCGACGGCGGGCCACCTCGGCGATCCACTCGGGTCGCGTTACGGAGCGATCGCCCCATCGAGTCACATGCAAGCGACCGTCCGCGATCATGTTGCTCACGGCGTTGCGGCCGACACCCAGCACGGCCGCGGCGTCGACGATCGTGAGGAAACCCTCCGCGTGCAGTGCCTCCTCTTCGCGGCGGAATCGGGCGCGAAGGGCTTCGGCGGCGCGGTGGTAGGCGGTGCGGTCGTTGGTGGTCATGCTGGAACTCCTTCTTCGACGACTTCGCGGTGCCGGGCGAGGATGCGGGTGACCGTGGCCGACTGCCACCGCCCGCCCCGCTTGGTGGGGTGCCCCTCCGCCGTGAGGATCGCCGCGATCTGCCGGGAGCTCTTCCGCTCGCGGGACATTTCCAACATCCGGGCGAGCGTCGCCTGTTCGGACGGGACCGGAACCAACTTCCCGTTCGGGTTGTTCGGTCCGCGCTCGCCCTTCTTCTCGCTGCGGTAACCGTACGGAGTGCGGCCGGCCGCCCATCCGCCCTTCGCGGCCTTGGCCTTGCGGCCGTCACGGAGACGCTTGGCGATCATGCGGCGTTCCAGCCCGGAGAACACGGCGGTCATCTCGCGGTAGGCGGTGCGCATCGGGTCGTCGGGATCGTCGCGCGGCACCGGGCCGGTCGACGTGAACACCTCGGCGGTCGTCCCGGTCCAGACCGCGGCGAGTACCGCCTCCTGGACGGTGACAGAGCGGGCGAGCCGGTCGAGGTCGCGGACGATGAGGCCGTCAGCGGTTCCGGCGTTGATCAGATCGAGCGCCTCGGTAAGGCCGGGCCGGGCGTCGGCGTCGAGCGCACCCGACAGTCCCTCGTCGGCAACCCACGCCACCACGCGGTGGCCGCCTGCCTTCGCGGCGTCCTTGATCGCCGCTCGTTGCGCGTCGAGGCCGAAGCCGTGCTCGGCCTGCTCGATGGTGCTGACTCGGAGGTACGCGACCAGCTTCACTGCGATTTCCTGACTCGGAGGGGTAAAACGCTCTGAACTGCAATGCTACCGAACTTTGCGGTTAAGTAGCAGCTTGACCGGTCGAAGACGGGCGGTTTGCCCGATTCCGGGAGGTTCGGGCGCGCCGCGGTCGGCGATCCGGAGCGCCGGTCACCACGGTGCCGACGATGACCGATGCGACACGGAAGGTGGAGACGCCGAGCGGCTGATGATGTGCTCGCGGGCCGAGGCTGGCGCCGGTCACGGTGATAGACGGCTTCCCGACGCATTGCTTCCAACGGGGCATCTGCGATCGCGACAGACGCAAACTAGCTGGCTACTGTTCAGTTGTGCTGATCGAAGAGCAGCGTAGGGATGAGCCCAACGGTCTCGTCGTCGTAGAGAGGTTCTACGGAGAAGAGTTCGGATCTGACCTTCTCTCGCGGATCGCGTCTACACCTGAGGATCAACTTCTTGTGCTCGCCGAGATACTTCACGAGTGGCGCGAGCGCTCATGGAAATCAAGATCCGCACGAAGCTTGGCTAAAGACGCAGTTATTGAACCGCGCGTCGCGTTGTTTGACCAATTGCCGATCGCAGCTCGGCCGAACATTGAAAATCTGCTCCTACTGGCACCACAAGTTGTCGTAAACGACCCCATCGCCGCATGGGCTGAAATGGCGCTACGGAAGGGAGAGGCGCGGGCATGGCCGGCGCGACAACTCCCGTTCGGGCAGGACGCGTTGGCCGGTCGCTCGCGAGATGTACTGCTAGCTGTGCTCGGTGGACTGCGACCGGTAGCGGGTCTGATAGCGGCTGGAGAGATCTTGCTGGTGGCAGGAGAACGCAGCCCCAGATCCAGTGCACTCGCAGGACATCACCTTGACAACTCGCGATATGCAGCTCGCGGACTCGTAATGGACGGCTTTCCCATAGGCGAAGAGGGCGCTCTTTCCGATAAAGCGAGAAACAACGAACTTCTTGAGTTGGCAGAGCATTTCGTCTCACTCGGCTCGATGACTAATGCTCTTCCGATTCCCACTGGAATGGAATATTTGTTCAACGGGCCGTTTTCAGCAGAGGCCATGGCCCTGACCATTCCAAAGCTGGAGCTGTCAGTGTCCGACGCAATCTTGATGCGACGTGGCGAAGAGGTCTTCAAGCACTTCCGGGACGCCCTTCGGGAGGTTCTACTGTCGGCCGGTGCCGGCCTGGAAGGGGAGTCGCCTGTCGAATACGGCGAGCGGTTGCGCGCAGCGGCGGAGCGCCACCTTGCTCAAGTTGAGGACGAGCTCCGAGTGACTGTTTCGCGGGGGAAGCTGTTCGGACTCGTGCCAGGTGCCGCCAGCGGAGTCGCTCGATTGACAACGGGGGCTATCGATCTCACGCTCCCTGGCGCAACCTTCGTAGCTTCGAAAGCAACGCGGAAGCTGGTTAGCAGGAAAGTTGCGGCAGGCGCCGCAGCCGAGAGTGCCCTTCGATATACGGCGAACCTGAAGTTGACGGGTCGGCTCTAGCTTCAGGAGTGCGCCGCGGCGGCGGGATCCGGTACTGAGGCGGATACGCGTAGCGAACCGGGTGATTCCCACGACGGCGAAGCTACGCGGCGGGAACGACAGGGGGTGGTGGATTACTCCGGCTTCCGCTTCTTGCGTGGAACCCGCGGGCGCAACTGTTCCCAGTCGATCGTGACTGTCCGCTTCTCCCCGGGCTCTGGCGCCGGCGGTGGTGGGACGCGGAAGACGACGTAGCCGTCCGTGCCCGTCGGATTCGGGCGGCCGCCCTTGCTCAGCTCGACTCTGTGCGGGCTGCCGCCTTCCGGCCAACGCTCGGTGAGATACGGAACGAACGCGTCGGGGTCGGACATCGGGATCGATTCGTCGGGTGACAGCTCGGCGAGGGAGAACGGAACCCACTTCTCGTGAAAGCGCGGCGGCATGGAGGCATTCTCTAAAACAGAGAACGCGGGCAGTAGACGGGTAAGGCTCGGCGGGTGGTGGGGTAGCGGGTTCGTGTCGAACGCATCTGCCGCAGGTAAGGGGGGGTAGAGCGAAGGGGGGGTAAAACCGACCGTCCGACGACCCCTCAAACTCGGACGCCGCTTGCAATCACATAACCGCAGCTCAAGGTAGGTGTGAGTGAGAAATCATCGAATCTATAGAGATTGACCGTTCTCGATTCCTGCCTGGGTCAAAATTTCTACCCCCCCTTACCCCCCCTTCCGCTGTGAACCTATAACCGCAGGTCAGACAGCCGCAGAGGGGGGGTAACTCGCGAAAGCGAGAGACGGCTAACACCGTCCGGGGGTTCAAATCCCTCCGCCACCGCTCGTGCTCGCTGTAGGTAGGGGTCCCCCGATCGGCGGACACGACGTTCCACCGACGACTCCACCGATCACCGGATGTGCCTACGGCACCGGTACGAGCAGCATCGACGCCATGGCAACAGTGGTGACCGACCGCGCCGAGGCGCAGACCCAGAACCTGCGGCAGATCGCGACGGCAAGCTACGTCGGCTCGGCGATCGAGTTCTACGACTTCTTCATCTACGGCACCGCCGCTGCGCTGGTGTTCCCGACGGTGTTCTTCCCCGAACTGGGCCACGTCATGGCCACCACCGCGTCCCTGGGCGCGTTCGCGGCCGCGTTTCTGGCCCGTCCCCTGGGCGCCGCGGTGTTCGGTCACTTCGGCGACCGGATCAGCCGCAAGCAGACCCTGGTGGTGACGCTGCTGCTGATGGGGTTCGCCACCGTCGGCGTCGGGCTGATTCCGAGCACGGCCAGCATCGGTGTCGCGGCACCGCTGCTGCTGATCGCGCTGCGGCTGGTGCAGGGTTTCGCCGTCGGCGGTGAGTGGGCGGGCGCGGTGCTGATGACGGCCGAGCACGCACCCGAGGAGCGGCGTGGTTTCTACGGCATGTTCACCCAGCTGGGTCTCGGCACAGCGCTGGTGCTGTCGAATCTGGTCTTCCTGGTGGTGCACCTCGGCTTCGGCGGCGCCAATGAGGCGTTCCTGCAATGGGGTTGGCGGATCCCGTTCCTGCTCAGCGCCGTGCTGATCGCCACCGCCTTGTTCATCCGGCTGCGGATCCGGGAGTCCCCGGTCTTCGGCGAGGCCGAGACGCAGCAGGGCGCGCCGCTGGCGGAGCTGATCCGCCGGCAGGGCCGTCAGGTGCTGCTGGCCGGGGGTGCGGCGATCTGCGCTCCGATGCTGGTGTTCCAGGCGGGGACGTTCTTCACGCATTACGCCGCTGAGCACATGGATTACTCGGCCAACCTGGTGCTGCTGGTCAACGTGATCGGCGGGCTGTGCGCCGTCGGCTTCGCGGCCGTCTCGGCCGTTTTGTCCGACACCTACGGCCGACGCCGGGTGACGGCGCTGGGCTACGCGCTGGCCGCGCCGTGGGCGTTCGCGGTGTTCCCGCTGATCGCGACCGAGGACCACGTGGTCTTCGGCGTGGCTATCGTGCTCACCTACGCGTTGATCGGTGTCTGCATGGGTCCGCTCGCGGCGTTCCTGCCGGAGATCTTCGCCGCCCGCTACCGCTACACCGGTGCGGCGCTGTCACACACCCTCGGCGGAGTCATCGGCGGCGCGCTACCGCCGGTGATCTCGCCGATGCTGATGGCGACGTACGGCGGCACGGCGATCGCGCTGATGATGGGCGGCCTGGCGGTGGTCAGCCTGGTCTGCGTGACGGCGCTGCCCGAAACGGCGCAGCGCCGACGCCCTACTCGCCGGTGAAGTTCGGCGGCCGCTTCTCGAACATCGCCGTGATGCCTTCGGTGAGGTCCTTGGACGGCAGGAAGGCCGAGTTCCATGCCGCGACGTAGCGCAGGCTGGCCGCCACCTGGGCGGTGCGCTGCTCGTCGAGCACGTCTTTGATGCCGTGCACAGTGTGCGGCGGGTTGGCGGCGATCTCCGCCGCGGTGGCCCGTGCGGCGGCCAGTGATGCCTCGGCGTCGGGGTAGACATCGTTGACCAGGCCGATCTTGTCGGCGCGGGCGGCGTCGATGTCCCTACCCGTGAGCGCCAGCTCGCGCAGATGCCCGTCGGACAGGATCAGCGGCAGGCGCGCCAGAGAGCCGACGTCGGCGACGATCGCCAGCTTGACTTCGCGCACCGAGAACTTCGCGTCGCTGCTGGCGTAACGGATATCGACCGCGGAGATCAGGTCTACACCCCCGCCGATGCACCAGCCGTGCACCGACGCGATGGTCGGGGTGCGGCAGTCGGCGACCGCGGTGATCGCGTACTGCATGGTTTTGAGCTTGGCATGGAAGTCGGCGCGTGGCTTCGACGACGACGCATCGGCCATCATCGAGCCGAGCGTGTCACCCATCGCGGCCAGGTCCAGGCCGTAGCTGAAATTCTTGCCCGAGCCGGTCAGCACGATCGCCCGCACCTGAGGGTCGGCGTCGAGCTCGTTGAACACCACCGGCAGCTCGGCCCAGAACGCCGGGCCCATCGCATTGCCCTTGCCGGGCCCGATCAGCGTGACCTGCGCGATGTGATCGGCGATGTCCACGGTCATGGATTCATAGGAGTTACCCATGACCAGAGAGGTTAGCCGCCGCCCAACAGGACGTCGGCGACGACTGCGCTGGGCAGGAACTGGCAGGCCGCGTCAGCCAGGATCTGCCCGACGAACTCGCCGTCGGGGCCCAGCGGGTTGCCCTCCTGGGACAGGATCTCGCGCACCACGGCCACCCGGGTGGGTTCGTCGAGGCCACTGAACTCCTCGCACGTCATCGTCAGCGAGTTGGCGGGCGCCGGCACCTGCGGGACGTCGGTGTTGCGGGTCGGAAGCGGCAGATTCGGGATCTGGATGTCGGGGATACCCGGGATGCCGGGGCTGCGGCTGGTGGTGGTCGGAGATGACGTCAGCGGCGGGCCGGGCTGCGTGGTCTGCGCGACGGCGCCCTCGGTGGTGCGCTGACAGGCCGTGGTCAGGCCCAGGACGACACCCAGACCGACGAGCGTCGCAGCCGTGATCCGCGCGTGCGTCTTCATCCTGGCCACGATATGCGGCTACACCCGTTCCAGGTAGAAGTACAGGTGGCGGGGCGTGCCCGAGCTGGTGTCGAGGGCGCCCTTGCCGTTCATGATGCCGATGACGGCGTTGTCATCGACGACCTTGAAGTGGTCGTGCACCGGCCTTCCGTCGTAGACCATCGTCGCGACCACCTCACCGCGGAACTCCTCCATCCAGAGGCTGGCCTCGCCGTTCATCGCCTCGGTGTTGGAGAACTTGGCGCCGTCGGCGTCCAGGCAGACCAGCGGCTTGGCATCGGTTGCCGAGTGGAACGTCTTGCCGAACCAGTTCAACTTCTTCATGAAGCCGTTGGCCTTGTGTCCGGTGTCGAACTCGCCGCCCTTCCATTCGCCGATCATGAAGTCGATGGTCGCCGGCGCCAGGGTGGCCCAGAACGCGTCCAGTTCGGCATCGGCGATCCGGTCGGTGCGCCCGGTCAGCTCGGTGAAGGTCTTGCGGGGGTCGGTGGTCATCTGTCTCCTAAACGAGGTGGGCTGCCCAGCGCCCGGCGAAGTCGAGGAAGGCGTCGTTCTCCTCGGGGGCGGCGACGGTGACACGGACGCCGTCCTCCCCGTACGGACGCACGATGATGCGGTCGTTCGCGGCGTCGGCCGCGAACTCCTGCGCCCGCCCGACCAGCGGCAACCACACGAAGTTCGCCTGCGAGGGCGGCAACTCGTAGCCGGCCCCGCGCAGCGCGGCGCTGACCCGCTCGCGTTCGGCGACCACGGCGTCGGTGCGTTCCAGCAGTTCGTCGGCGGCGTCCAGGCATGCGATGGCCGCGGCCTGCGACACGCTGGTGGCGGTGAACGGCACGTACACCTTCGAGAGCGCGGCGACGATGTCCGGATCGGCGACGGCGTAGCCGACCCGCAGCCCGGCCAGCCCGTAGGCCTTCGAAAAGGTGCGCAGCACAACGACATTGCTGTGCGCCCGGACGAGCCCGAAACTGTCGGGCACGAGCCCGTCGCGGATGTACTCGATGTAGGCCTCGTCGAGCACCACCAGGATGTGCGGTGGCACGGCCTCGATGAACCGCGCCAGTGCGTCGGGGTCGACGACGGTGCTTGTCGGGTTGTTCGGGTTGCACACGAAGATCAGCCGGGTGCGGTCGGTGATCGCGGCGAGCATCGCGTCGAGGTCGAAGGTGTGGTCGGTCAGCGCCACCTGCACCGGGGTCGCGCCGGCGGTGCGCACCTGCAATGGGTAGATCTCGAAGCTGCGCCAGCCGAAGAGCACCTCGTCACCGACGGTGGACGTGATCTGGATCAGCTGCTGGCACAGGCTGACCGATCCGCTGCCGACGGAGATATTCTCCGGGGCGAATCCGACGTATTTGGCGAGACGCTCCCGCAGCTCGACGTAGCCGTTGTCGGGGTAGCGGTTGATGCCATCGATCGCGTTCTCGATCGCGGCCCGCACGCTGGGCAGCGGGCCGTGGACGGTTTCATTGCTGGCGATCTTGATGGCGCCGGGCACCGTCCTGCCCGGCGCGTAGGCGGGCAGATCGGCGAGTTCGGGGCGCAGACGGGCGGACACCTGAACAGTTTAGGGCCCGTCCGGAGCTGCTTTGCTTCCCGCGGCGGGGCCTGTGTACTCTCATCCAGCGGCGGTAAACGTCGGGAGGCGTGCCAGAGCGGCCGAATGGGACTCACTGCTAATGAGTTGTCCCCCTTACAGGGGACCGGAGGTTCAAATCCTCTCGCCTCCGCTGTTCGTCATAACTGAATATGCAGTACAACCATGCGCCCGTAGCTCAACGGATAGAGCATCTGACTACGGATCAGAAGGTTAGGGGTTCGAATCCCTTCGGGCGCGCTTACTACCAGCGACAACCGTGTGGCTCTGACGACCGTGGGATCCGTGCACGCTTTCCGCCGAATCCGCGTACCTATGGCCCACGCTCGCCCCCGCTAAAGTCGGGTTCGTGCGCCTTCTGCTGATCGCCGACACGCACCTGCCCAAACGCGCCAAAGATCTGCCGCCCACAGTGTGGGACGCGGTGGACGAGGTCGACGTGGTGATCCACGCCGGAGACTGGGTCGAGCCGGATCTGCTCGACACGCTCGAGGCCCGAGCCGACCGACTGGTCGCCTGTTGGGGCAACAACGACGGACCGGAGCTCCGGCGCCGGCTGCCCGAACGGGCCGACGTGGTGCTGGAGGGCCTGAAGTTCACCGTCACCCACGAAACCGGCGCCGCGACGGGACGGGAGGCGCGGCTGGCCCGCGACTACCCGGACACCGATGTGCTGGTGTTCGGCCACAGTCACATCCCGTGGGACACCACCGCCAAAACAGGGCTGCGCCTTCTCAATCCGGGGTCGCCCACCGATCGGCGCCGTCAGCCCTATTGCACCTACATGACCGCGACGGTGCATTCCGGCGCACTGCATGACGTCGTGCTGCACAGGCTGCCGCGTCGTGCGTGACCGTCCCGCCACCGTCGCGGACGTCCACGAGATCGCCGCGTCGATGCCGCACGTGACCCGCCTCGAAGGCCCGAAGGCGAATCCGATCTACCAGGTCGGTGGCAAGTCGTTCGTGTACTTCCGGACCCCGCGGCCCGACGCGGTCGACCCGGACACCGGTGAGCGCTACACCGACGTCATCATCATCTGGGTCGAGTCCGAGGACGACAAGCTCGCCCTGACGCAGGATCCCGATTCACCGTTTTTCACCACCGACCATTTCAACGGGCACCTCTCGGTACTGGTGCGAGCCGGCCGCTTGGGTGAGGTCAGCGTCACCGAGTTGCGGGAACTGATTCAGGACGCGTGGCTGTCGCGGGCCTCGCAACGGCGCGCCGAAAAGTGGCTCGCAGAACAGGGCTGACTCAGCCCGCGTCGGCCGCGCAAATCAGCTCGATGTGCCTCTCGGCCCAATTTCCCAGTGGCTCAAGAGCTTCGAGCAACTCCTGGCCGGCCGAAGTCATCGAGTACTCCACCCGCGGAGGCACTTCGTGGTAGCTCTCGCGGTGCACGACGCCGTGCGCCCGAAGTTCCTTGAGGTGCTGTGTCAGCATCTTCTGTGAAATCCCGGCCAGGCTGCGGTGCAGCGCATTGAATCGTTTCGGGCCCTCCTGCAGCTCCCACAGAATGAGCGGCTTCCACTTGCCGTCGACGACCGCCATCGCCGCATCGAGTCCGCACGTGAATCTTCCGAGTGATGACACGGTCCGCCTCCTGCAGTTCAGCGCCAATCGTTTCATTTTGGTAAGTACCGCACTTTTTAGTGGGTACTTGTCGGCTGGTTTGTGTCGTACCGACGATGGTGCCATGAATTCAGTGACTGTCCTCGGAACCGGTGAGATGGGTTCGGCGCTGGCACGGGCGGCGTTGGCCGCCGGCTACCGCACCACCGTGTGGAACCGCACCCCCGAACGAAGCGCCCCGCTGCGGGCCGCCGGCGCGGCCGTGGCGGGCGCGGTGGTCGACGCGATCGCCGACGCCGATGTGATCGTGGTGTGCCTGTTCGACCATGTGTCGGTGCACGACGTGCTCGATCTCGTGGCCGCACAGCTCGCAGGTCGTGACCTGATCAACGTGACCACCACGACGCCCGACGGCGCACGAGAACTCGCTCGGTGGGCGGCCCGTGCCGATATCCGGTACCTCGACGCGGGCATCATGGCGACGCCGGACATGATCGGCACACCCGCGTCCACGGTGTTCTACAGCGGCGCGCGTGAGGTGTTCGACGTGTATCGCAACTTCCTCGAAACGTGGGGAACTGCAGAGTATTTCGGGACAGACGCAGGAATGGCGTCGTTGTACGACCTGGCGATGCTGGCCGGGATGTACCTGATGTTCGCCGGATTCTTCCAGGGTGCCGCGATGGTCGCCGGCGCCGGCGTCACAGCCACCGAATTCGCCACGCGGGCGGTTCCGTGGCTGCAGGCGCTGGCACCCGCGGTGACCGCCTACGCCGGGGTGATCGACGACGGGGACTACGCGGTGCCGGGACAGCAGAGCCTGAACTTCAGCGATCTGACCGACATCATCGCCGCGGGCCGGTCCGTCGGCGTCGGTACCGAACTCATCGACACCCTCCAACAACTCATCCGCCGCCAGATCGACGCCGGATTCGGTGACCACGGCTTCGCCCGGGTGATCGAGAGCATGACGAAGGAGCACGCCGCATGACCACTGCCACCGTCATCGGACTGGGGCCCATGGGCCGCGCCCTGGCAGTCGCCCTGATCAAAGCTGGATGTGACGTCACGGTGTGGAACCGTACGGCTTCAAAAGCAGCCGAACTCGTCTCCCTCGGCGCGCACTGGGCGCCGGACCCGGCCGACGCCATCGGCGCCGCCGAGGTCAGCCTGATCAACGTCGTCGATCACGACGCCGTCGACGCTGTGGTCCGTGCTGCTGGGGACGCCGTCTCAGGCCGCGTGTTGGTCGGACTGAGTTCGGACACCCCCGATCGCGCGCGCGGCACCGCCGCGTTGGTCACCGGCGCCGGCGGCCACTACCTCGACGGCGCGATCATGACGCCGACCGACGTGATGGGTACGGCCGGCGCCGGCGTGCTCTACGCCGGGCCGCGAGAGTTGTTCGAGACTCAGCGCGGGATCTTCGAGATTCTGGGACAGGCAACGTGGCTGGGGGAGGAGCATGGCCGGGCCGCCGCCTACGACATGGCGCTGCTGGACGTGTTCTGGACCGCGACAGGCGGATTCATGCACGCGTTGGAAACCGCACGGGCTCAGGGCATCGCGCCCGACGAATGCTTCCGCACGCACTGGGCATCGCGGCGATCCTGCCGCCCGTCTTCACCGAGATCGCCGAGCGCATCCAGGCGGATCGCCACGACGAGGCCCGCGCATCGGTGTCTTCGGCTGCGACCTCGCTGAAGCACCTGGTTGCGACATCAGTGCACAGCGGCGTCGATGCCGGCGTTCTCAAGACGATGCAACGCTACGCGGACGCCGCGATCGCAGCCGGGTACGGCGATGCCGAGATCAGCCGCCTTGCGGGGGCGATGCGGGCCGGGTGACGTCGGCGTGGTGGGCGCCGCAGACGAACAGCGCCAACCGGGCCGGAGTGTCACCCGGGTTGCGCCACCGGTGCCGGGTCCCGTTCTGCACGACCGTGTCTCCCGGTTGCAGCGTCACCTCGGCGCCGTCGTCGAGCTCGAGGATCACCGTACCTTCGAGCACCACCTCGAAGTCGATGGTGTCGGTGGTGTGCATGCCGGGATCCTCGGGATCCATGTAGCCGAGCAGCCCGGGCAGCTTCTGCTCGGCGTCGGCCAGCGCCGCCTCGGCGTCGATCTGGCTGGGGTCCCCTGTCGCCGTCGCATGCGGCGGCAGCGTGAACATCGAGAAGCGGAAGCCCCCGACGGGCGGAAAATACGTGTGCCACTGCGGCATCGAGCCGTCGTCGGGGAATCGGGGTGCTTCGTTGCCGCCCCACAGCAGCGTGAACTCGGAGCCTGGGAGCAGCATCGGCACGCGGGGGGCGACCTTCTCGTCGCTGACGAACACTGACTTGCCGGACGCATCGTGTCCGGTGACGACTCGGCGGATGTCCATTGTGTCAGTCAAGCATCGAAACCGCGCCTGACGTGGCAGTCTCGCGATATGAACAGCAAGCCGCCGACACCGACGATCGAAGACGCGCACCGGGTGCACCGCGAGACCCTTCCGTTTGACGACACCCGGGATTTCGCCGACGCCGACCGGGGCTTCATCGCCGCCCGGCAGCCCTGCGTCATCACCGCCGCTGACGGACGCGTGGTGTGGGACAACGACGTCTACGGGTTTCTGACCGGAGACGCCCCGCCCACGGTGCACCCGAGCCTGTGGCGCCAGTCGACGCTGGTGGCCAAGCAGGGGCTCTACGAAGTGGTCACAGGCATCTACCAGGTGCGGGGATTCGACCTGTCCAACATCACCTTCGTCGAGGGTGACACCGGCATCATCGTGATCGACCCGCTGGTGTCCACCGAGGTGGCCGCCGCCGCGCTGGCGCTGTACCGCGAACACCGCGGCGATCGCGAGGTCCGGGCGGTCATCTACACCCACAGCCACGTCGACCACTTCGGCGGGGTGCTCGGGGTGACCTCGCAGGCCGACGTCGACGCCGGCAGGGTCGCGGTGCTGGCGCCCGAGGGATTCACCGCCCATGCGGTGCAGGAGAACGTGTATGCCGGCACCGCGATGACCCGCCGCGCCGCCTACATGTACGGCACGGTGCTCGAGCGCGGGCCGCAGGGGCAGGTCGGCTGCGGGCTCGGCCAGACCCCGTCGACGGGTGAGGTGGCGATCATCGTGCCGACGGTCGACATCCGCGAGACCGGCGAGGTGCACACCATCGACGGCGTGGAGATCGAATTCCAGATGGCGCCGGGCACCGAGGCGCCGGCCGAGATGCACTTCTACTTCCCGCGCTTCCGGGCGCTGTGCATGGCCGAGAACGCGACGCACAACCTGCACAACCTACTGACCCTGCGCGGCGCGCTGGTGCGCGATCCGCACGGCTGGGCCGGGTACCTGACCGAGGCGATCGACACCTTCGCCGACCGCGCCGACGTGGTGTTCGCATCGCACCACTGGCCCACCTGGGGCCGCGACCGGATCGTGGAATTCCTGTCGCTGCAACGGGATCTGTACGCCTATCTGCACGACCAGACGCTGCGCCAACTCAATCAGGGGTACACCGGCATCGAGATCGCCGAGAGCTTCACGATGCCGCCCGCGCTTGAGCAAGCCTGGCACGCCCGCGGCTACTACGGGTCGGTCAGCCACAACGTCAAAGCCGTCTACCAGCGCTACATGGGCTGGTTCGACGGCAACCCGGCCCGGCTGTGGCCGCACCCGCCGGAGGCCATCGGCCCGCGCTACGTCGCGGCGATGGGCGGGATCGACCGCGTCGTCGAGCTGGCCCGACAGGCGTTCGACGACGGTGACTTCCGTTGGGCTGCCACGCTTCTCGACCATGCGATCTTCACCGACGAGAACCACGTCGGCGCCCGCGAGCTGTACGCCGACACCCTCGAGCAACTGGCCTACGGCGCCGAGACGGCGACCTGGCGCAACTTCTTCCTCGGCGGCGCGACCGAGCTGCGGGACGGCAACTTCGGTACCCCGACCCAGACCACGTCGACATCGATGGTGGGGCAACTGTCTCCAGAGCAGATGTTCGACGTGGTGGCGATCAGTGTGAACGGGCCGCGGGCATGGGATCTCGACCTCGCCATCGACGTCACTTTCCTTGACGTGCAGACCAACTATCGGCTGACCCTGCGCAACGGGGTGCTGGTCTACCGCAACGTTGCCGCGGACGAGGCGACGGCCCAGGCGACGGTCCGGTTGGCGAGCAAGCTGCGCCTGCTCACGCTCGCCGCCGGTGACAACACCTCGCCTGGTCTCGAAATCAGCGGGGACGCAGGCGTTCTCACCGCTTTGTTGTCGGCGCTCGACAAGCCGGACCCGGACTTCAACATCATCACGCCGTGACTCCCGCGGCGGCCCGCTAGGGGATGCCGCCGTCAGCGCGGATGATCGAGCCCGAGGTGAAACTCGACGCATCCGACATCAGGAACAGCGCGGCGCCGACGATCTCGGCGGGCTGGCCGGCCCGCTGCAGGGCGCTGCGCGCGAACGGGTTGGTGTCACCATCGGTGAAGGTCCAGGCATCGCTGATGTCGGTCAGGAACGGCCCGGGCATCAAGGTGTTCACCCTCACCGTCGGACCGTAGGCCAGCGCCAGAGCCTCGGTCATCGCATTCAGCCCAGCCTTCGACGCGGCGTAGGGGACGAACGTCGGGTGCGGTCGCAGCGACCCGTGGGTGCTGACGTTGATGATCGAGCCGCCGCCGTCGGCGAGCATGCGATCACCGACGAGCACCGACAACCGGAACGGGCCCTTGAGGTTCAGGTTCACCACCGAGTCGAACAGCTTCTCGGTGACCGACGACAACGACTCGTACAGCGGGGACATCCCCGCGTTGTTGACCAACACGTCGACCTTGCCGAACCGGTCGTAGGCCGCGTCGACCAACCCGTCGAGCTCATCCCACCGTCCGACGTGCACCGCGTACGGGTATGCGGCCGGGCCGGTCCCGGCGGTGACGGCCTCGGCGGTGGCCACGCAGGCGTCGTACTTGCGGCTGGCGATGACGACGTCCGCCCCGCAGCGGGCCGCCGCAAAGGCCATCTCCCGTCCCAGACCCCGGCTGCCGCCGGTGATCAGCACCACCCGGTCGGTCAGATCAAACAGCCGGCCGGGGAATCCACCCGCATCGGTCACGGGCCATATGGTGTCACGGTGCAACTGCTTCTGGTCCGACACGCGCTGCCCCGGCGAAGCGAACCCGGGCAAGGCTCCGATCCGCACCTGTCCGAAGAAGGCGTCGAACAGGCCAAACGCCTGCCCGACGCGCTGGCCCGGTTCCCGATCACGCGACTGGTGAGCAGCCCGCAGATCCGGGCCGTCGAGACCGGGCGGCCGGTGGCCGACGCGCTGGGACTGCCCATCGAGGTCGACGAGCGCTTCGCCGAGTACGACCGCGACTTGGAGCACTACATCCCGATCGAGCAGATCGCCGCCGAGAACCCGCAGGAGCTGCAGCGTCTCATCGACGGGCACCTGCCCAGCGCCGTCGACGAGGACGAGTTCCTGGCCCGCGTCAACGCCGCCGTCGACGACGTGGTGGCCGCCTCCGAGCACGACGACACCGTCGCGGTGTTCAGCCACGGCGGAGTCATCAACGTGATCCTGCACCGAGTGCTGCGGACCGAGCGGTTGCTGTCGTTTCACGTCGACTACGCGTCGGTGACGCGGCTGCTGTCGTCGCGCACTGGGCGGATGGGCGTGGCGGGGGTCAACGCCACCGAACACGTATGGGACTTATTGCCCAGAAATCAGCGATGGTAGGAAAGTCAGCGTGACTGACCTCGAAGGCCTCGATCTTTCCGCCCTGGACCGACACCTGCGCGAGGTCAGGGTGCCCCGCAGCGGTGACCTGCGCGCCGAGCTGATCTCCGGCGGCCGCTCAAACCTGACCTTCCTGGTGGCCGACGACGCCTCCCAGTGGGTGCTGCGCCGCCCGCCGCTGCACGGCCTGACCCCCTCGGCGCACGACATGGCCCGGGAGTACCGGGTCGTCGCCGCGCTGGCCGACACCGCTGTCCCGGTCGCGCGCGCGGTCACGATGCGCGACGATGCCTCCGTGCTGGGGGCGCCGTTCCAGATGGTCGAGCACGTCGCCGGCCGGGTGGTGCGCCACACCGACCAGTTGAAAGCCCTCGGCGACGAGGTGGCGATCGAGGCGTGCGTCGACGCGCTGATCACGGTGCTTGCCGACCTGCACGCGGTGGACCCGGACGCGGTCGGGCTGTCGGACTTCGGCAAGCCGAGCGGCTATCTGGAACGCCAGGTGCGGCGCTGGGGTTCGCAGTGGGACCTGGTCAAGCAGACCGATGACCCGTGCGACGCCGACGTCCGGAAGCTGCACCGGCGTCTCGGCGAAGCCCTGCCGCAGCAGAGCCGCACCTCGATCGTGCACGGCGACTACCGCATCGACAACACCATCCTCGACGCCGAGGACGCCACGAAGGTCGTCGCGGTGCTGGACTGGGAGATGTCCACGCTCGGTGACCCGCTCAGCGACGCCGCGCTGATGTGCGTGTACCGGCACCCGACGTTCCACCTGGTGCATGCCGACGCCGCGTGGGCGAGCGAACTGATCCCGAACGCGGACGCGCTCGCCGAGAAGTACTCCCGGGCGGCCGGCCAGCCGCTGGACCACTGGGACTTCTATATGGCGCTGGCCTATTTCAAGCTCGCCATCATCGGTGCAGGCATCGCCTACCGGGCCCGCGAGGCCGGCGTCGTCGACGACACCGACAAGGTGGCCGAGGCCGTCGGCCCGCTGATCGCCGCGGGGCTCTCCGAGCTCTGCTGACGCCGAGGTTTCGCCGCAGGTCGGCGGCGGGTAGAGGGAGGCGTGCTCCCACCATGCCCCCGATGCGCCCCGCACGACGATGAAACGTGACGTCGGCGCGGAACTCGACGTCGAGATCACCGAGCCCACGACGCTCGAATTCCAGATCGCCGTAGCGCCCCAGCCGGGTGCCGAGGTCACCGAGTCACTGTCGTTCACGTTGAACGGCAACGAGATTCCAGACGCCCGGATCAACCAGATCGCCGGCGACCACGGCAACCGCATCCACAAACTCGACGCGCCGGTCGGCAACCTCAAGGTCAGCTACCGGGCGAGCGTGGTCGGACAGGCCGACCCGGCGCCGGTGCGCGACCTCGACCTGTCCATGTATCTGCGGCCCAGCCGGTACGCCGAAGCCGACAAGTTCTTCGGTTTCGCGGGCACAGAATTCGGTGACGTCGACGACCCCGTCGTGCTGCTGGCGAAGGTGTCGTCCTGGGTGGGTGCCCGGCTGAGGTACGTGCCGGGGTCCAGTGACCCGATCGACGGTGCCGCGGACACGCTGCTGGCCGGTTCCGGGGTGTGCCGCGATTACGCGCACCTGGTCATCGCGCTGCTGCGGGCGGTGAACGTGCCCGCCCGGCTGGTGTCGGTGTACGCGCCCGGGTGCCACCCCATGGACTTCCACGCCGTGGCCGAAGCGTTCGTCGACGGTCAGTGGCACGTCGTGGACGCCACCTGCCTGGCGCCGCGGCAGTCGATGCTGCGCATCGCGACCGGGCGGGACGCGGCAGACACCGCCTGGCTGGACAACCACGGGGGCGCGATGACGGTCAACGCGATGGAGGTGTTCGCGACCGTCGACGGCGAGCTGCCCCGTGACCGCATCGAGCAGTTGGTGTCGATCCGGTGAGCTACACGCCGCCCTTGAGGTTCCTCTTGGCGGCGCGGCGCAGTTGGAACATGCGCACCGCACCCACCGCGACCGTCACCAGGCCGCCCGCCACGGCGGCGAACAGGATCGCCACACCCAGCGGCAGGCTCCAGTGCCAGCCGAGGAAGGCTAACTCCACGGACTCGGTGTTCTGCGCGATGAAGACCAGCAGCACGATCAGGATGAGGAATCCCAATGTGAGTGCCGCCCACAGTGCGGCGGCGCGGGTGCGGTGCACCGCGGACTTCGGCGGCGGCGGTGGCGGTGGCGGGGTCCCCATCGTGGGGGTCCCGGGCGCGTCGAACGCCGGCTGGTCGGCTGACGCGAACGGATCGCTGGACATGGCTCCATCTTTGCCCTAATGCGCTTTGAATGAAACCACTTCACCGGTGACGTAAGGTCGGCGAAGCCCTTCTCGCAGGCAGGCGAGAGTGAAAGGACGGTCGGATGAACTGTTCCCGACGAATCAGGCGCGCCGCTGTCGCGGTTGCCGTAGCCGCACTCACCCTGATGGTCGCGGCGTGCGGCAGCTCCAATCCACTCGGCGGCGGCGACATCTCCGGCGACCTCAGATCGATCAAGGTCGGTTCCGCCGACTTCACCGAGTCGAAGATCCTCGCCGAGATCTACGCCCAGGCGCTGGAAGCCAACGGGTTCTCCATCTCCCGCCAGTTCGGGATCGGCAGCCGTGAGACCTACATCCCCGCGGTGCAGGACCATTCGATCGACCTGATCCCGGAGTACACCGGCAACCTGTTGCAGTACTTCGACGCCGAGAGCACCGCCACCACCCCCGACGAGGTGTTGCTGGGCCTGCTCAAAGACCTCCCCGGCGGTTTGTCGATCCTCTATCCGTCGCCGGCCGAGGACAAGGACACCCTGGCGGTCTCGGAGCAGACCGCGCAACGCTGGAACCTCAAAACCATCGCCGACCTGGCGGTGCACTCGCCGGAGGTGAAAATCGGTGCGCCATCGGAGTTTCAGACCCGCCAAACCGGGCTGGTAGGACTCAAACAGAAGTACGGGCTGGACATCGCGCCGGCCAACTTCATCGCGATCAGCGACGGGGGAGGCCCCGCGACCGTCAAGGCGCTGACCGACGGAACCGTCACCGCGGCCAACATCTTCAGCACCTCACCGGCGATCGAGCAGAGCCGGTTGGTGGTGCTGGAAGATCCGAAGAACGTCTTCCTGGCGGCCAACGTGGTGCCGTTGGTGGCCTCGCAGAAGATGTCCGACGAACTGAAGACCGTGCTCGACGCCGTCAGCGCGAAGCTGACCACCGAGGCGCTGATCGAACTGAACACCTCGGTGGAGGGCAATCAGGGGGTCGACCCCGACGAGGCGGCGGCGAAGTGGATCTCCGACAACGGCTTCGATCAACCGATCGGGAAGTAGGGGGCGGGAAACTCACGTGATCACCTTCGAACACGTCACCAAGAAGTTCCCGGACGGCACCGTGGCAGTCGACGATCTGACGCTGAACATCCCCGAAGGAACGCTGACGGTGTTCGTCGGCCCGTCGGGCTGCGGCAAGACCACGTCGATGCGGATGATCAACCGGATGATCGACCCCACCTCCGGTGTCCTGACCGTCGACGGCAAGGACGTCACCAAGGTCGATCCGGTGAAGCTGCGACTCGGCATCGGCTACGTGATCCAGAGCGCGGGGCTGATGCCGCACCTGCGGGTGGTCGACAACGTCGCGACGGTACCGGTGCTGCAGGGTGAATCCCGGCGCAGCGCACGTAAATCCGCGCTCGCTGTGATGGAACGTGTCGGGCTGGACCCCACACTCGCCGACCGCTACCCGGCTCAGCTCTCGGGCGGTCAGCAGCAGCGTGTCGGGGTGGCCCGGGCGCTGGCCGCGGATCCGCCGATCCTGTTGATGGACGAGCCGTTCAGCGCGGTCGACCCGGTGGTCCGGGAAGACCTGCAGACCGAGATCCTGCGGCTGCAAAGCGAATTACGCAAGACGATCGTGTTCGTCACCCACGACATCGACGAGGCGATCAAGCTCGGCGAGAAGGTCGCGGTGTTCGGCCGCGGCGGGGTCCTGCAGCAGTACGACGCGCCGGCTCGGCTGCTGTCCAATCCGGCCAACGACACCGTCGCCGGATTCGTCGGTGCCGACCGCGGATACCGCGGCCTGCAGTTCTTCCACGCGACCGGGCTACCGCTGCACGGCATCCGCCATGTCGGTGAACCCGAGATCGACGACCTGGTACTGAGGCCGGGAGACTGGGCGCTGGTGACCCGGCCCGACGGCACCCCGTACGCGTGGATCGACGCCGCCGGTGTCGAACTGCACCGCAGCGGGAGTTCGTTGTACGACAGCACCATTGCGGGTGGGTCGCTGTTCCAGCCCGACGGCACGCTGCGGCAGGCGCTGGACGCGGCGCTGTCCTCCCCGGCCGGGCTCGGGGTGGCCGTCGACGACGGCGGCCAGGTGATCGGCGGGATGAAGGCCGACGACGTGCTCGCCGCGCTGGACGCACAGCGCACCGCCAGGCAGGCCGGGGGCTGAGCCGATGCGGTACCTGGTCACCCACCTCGACACGCTATGGACGCTGACGGTGATCCATCTGCGGCTGTCGCTGATCCCGATCGTGCTGGGACTGCTGATCGCGGTGCCGCTCGGTGCGCTGGTGCAGCGGACGACGGTGCTGCGGCGACTGACGACGGTGACGGCCAGCATCGTCTTCACCGTCCCGTCGCTGGCCCTGTTCGTGGTGCTGCCGTTGATCATCCCGACCCGGATCCTCGACGAAGCCAACGTGATCGTCGCGCTGACGCTGTACACCGTCGCGCTGCTGGTGCGGGCGGTGCCCGAAGCGCTGGACGCGGTGTCCCCGGTGGTGCTCGACGCGGCCACCGCGGTCGGATACCGGCCGCTCACCCGGATGCTGAAAATCGAACTGCCGCTGGCGCTTCCCGTGCTCATCGCGAGCCTGCGGGTGGTGGCGGTCACCAACATCTCAATGGTCGCCGTCGGGTCGGTCATCGGCATCGGAGGCCTGGGCACCTGGTTCACCGAGGGCTACCAAGCCAACAAGAGCGATCAGATCGTGGCCGGCATCATCGCGATCTTCGTGCTGGCCATCGTGATCGACACCCTGATCATGCTGATCGGCAGGGCGCTCACCCCCTGGACCCGGGCTGACCGGGCGTCCACGGCGAAGGCGGGTGCGCCGGCATGAACTTCCTGCAGGAGGCGCTGTCGTTCATCTTCACCGCCGCCAATTGGGGCGGTCCGGCCGGGCTGAGCGCCCGGATCCTGGAGCATCTGCAGTACACCGTCATCGCGGTGTTCTTCTCGGCGTTGATCGCGGTGCCGCTCGGGATGCTGATCGGGCACACCGGTCGCGGCACCTTCCTCGTCGTCACCGGCGTGAACGCGCTGCGTGCGCTGCCCACCCTCGGCGTGCTGCTGCTCGGTGTGCTGCTGTGGGGCCTGGGTCTGGTCCCGCCGACCGTCGCGCTGATGCTGCTGGGCATCCCGCCGCTGCTGGCCGGGACCTATTCGGGCATCGCGAACGTCGACCGCACGGTCGTCGACGCCGCCCGGTCGATGGGGATGACCGAACGCAGGATCCTGCTGCGGGTGGAGACTCCGAACGCGATGCCGCTGATCCTCGGCGGGCTGCGCACCGCAACCCTGCAGATTGTGGCGACCGCCACCGTCGCGGCCTACGCCAGCCTCGGCGGGCTGGGCCGCTACCTGATCGACGGCATCAAGGTGCGCGAGTTCTACGTCGCCCTCGTGGGTGCCCTGATGGTCACCGCGCTGGCGCTGTTCCTGGACGCTCTGCTGGCGTTCGCAGTGTGGGCGTCGGTGCCCGGCACCGGCAGGCTGCAGCGGTTGGGCGCGATGCCGCAGCCTTTCCTCGGCGACGAGGTCGCATTGGAATCACGGCCGCGGCCCGGTTCATCCCCCGATTCGGAAGCCCGCCACGAACGCGCAAAGCCGTCGCCTACGGTAGAGGCATGAGTGAAGCCGATCGCTCGGACGCGACTGCCCCCAGCCGCGAGGAGCAATCCGGCCGCTGGCCGGCTGTGTTGACCTGGCGCGCGCACGATGTGCCGCGGATGGAGTCGGTGCGCGTGCAGCTCGCCGGTGACCGCATCAAGGCCCACGGCCGGATCGTGGCCGCCGCCACCTCGGAACACCCCCCGTTCAGCGCGTCCTACGACCTCGTCACCGACGAGCACGGGGCCACCAAGCGGCTGTCGCTGACCGTCACGCTGGCCGAACGGGAGCGGCAGCTCTCGATCGCGCGCGACGAGGAGAACATGTGGCTGGTGCAGGAGCGCTCCGGGCAGACCCGCAGGTCGGCCTTCGACGGTGCACTCGACGTGGACGTGATCTTCAGCCCGTTCTTCAACACCCTGCCGATCCGGCGCACCCGGGTGTACCAGGGAGAGGGATCGGTGACGGTGCCAGTGGTCTACGTGCGGGTGCCCGATCTGTCGGTGGACGTCGCGACGATCAGCTACGCAGCGGGGGCCGACGGGATCAAGCTGCACTCGCCGGTGGCCGAAACCACCGTCACCGTCGACCCCGACGGCTTCATCCTGGACTATCCCGGGTTGGCAGAGCGGATCTGACCACCCCGCCGGCGCGCCCTGCCGCGGCGAGTTCGTCGCGCCAGCCGTCGGCGCCGATGACGGTGGTGACGATCTGCGGGCGGCTGAAGCTGTCGTAACGGACCCGAGCGGCGTGGCCGGTCTCGACGAGGTCGGCCACGGTTTGATGCTGGGCCAGCTGGTTGCGGGCATCGATGAGCAACCGAAGCGCGTGGTCGAGCACCGGCATCAAGCGGGTGGAATTGGCCTCGCACATCGCCCGCACCAGGTCGGGCGAGGTCGCGGCGACCCGGGTGCCGTCCCGGAAGGAGCCGGCGGCCAGCGCGAACGCCAGCGGCACCTCACCGGCGGTGGCGGCCAGCGCCTCGGCGAGCAGGTGCGGCAGGTGTGAGATCGTCGCGGCCGCGGTGTCGTGCTCGTCGGAGCGCGCCGGCACGACGAACGCGCCGCAGTCCAGCGCCAGGTCCATCACGCTTGCCCACACCGCGGGATCGACGTGGTCGTCGACGCTGAGCACCCAGGGGGTGTCGACGAACAGTCGGGCGTCGCCCGCGGCCCATCCGGAATGGGCGGTCCCGGTCATCGGGTGCCCGCCGACGAACCGGCTGAGCAGGCCGACCTTCTCGACTTCGGCGTGCACGGCACCCTTGACGCTGGTGACGTCGGTCAACGGGCAATTCGCCGCGGTGGCACGGATGTGGCTCAGCATCAGCCCGAGCGCGGGCACCGGTACGGCGAGCACGATCAGCGCGTCGTGCGCAGCGGCGCGGGCCAGGGTCTGGTCGAGGTCGGTGCTCGCGTCGAAGCCGTCGAACCGGGCCGCCTCCGCGCCTTCGACGGAGCGGTTGTAGCCGAACACGTCGCGCCCGGCGGCTTTCGCCGCCCGCATCAGCGAGCCGCCGATCAGGCCGAGACCGATCACGCACACCGGTGGCTTCGTCACCTGCCTAGGTTGGCACATCGGTCTGGACAGTCGGTGTCAGGAGGGTGTGCAGGGCGGTGCGGACCCGCTGGTCAAGCCCCTGCCGGGGGACTACCCTCAGGCCTCATGGGAGCGCAGAGTGCACAGAAGCAGGAGCGGGTGACCGACGTTCCGGACGGCTTCGCTGTGGCCGTCGTCCGCGAGGACGGCAAATGGCGGTGCACCCCGATGCGGCCGGTAGCGTTGACCAGCCTGACCGCCGCGGAGACCGAGCTGCGTGAATTGCGAAGCGCCGGAGCGGTTTTCGGGATCCTCGACATCGACGATGAGTTCTTTGTGATCGTGCGGCCCGCGCCGTCGGGTACCCGGCTGCTGCTCTCGGACGCGACCGCGGCCCTGGACTACGACATCGCGGCGGAGGTGCTGGAGAAGCTCGACGCCGACATCGACGACGAGGAGCTCGAACGGTCGGACCCGTTCGAGGAGGGAGACCTCGGCCTGCTGTCCGACATCGGCCTGCCCGAAGCGGTGCTGGGGGTGATCCTCGACGAGAGTGACGACCTGTACGCCGACGAGCAGGTGGGCCGGATAGCGCGGGAGATGGGATTCGCCGACGAGCTGTCGGCGGTGCTGGACCGTCTGGATCGGTGACCGACGAGGACCTGATCCGCGCCGCGCTCGACGCCGCCCGGCTGGCCGGTCCTCGGGACGTGCCGATCGGCGCGGTCGTCGTCGCCGCGGACGGGACCGAGCTGTCCCGGGCCGCCAACGCCCGGGAAACCCTCGGCGATCCGACCGCACACGCGGAGATCCTGGCGCTGCGCGCCGCGGCGTCGGCGTGGGGTGACGGGTGGCGGCTGGAGGGCGCGACGATGGCCGTGACCGTCGAGCCGTGCACGATGTGCGCGGGTGCGCTGGTGATGGCCCGGGTGGCGCGGGTGGTGTTCGGTGCGTGGGAACCCAAGACCGGCGCGGTCGGTTCCTTGTGGGACGTGGTGCGTGACCGGCGGCTGACGCACCGGCCGCAGGTGCGCGGCGGGGTGCTGGAGGCCGAGTGCGCGGCGCCGCTGGAGGAGTTCTTCGCGCGGCAGCGGTGACTTCCCGGTTCCGCCGAGACCGCATCTGGCGCGGTCCGGCGGGCACATTCTGCGCAGTGGGCGCAATCTCGGCGGGGTCGGCGCGTTTTGGTCTGGGGCGTGTGCGTCGGTAAGCTGCCACACGGTGGCGTGTCCGAGCGGCCTAAGGAGCACGCCTCGAAAGCGTGTGACGGGTAACCCCCGTCCGAGGGTTCAAATCCCTCCGCCACCGCCACACCTCTCCAGCCTGCGATCCAGGTGAGAGGCTATTTTTATCGTTGCGGCGCTGTGGCGCTGGCCGCGGGGGCCCAAGCTCTCAGGCTTTGCTGACTAGGCGCCTAATGTGATTTGCGCCACAGTTTTACGCAAGATTGTGTGAAGCTTTTTGTCATGTTCTCCGGGTATCGAAAGTTTCTTTTCATCCGGGATCGGCCTCGGTCAGCGGCTCTTGCCGAACGAGCAGTCGGAGGAACTCTCTATTGATGTACAGCCGATCGCGGCCGATCTTGACACTCTCGAGCAATCCATGCTCGGCAAGGGAGTTCAGCCATGACGTCGCCGTGGGCCGGGACACGCCGCAGCGGTTCATCACGGTGGTGATCCGACAGTACGGCTGTTCGAAAAGCACCGATTGGAACTCTGCGTCTCCACCACCCCTGGATGCCGCTCTTGCACGCTGGCAGAAGTCGTCTTGGAGCCGGCGGATCGCATTAACTTTGCGCAAGGTGTACCGGGAGGTGACCTCTATGCCCGTGAGTATGTAAATGACCCACTCTTCCCAGGCCTGGTCAGCTGTCACCGCCAGCAGTAGGCGGTAATAGTCATTCTTCGTATCGATGATGTAGCGGGACAGGTAAAGGACTGGAAGGCGGAGCAGACCAGCTTCGACGAGCATCAACACGTTTACGATCCGGCCGGTTCGGCCGTTGCCGTCAGTGAACGGGTGAATTGCTTCGAACTGATAGTGCGCAACGGCCATCCTGATTAAAGGATCCAGCCCGTCCTGTTCATGGATGTAGCACTCCCAGTCGGTCAATTTTTTCTCGATCACATCGCGCCCTTCGGGCGGGCTGTAGATGACCTCGCCGCTGCCCGGCCGCGCGATTCGAGTCCCGGGGAGGGCGCGCACCTTCATCTCCCGGCCCTTGATGATGCTGCAAACCGCTGCCGCAGTAGTGGTGGTGAGGCCTCGCTCCAAGGTGTGTTCGAAACCAGCCCGAAGAGCTGTGCGATATCGGAGCGTCTCTCTCGTGGCCGGATCAGCATGTGTTTCATCGTCAAGGTGACGAAATAGGTCATCTGTCGTAGTCACGATGTTCTCGATCTCCGAGCTGGCCTGGGCTGTCAGTTCTCATCCGATCAGAAGCATTCTCATTTGATGTGACACATCGGCGCGCCTTTCTCATTTGATCTGATACAGCCGGTACCGTTCTGGGCATGTCGATGCTGGCCACTGGTGCTGTTGCCG
>NZ_JBQQCF010000043.1:0-46484 GCF_052245755.1 Mycobacterium sp. 4D054
AGCAAATCACGCACCGTCAACGACACCCCGACCGAACAGGAGGCCACCCCCGCGGCACTGACCACCTGAACCATCACCTCGAAGAATCACACGACGACGTCGTACACCACGTCCCTGGACTTGACCGAGGGCGCAGCGCAAAAGCGTGATCGAAGGGTGTGGCGCTAGCTCATTTGCGCTGGCCCGCCATGGTGGACCGCCTACGCTCTCTTAGGCCGCTGTGCGTCAGAACGACGCGCTGAAGGTTGCCCCGCGGCATCCCTCGGGTCGGCCGTTACGCCCGGGGTGTGACGTCCGCGGCGGTGACGTCCGCGGCCAGCGCTTGATGTAGCAGCTCGATTGCAGCGTCCCAGATTGGATGCGGGTTTCTGCGGTAGTAGACGCGGCCCATGCCGTCTTGTCGCGTGATGAGGCCGGCCTCAGCGAGGTCCTTCAACGGGGTTTGCAGTGCGCTCTGCGCAGGAAAGTTCAACTCGGCGGCTAAGTCGCTGGGGTTGACGAGGCCGTCACCCTGGGCAATGGCGGCCATCGTGGCCAGCCGGTGTTTCTGCCCAAAGACAACCGAGGAGAGCTTCTGCACTCCCGCCGATTGCGCATAGGACACGCCTGACATTCTATTACAGGAATCGTGTTACACAGTTCTTGTTACTGATATCCTGTTACACAGATCCCGTAATGGCTGGTCAGAGCTTAGAGCAGCCTTCCCAACGAGCTGATCGGAGCGGTCTGGTGGCGGACATCAGTGCGAGCGAAGACACGGCTGGTCGACGGCGCAACTGGCGCCACCGGGAGACCCGCGCTTCATCCAAACTCGTGGCCAAGCGTGTCAGCGAGGAAGATCATTCAGCATTGACTCGGTACGCCGAGTCCCGTGGGGTCAAGGTTGCCGAGCTGCTGGCGCCGGCGGTGGAGGACCTCATCGCCCGAGCGCATGCGTTCTGTAAGCAGGACGATGCGCTGCCGCGCCCGTTGAAGGTGTCCTAGAGCCTCGACTGATCCCTGCAGGCCTGAGTCGTCGGCTGGGGCCGTCCAAGCGCGTGCACGCTCTGTACGGCGATCCGGCCCGAATGTGCCCGTAGTCGTGGACAGCGCGAAAGTCGGTCGGGAATGCTGCGCTGTGACGGCCCAGCAACGAAGGCGGACATTTGATGACGGCATTGCTTAGTGACGCCGCGCGCGGCTCGCTACAGGAGGGTGAACCCCGTCCTGATCGCACCAACGGTCTTGTAGACGGCACCAGACCTTCAGCGCTCAACGAGGAGCAATCAGCCTTATCTGCCATTGCGAGGCACTCCCATCAAGCGTCGAAGCTATCGCTCGTCCGTATAACCCGCGCCGCGGCGGTCGGAATCACCGTCCTAGTTGCAGTTTTCAGCTTCGCGCTTTCATTCTCATCGCTGGCTGATCTCGCGGCTCGCACGGTGTGGCCGGACAAGTTCGCGTGGCTGTGGCCGGTCATCATTGACGGGACGATCGTGCTTGCGACGATGGCGCTGGTGGCGTTTTCTGCCTACCCCGAACAGCGCGGACCCCGCCGGTACTTCTGGGCGCTACTGGCGGTGGGCGCAGCAGTCAGCGTGACGGGGAATGCTGTACACGCAATGCTGCCCAACGGCCGGCTGCCCGAGCAGCCATTGGGATCGTGGGGTGCCGCGGCGGTCGCCTGCGTTCCGCCATTGGCGCTGGTTCTCGTGACGCACGGGCTTTCTATTTTGTGGCGATTCACGCCCTACGAGCGGCCCGACGAGACTGCCCAGCGACAGGAACACGCCCTGGCCCTAGCGGCTGACCGCCTTGAACGATGGGAAGCCGTGGCCGCAGCAATTCACGAACGCGGGCAAATGACCTCGTATCCCACAGCTAAGATCGCGGACGCCCTGCGGCTTCTCCACGACACTCAACCGCCCCTTGCGCTGCGTCAGATCGGCCAGCGGCTCGACCTGCGGCACGACACGGTGGCAAGAATCCGAGACGCCGCGAAAAGTGTGCTCGGCGACAGCACCCTATGACCGGGGGCTGCTCGGTCCCCGATTTCTGGTGACGTTTCCGAGCGGTCGTCAGTAGCACCGGGAACGATGAGTGACCCGTCGTCCCAAGTGTGCTGTTCCTCATGACTCTGCCGTCCAAGCGGGTCAGAAACCGGCGCCCTTGCGAACTGATACCCGAAGGCCCCGCCGGCCCTCTTCGACCACGATGCGGTCCATGATTTCTGCGCGCAGATGATCCGGGAGCTGGGCGGCCTGCCAGTGGCGCTCCTCGTACACGTCGTCGACAGCCTCCAGGGATCGTGCGGCGATAGCGCGGAGTGCGTAATAGGCACCCCCGTATGCGTGTTGTGGCACGTGGACAGTGGCGACGGCCTGGCCGGCGGCGTGAGCAGCGGCGATAGCAGCTGGATCCGTGATCGCTTTGGCGGCCGAATGGGCGTCCAGCGATGCCTTACGGATAACGGCCATGCTGAACTGACCAGTGCTGACCCACTCACGCCCGGTCTCGATTGCCCGCCGGGGACGCAGGTCGATGCGATCAACCGCCTCGAAGGTCGGCAACACGCGCTCGGCGCAATCAAGTGCCCATGTCGCCATCGCACGCTGATCGTCACGCGAGTACTTCCTCACTGGCACCACCTCTCGTAAGGGGACAAGACCGCCCACAACGTCAGTCTGGCGTGTCACGGACCTCATCAGACAAAGCAACTAGTCGGCGAAATGCCTTCAACTGAAACTGTTGTTCGGTTCGGCCGTCGCTAAACGACGTCGCCGGCCCCGGCTCCGCCCAACAATCTCTTGGGGGAGCCAGCCGCCGAAGATTCATCATCGGCCCCGCCGCCGGGTTATTGCCGCCAACACTGCGGCGACCTCAGCACGTCCAGGGCCATGCAGTGCTTCCCGTCCGATTTCCCTTCCACGGGCGTGCTCCTGGCGCTCAGCTTCGCGCTGGAGTGCCTGTTCCGCGCGCTGAGCGGCCTCAGCAGCAGCGGCTGCTTCCGCGTAGGCCATAGGCCGCACCGACAGCTCGTTGTGCGCCGTGTACGCCGCCAGGATGGCTCCGATCAGCCCGATCGGCCGAGGGGGTGCATCAGAAATCCGGTGGCCACCGATCAGCCAGTCCGACACAGCCGCGTTCAGGTCCTCGGCGGTCCATCCGGCACGGGCCGGCGCGGCCAGAACCGCTGCCCAGGCGCCGGTACCGTACTTGCGTGACCACGGTGGAGCCTTGGGATGCTCGCGCCACGTTCGCGCCAGGCGCTGCCCGTCCTTGTCGATGCTTCGGCGGCGCGTAGCGACGCCTTGTCGGGCGCCTCCGGCGCCCGCGTGGGTAGTAACCAGTCTTCTTAAAGGTGAGATAGCTGTCTTAAGTGGGGACCGTTCCAGATGGGGTGTCAGTATGTGGATAACCCGGGTGACCTGCTGGTTGTCGTGCAGCGCCCAGACTGAGGCCCACCCGCGGGATTGGTCACCCATCCGCCAGGACGCCATCCGCTCCACGAACGTCCGCTGGCGGCCGCGGACCACCTCGGTGGCCACGCCGAGCAGACGTAAGCACTCCCGCGCGCGCTGAACAGTGCGTTCCGAGAACCCCGTCCGCGTCGCGAGAGTCGCCACACTCGGTCGGCAGTTTCGTCCGGTGCTGCGGTCAGCGAAGCGCGCCATTTCCGCGGCGATGGTTACCACGGCTCGCTTGGAGACCGGCGCCGTCATCTGTGCCCGGATCTGCGGGTACCGCTGGTCGTAGGCGCACGCCACCGTGACCTGCGCCCAACGTGTAGGGCCTCCGCTCCAGCACGCGACGCCGGCATGGGCGTCCGACTCGAGTTCGAGGTTGACGAACTGGGCGGGAGAGGGCAGATCGCGCCCGGCCATACGGCGACCACGACGGATAGCCAAGACGTCCGCCACCGGAGTGGTGCGGATCGTGCCGCGGCGACGCACGGCGGTACTGCAGCCGCGATATGCACGGGGCGAATTGTCCACATTCGGGGTGGACATATGGAGAAACGCGGTGCGCAAGTCTGGACCAGTGCCAACGCATGCGCTACCGTGAGACCTGTCTTCCACGACAGTTCCCTTCGGGGAATGTGGCGTTCGCGCCCGACCCGCCCTCCGGTTGCAGCCGGGGGGCAAAGTCGTTTTATCGGCGCTTTCGCCTATTCAGATGTGGGATGTTGGCAGTGGTTCCTCACGGCACCACCGGCGTCGTCACATCGCCAAGGGCAAACCCTCCTGAATCGCTGGTAGGGGTAGGGCAGCCCCGAGGATCTCGGCTATGGCACCGGCGTTGTACACCGAGCGGGGGAGTCCAGCGTCCTGTGCTCGCGCGACGAGCTCGCCAGCGACGGCTGGGTGGACTCGTACTGTGCAATGTCTCGTTGCGGTGTTGGGTCGTGTCAGTGCGTGAACGTCGGTGCCGACGCGGAGGGTCAGGATCAGCTGGTGGTGTCGAACAAGGTCAGGTCGGTCGACGTGCCACGCCAGGAGGTCGGCCAGAAATGGTGACCGGTCGAGACAACCGCGCGTCTGGTCCACCAGGCGTTCTAGGTTCGGCCAGAAGGTGGCAGTGACGACCACTCGCGGACCGAGGTGCGGGCGGCCGCGGGGTGTAGCCGCCTGTTGTGCGGTCACTGCGTTGCTCCTCTCACGGTCGTTTCGCGCTTGTCGCTGGTCCCCTGACCGGCGTCGATCTTGTGACCTCTGCGGCTCCTGATGCGTGTGGTACTTGACGAAGTTTCGCACGCAAGTGGCGGATTAACCGCCGAGACACGCTGGTCACCACCAGATCGTGGCGGGGTTCGGGCAGAGCTGATCCTTACGCACCCTCTTTCAGAAAAGCCACCGACACGCCGGGGATTGGAGTCCGAATCGTGATCTTGAGGTGTCGGCATCGAGATTCACGGCGAATGTGCCTGTGGTGGTGGACCCGTCAGCACCTGCACTTCTATCGTCCGACTCATGAACTCCTTCGTGGCGCATCTGCTGGCTGCGGTGCTTGCCGACGCAGCGGATCAGTTGTCTGGCACACCGCTCAGCGCGCAGGTTCCGGTGGCAGACAGAACCGTCTCGTGCTGCGGAGGCGCTGAGGCAGGGGGTCGCTAATGGCCACCGCGGCCGAGGTCGTGGCGGCAGTCGACCACATCATGCGGTTCAAGCCCGACTGGCGCGGAACCCTCAACGACTCCGACTTCGCTGCACTCAACGACATGTACCAACGGGCGAAACATCACCCGGAAGAGTGGCTGAGCAACCGCGATCTGCCCACCACGATCGATGACAAGTACCTGGGCGCGCTGCGGCTGGACAATCCGACGCTGTTCGACGGGGCGAAGTTGGTCGACCCTCCGGGCGCGCCCCCGGCGACAGTGCCGGCCAGTGTCGACGCCCCGGCCGCGCCAGGCCAGGCTCCAGCGCCGGCTGATGATGGCTTCTCGGGTCGCGCGGCTGAGGCTTCTCAGCGTGTCGATGACGCGCTGGCCAAGAACACGACCGCACTGGCCGAGGCCGACGAGGAACTTGTCGACGCGGTGCTGGGTGCCAAAACCGGTTCCGATGAGGGCAAGGCGCAGCTGCAGGCGCTGCAGGCCGCACTGGTCGACCAAATCCACAAGCTGGGACCGACTTTGGACACTCCGGCCGGTCAGCAGCAGCTCAACGACTTTCTGCAGAGCAAGACCCAGGAAATCCTGGGCATCGTCAAGTCCTCCGGCATGGACGCCGAATCCAAAGCTGAAGTGCTCGACGCGCTTTCGCAGCGCTATGACGCGGTGAAGGACTCGGCCGGCTCTGGTACTGGTTCACCCGCGGACCCGGCTGCGGCCGGGGGCAACGGCCAAAACGGTAGCGACACAACCGGATCGTCGGGCGGTGCACCGGCCCCGGCGCCAGTCGACGCTGGTACCGGGGCGGGCGACCCCCTGGCCAGCGACCCTCTGCTGAACGGGCTGGCCTCTGACCCGTTGATGGCGGGCCTTGGTGGGCTGGCCGGCCCGGCGATGGGTGCCCTGTCTGGCCTTCCGGGCGCGATAGGCTCGATGATGCCGGGAATGGGCGGCCTTGGTGGGGGAGGTGGACTAGGAGATCTGGGCGGTGCGATCGGCGGCGCGATCAAGGAAGCTGCGTCCGCGCGCCCGCCGGAAGACCCTGCCGAGACGCTCAAGGATGATCCGCTGGCGGCCAAGCCGGACGGTCCTGAGCAGGACAGCCCCGAGGACGAGAAGACCGACGAGGCCGCCGCTGCCGACGAGAGCAAGACGGAGGCGCCGGAGTCCGAGCCCGCGGCGGCCAAGCCTGCTGACGGCGCACAGCCTCAGCCGGTAGCCGCTGAGACCGGCCAGGTTCCTCCTGCTGCCCAGCCTGGCCCCGATGTGTCGGTGAAGCTGCCGGACGGGTCGACGGTCACTGCAGAGAGCCCGCAGCTGGCTCATGCCGGCCGCCTGGTCCTCGACGGTGCCAGCCTCGACGACGCGGCCGGGCAGGCCCAGATCACGGTGCTGCCCCCTGGCGCCCCGGTCAACGAGCCGGTCTCGCCCAGCCAACTGAAAATGATGGATTACGCCCAGTTCACTGATCACCGGGTGATGGCGCTGGGCAATGGCAAGGTCTGGTTGAACGGACAGGTCACACCTGTCGAGGAGATGCCCACCGGCCCGAATTTCCTGGGCTGGGCGCGTCCGCAGGTCCAGGCAGCCCCCGCAGCTCCGGCAGCAACCGTGCTGGCGGGGGCCAATTAGGTGTCCGCACGTACAGACGAACGGGGTTAAATTATGGGTGTGGTAGTACAGGTCGATCCCTCTGAGCTGCGTCGTCGCGCTGAGGTGCATGCGCAGGCGATTGATCAGATCGTGGCCGCACGCGCCGACAACGAGCGGATGACGACCGAGGCGCAAACCTTGGGTCCGCTGTATCACCAGGTCAAGGCGTCGGTTAGCGAGGTCGCGGCCAAGCGCGACGCCGCGCTGGCCAGTGAGCAGGCTCGACATGAGCAGATGCGTGACGCCCTGCTGACCTCGGCCGCTGAGTACGAGCGAGTCGAGGCTGAGAACCGGGCGAGCGTGACGATCAGCCCGTCCGATACTTAAGGGGGGCTGGTGTTTGAGTCGGCGCAGCAGACAACGGTGGAAGCCTTCGAGGCCACCAGCCACGACGAGTCCATCATCGTCTCTGTCGACCGTCAGGGGGCGTCGGTCGGGGTGCAATTGGAGCCCGAGGCGATGGACCTCGCCGACGAAGAGCTGGCGGCGCGGATCATCCGACTGAATACCCTGGCCTACCTGCGATCACAGCTGGCGCTGCGGCTGGAAATGGAAGGCAACCGCGTGGAGAACGTGGGCTCGTTTTTGCCCACCGAGGAACAGGTGGCCGCGTTCGCGAAGACCATCGACTTTTAAGGGGGAAGACATGCCAAGCAGTGGGGGGCCAGTCGTTGATGTCGACTTCGGCGGTATGGCCACTGTCGCCGCGACGATGACCTCGGCCGCCGGCAGCCTGGCCGCGCTGGCCGCCGTGCCCCCCGTTCACGCCCCGCTCGCGCCAGACGAAGTGTCGACCACGGCCGCGGCCCGGCTCTCCGAGCATGGGGGAGTGCTGTCCAGTCGGGCATTGGATGGCGCCGCAGTCCTCACCGCCGCCGCCCAAGCCGTGGCCGCGGCGAGCACGAACATGGCCGAAATCGAAGCCTCCAATGCCGCATCACTGGCGTTGGGAGGCGCACCCGCGGCACCGGTAGGCGGACCGGCGACCCAAGCGGCAGTCAAGACCAACGCGGTAGCTCCTGACACGCCAATCTCCCCGATGGCTCCGCGTCCCGGAGAGGCGACCGCGGGGCTGATCGAGGCGGGCAGCAGCAGCACCGGCGTTACCTTTCACACCGCATGTCAGGCCTACCAGGGTGCCTTCGAAGCGTGCGCCGTCGCCGCCCGTAACGCCGAGAGCGCCGTGGCGGCTGGCATCACCGGGCGGACCGGACCGAAGCTGGCAGCCTCGCTGAACAAATTCGCGTCCTGGGCCGATCAGATGGCATCCCACTCCGCCACAGTGGCCCAAGCCGCACAAGATCACGGTGGCCGCTTCGACCGCACCCAGCAAGAAACCCCGCGCACCCAGGCATTCGCCGACACGCGGCAGAACATGACCCGCGCGCAGATGCTGATGATGCAGACCAGCGGCCTGATGGGTGCTGACCAGTTCGCGCGGTATAGCAGCCACCTGCAGCAGCTCGACACCACAGCCACCACGGCAGGGGTGTCCTACCACCTCTCGGAGCTGCCCCAGGCCCCGCCGCCGCCACCGCCGGTCACCGACATCGTGAACGACGGGGCCAGCGCACCCAGCGAGGGGTCCGGACAGCCAGGAGAGCGCAAGCCCAGCGACAGCGAAGATCAGTCCGATACAGCTGCGTCGTCAGATACCGGCGCCGCGGCTGGCGCGACCGGGGCCAGCGACCCCTTGGCCGACCCGCTGGCCGATCCTGCCGCGGATCCTCTGCTGGCCGGCGGCGAGGGCACGTCAGCGATGGGCGGTGACTCGATGCAGCAGATGCTGCCGATGGCGGCGATGGTTCCCTCCATGCTCGCGGGTGCTCTCGGTGGCGCCATGGGTGCAGTAACTAGCGTCCCGCAGCAGCTGATGGGGGCCGCTCAGCAGGTCATGCAAGGTGCTGCGTCGAGCCTGCAGGAGGAGCCTGACCTCGGCCTCGACGACACTCCGCTCGACGACGCGGGCCTGTCCGACTTCGGCGGCGGCGGCCTCGGCAGCGGCGGTGGTGGCGGTGGTGGCGGTATGGAGCCAGCCGGACTCGACACCTCCCTGCCCCCTGGCGGAGGCGCACTGGCCGCCGCTTCAGCGCCCACCGGAGGAGCACCGTCGCTGCCAGCCACCAGTGGAGCGGTCCCACCCGGCTCACCCGCACCCGCCGGCGCCGGAATGGGCGGTATGGGAATGATGCCGCCGATGATGGGGGGCATGGGCGCCGGTGGCGGCGCAGGTGGCGACCGGGCGAAGCCGCCACCGGACAAGACCGTGGTAATCCCCTCCATTCCGAACGGGGAACCAGTCAAAGGCGAGGTCGAGCGCCGCCAAACCGTCAGCGTGGACAACGCCGCCGCGAGCAAAGCCGGACCCACCGACCAGGCTGCGCCCGGGCGTCCGCGTCGCCGCGTCACGATGCCACCCGACCCCGAAGGGGATGCGAAATGACCGCAGCGCACGGATCCGCCCCACGCCCGGCGACCGCACCGGTCAACGGTGCCCGCCCGACCGCCTACGAATCGGACGCCGAGCTGGTTGCCCGCAACGTTGCGCGCATCGAGCGGGTGCAACAGACCCTGCGGGATCTGCGCAAGAAGTGGGCCAGCATCGACGTGCACATGGAGAGCGCCGATGGCGATGTCCAGCTGTCGGTCAATCACCACGGGCGACTGGTGTCGCTGTCGCTGGCCCCTGGATGCACGACCCGCTACACGAACGAGGGACTCGAGCGGGCCATCAGCACAACATTGCAGGCCGCGGTCGCCGACGCCTACGCCGAGCGTGACGTCATCGAGCAGAACGCAGAAGAGGCAGCCCGAGAGGCCGCCCAGCTGCTCGACAATCTCCAGTGATGCAGAGCCGAAGCGGGCTGGATATGGCGGATCGGGCCGTGCTGGTAGCCACATGTTGCCTATCGGCGTTACGGTTGATGCATGAGTGAGGGCACGTCACCGCAGGTCGGACCCGCTGCTGCGGGTCCCGGCTCGCCGTGGGCACCCCCGCGCGGACCAGGGCAGCCACCCATGGGCGGATTCCCGCCGGGCACCCCGACCGGAGTGCTACCCCCTCATCCACCGCACGCGGCCCCGTTCCCGCCACCGGCCGCCCCGCCACGTCCACGTACGTCCAAGTTGGTGTGGGGACTCTCGGGTGGCGCAGTCGCACTCGCGCTCGCGGCGGTCGTGATGGGCGCTCTTGCCTGGACGCGCCCCGACCCAGCGCCGGTCACCACAACAGTCACGCCCTCCGCACCTGTTTACAGCGCCGAGGAAGTCAGCGCTGCCCGCGACGAGGCGTGCGCGGCAGCCAAGTCGGTGGTTGCCGCCGTCTACGAGGCCTCCGTGCCCCTCGTAGCGGCGCTTCCCAACCGGGACAGCCCGGAATACAAAGCCGCACTCGCCAATGAGCAGGCCGTGGTCCTGGTGGAGATGGAGTACCTGCGGCTGCACACCCCGCCTGCCACGCCACGCGAAATTGCCGACCCGATGGGTGACTACATCGACGCCACGCTTGCCGTGCTGGCCGCCGATACCAGCGGCCAGGACCGCAACCTACCCGCACAGCAGGGCCAGACCGCGATGGACAAAGTCCACGCGGCCTGCCAGAAGTAGAAGGGACAACTTAATGCCTGCAGTTACCAAGCCCTTCAACCTCAAGCCGGTCGAGGCTCAAGCCGCGAACGCGTCGGCCCCTGCCTTGGTCGCCGAGACTGTGGCCCAAGCGCCCTCTGGCGCAGCGTCATCCGGCGCTGCCGCTGCCTGCGCCGCTCGGCCGATGTGGGCGCCGCTGACAGAGACCATTGCCGAGGATGAAGCAATTCGCCAGGGCCTCAACGCTGGCGGTGGACGGCGGATCGCGGGCATCTATCAGCGCAAGGTTGAGTCCGTCACGTCGATGGAAACGATCGAGAACGAGAACCGTCAGTCGCTCACCCTCATCCCCAGCGGCGGGACCGTGGCGGTATGACCACTTACGCGACCCACCAGCACCCCCAACCCGGTGGTCCACCCGCACCTCCCCCCCAAAACGCGGGTGGGCCACCAGCTCAACTGACACCGCGACCACGCCGCGCCGGAATCGTCGCCGCTGCAAGCGCATTTGCCATTGCCGCCGCCTCGACAGTAGGAACGGCGGTCGTGCTCGGCAGCCCGATCACACCTGCTCAGCACACTGTCAATGTGGTGGCACCACCGCCGGCTGAGCCCAGCGGTGCGGAGATCCAAATGGCGAAGACAAGCGCCTGCATGGCATGGGATACGGCTGCACGTTCAACAGCGCGAGCAAGCAGAGAAAGCGCAGCGGTGCTTGCCGCAGAACCCAACTCACAAGCACCTGCAAGTGCGGCTGCGCTAGCCATGGAGAAGAGAACCGGCATGGCCGCAATCACGCATCTACGGGCGAACGTGGCTCCCGCAACGCCACGGGCCATTTCGGACCCAATTGACCAGTGGATCAGGGCTAGTGTCGACGCGATGCACGCCATGAATCAGCGTGACTGGGGCGAGGCGGAGAGAGTCCAGCAGCGAGGGAATGACCTTGTGGATGTGATCGCGCCTGCGTGCGGGTTGCGCTAATGCCATCGACAGGGGGAGGGGCGGGATCGTATGGCCCGCTGATCGTTACGCCGGACATGGTTCCGCCGGACGCCGCGCACTGGGACGCCCAGGAGCAGTCCTACAAGGCGGGAGCGACGGCGTGGGACGGTATCCACCAGCAGATCGTGCAGGATAATGCCGCATTCCGCGACGCGGCCGACTCCACGGGATTCGATAGCGCACATCAGGCTGGAGCAATGCTGGCTGAGGAAGCCAAGACCATCAGTGAGTGGCACGCAGGTGTTGCGAAGAAGTGCAACGGAATTGCCGTCGTGCTGCGCGAAACCGCCGCGGGGCAAGACCAGCTGGTCCGTGATGCGGATACTGCGATCAACGCTGCCAAGCTCCCGGGCGAGCGCGAAACCCTGGTAGCTACTTACCACGCCCAGGCCCGGACCCAGACTGGGTGGGGCGTGGAAGCGGCGATGGCGCTGCATACATCGTTCAAGGCGACCGCTGAAAACACCCGTGCTCTTGACCTTCTCACTCGCTACGGTGACATCGCGGCGAGCCCTAGCATTCAACCCGTCGATCATGAGACCTCCCCTGGCATCGCGCAGGAAGACGATCCATACAAGCGGACTTCGAAACCCGAACTCGGCGAAGAGAAGTCGGCGCCGGAAGCGGCCAAGGACGCCAGCGGCGCACCGTCGACACAGGCAGGCATCAAACCTGCCACCCAGGCAGGCCAGGGTGCGGGCGACACCGGGATTGCGACAGCGACCGGCCCGGTAACCCAAGCGACTCCGGGTGTGACATCGCCCCGGCAATCGGCCTCGTCACTTGGTGGTATGCCGTCGATGGGCGGCATGGGCACTGGCGGCGGTGGTGGGCTTGGCTCGGGCGGCCTTGGTTCCGGGGGCGGTATGCCGAAGATGCCGGGCGGGCTTGGGGGCGGTGGAATGCCGGGCATGGGCTCGAACCCCTTGAGTAGCGGTATGGGTCAGGTCCCGGGCGCCGGAAGCGGCTTGCCCGGTGGAGGGGTTCCAGGCGCGAGCACCGGCGCTGGTTCACCGGCCGCGGCGTTTACCCAGGGAATGTCGACAGGGGCGAGCATCGGTGGTGGGATGCCGTCCACGCCGCCAGCTCCTCCGAGTCCGTCGCCGGCGCTGACTGGAGGGGGACACGCGGCACCGGTGGCACCGGTTTCGGCTGCTCCCGGCGGTGGCGTGTCACCGGCCTCGGCTCAGCCGGGCATGGTCGCTCCCCCCGCTTCAGCTGCCGCCGCTCCGACCGGGGCAGGAATGGGTACTGGTGGTGGCGCCCCGATGATGCTGCCGCCTGGGTCGATGGGTCCACCGGCCGGCGCTGCGCCGCCGCCTCCGGCGACGGTCCCCGCGGGCACGCTCGCCGCGGGCGGCAATGCGCCTGCCACGTCGCCGCCGCCAGCAGGCGCCGGAGGTGGTGCGACGCTGATCCCGGCGAGTGTGGTTGCCGCGGGCCAGTCCGCTGCGGCCCGGGAGCGGCGGGAGTCGGCCGATGCGGCGGCCGCCAAGGAGTTGGCGTGGAAGTTGCAGCACGCTGCTCAGGCGGTTGGTTACCCGATCGAGTGGGCGGTGGGCGTATTCCGCTCTCCAAGCGGCACTGAAACTGTTGTCACGTCTAATGATGGGGCCAGCTACATTCCCGCTGGTGTCTACGTGCCTCGCTCGGCACGCGTACTGGCAACGGATCCTTTGGTGGACGACCACTTTCGGCAGCTGTGGTTCGGTTGGGCTGACCCGGCGCGAGTGCTCATCGAATACGCGCAGCTGCGCGCTGAAATGGGTTGGCGCCTGGTGGCGGCTGCGACGACAGGGCCGTTAACGGCGTTGCGCGATGCCGGTGTTGAGCATCCGCCGTCGTGCACGCGACAGACGAACCCGCTGCTTCAACCGGGCCAGCAGACCGCTGCGCCCGGAATGGACGGGATGCACGAGCACCGCCTGGCGGCGCTGTGGCCTGATGTGTACCCGCGGCTGCTGCGGGTGATGGACGCTGACCCCCTGCTCCAGGACAGGATCGTGGCTGCGGCCAGCGCCCTGCTGATGAACACGGCCACTACCCAGGGTGTCGCGGTCGAAGGCGGGATCCCCAACGCGGTCCGTCAGATCTGGCTGACACGCGGCGGAGATCAGGATCCAAGCCCACAGCAGTGGGCTGAGTACGACGCGGCAGCCAAGGACTTCAATACTGTGACGTCAATTTTCCGGCCGGGTTTCGTTGGTCAGGCCGATCCGAGCGAGACTATTGAAGAACTTGCTCGTTATCGCGCGCACTGGATGGTGGCACGCACCGCCGAGCTAATTGGCGGATGGGCTACACGCCCGCTGCCGCTGCCCGACATGTGTTACGCAGCTGCGGCCGCCGGTAACGTCCATATCCGCGATCTGATCGTTGAGTCATTGGCCAGCGTCGAAGAGGACCTCGTGCACGCTGGGTGAACCCGCCCAGCCCGTGCAGGCGTCGACTTGACGCCAGCCCAGCAACCTCGCCGAAACTCGTTCGCAGTCAATTTGGCTGCGGTGGTGGCTGACTCGTTGTTTTGCACGGTACGGTTTTAGGGTGCCGATGAATCTGGCTTCCAAGACACAGGTGCGAGGGCATTACTTCCTGCGCCGGCGGCTGGGATTTGCATTTCAGCGCCGGTCGGTGCGTATGCAAACCGACCGTATGCGCACGCAGCGATTGATGCTGATGATTTCGGCGCTGCTCGCTGTCCTGGTGATGGTGGGGGCGCTCGTGGTGGGCTGGCTACGGCCCGCGGGCTTGGTGAACGACTCCAAAATCGTGGCCGACCGCAAACTCGGCACGGTCTTCGTGTCAGTGGACGGTCGGCTTCACCCGGCGCTGAATCTGGTGTCGGCATGGCTGATCGCCGGACAACCGTCCGAGCCGACGTTCGTCAGTCCCGACGACCTCGCCAAGTGGCCGCGGGGGCCGCTGGTCGGCATCGAAGGCGCTCCCACCGAGCCGCCCAAGGTGCTCACCCCTGAGGTGTCGCGGTGGGCAGTGTGCGACACGGCGTCTGAGACGATGAGCGGGCGTCCGGTAATCACTGGGATAAATGGTGACCTCACGCTGGGCGACCGCGCCCGCGAGGTCTCCGCTGACACTGCGGTTCTTGGAATCTTCAACGAGCAGGCGTATGTCATCACCAATGGCGTGCGGATGCCGGTCGACCTTTCCGACAGGGCAGTAGTGGAGCCGTTGGGTTTGGAGGAAGCCGGTGCCCCGGTTGTTCTCTCTCAGGCCATGGTGGACGCTTTGCCTGCCGGTAGGCCCCTGGTCGTCCCGGGCGTGCCGGGGGCGGGCCAGCCCAGCACGGTCAACCTGGGTACACCAACACCGTTGGTGAACGGCGCGGTCGTGGTGTCTCAGGACGTGGCCTCGGGTCAAGACCAGTTTTACGTGGTACTCGGCAATGGTGTGCAGCCGGTGACCTCTGTGGTCGCGGCTATGCTGCGGCAGCGCGATTCATTCGGCGTCTCGCAACCTCCCCGCATCTCCCCGGACGTCTTGGGCGATGTCCCCGTGCGGGACGTGCTCGACGTGACCGGGTATCCCGCAGAGCCACTCAAAGTTGTGGACTGGCGCGCCGACCCGGTGCTGTGCGTGGCGTGGGACCGCGGAGCCACGGATCGGCAAGCCCGGCAACGACTTCTGGTCGGCCGAGCATTGCCGGTGACGGCTGAGCAGGAAGCGCATCTGGTTCCTCTGGTCGTCAGCACTGCGGACCAAGGCACGCTGGCCGACCAGGTTCTGCTCGCTGACAATCCGGCAACGTGGGTCTCGACGACGGGTTCGAGCGCTGAGTCCGCTCGTCGGGAAACCCTTTGGCTGATCAGTGAATCCGGCGCGCGCTACGGCGTGCCGTTTGACGATGAAGCACTGCAATCGCTGGGGCTTAAGAGTGTCGCGCCGCGTTTGGCGCCGTGGCCACTGCTTCGTGTGTGGCCCGCAGGCCCGGAGCTGTCGAAGCAGGCGGCGATGACGATGCACGACACGTTGGCCGGCTCCGCGGCCCCGATCACCGAGCAAGGACGGTAGACCGCATGGCAACAGTGAAGCCCCGTCAGGGCTCGGTGAAGATCCCACCGACGATGGGCGGCCGCGAAACGGTGCCCGAACCGCTGGAGGCCCCTAGGCCGATTCCACGCAGCAAGGCCGCGATCATCCTGCCTGTTGTCATGGGCGTCGCGTTCCTCGGGATCATGGCATTGATGCTGTCTCAGCCTGGTCTGCGCAGCGGAACGATGGGCATGATGACCCTGCTGTTCCCCATCATGATGATCGTGTCGATGGGGTCCTACATGTTCTCCAATCGCGGTGGCGGCGGCGATAAGCAGCTGTCGGGGCCGCAGATGGAGCAGGCACTGCGCGACTATGCGATGACCCTCGATGAGACGCGGGACAAGGTACAAGACGCCGCCCGCGCCCAGCACGCGCAGTTCGAGTATCTCCATCCCGAGCCAGCACTACTGTCAGGTCTCGTCGGGTCGGCCCGGATGTGGTGCCGCACGCCCAATGATCCAGTGCTGAAGGTATTTTACAGCCAGGTGCGGGTGGGTCTGGGTACCTCGAAGGTCGTCAAGGAGCTGGAGACCAACGAGCTGGGCCGCCGCGAGGATTACGAGCCGGTCACCTACGACGCCTCCTCGGCGTTCCTGCAGACCCAAAGCAAGCTGCAGAACGCGCCGAAGCCGCTGCTGCTGCGCAACATTGCCGGTATGGCTCTCATCGGACGTGACGGCATGGACGCGGTGTACGGGCTGGCCCGGGCGCTGATCTGCCAAGCCGCTGTGGCGCATTCACCGCGGGACTTCAAAATCATGATCGTCACCGACGACATCGCCCGCTGGGAGTGGTGCAAGTGGCTGCCGCACTGCGCGCACCCCACGCTGCGCGACCGCGGCGGTCCGACCCGGATGGTCTGGACAACCGGCGAGCAGATGGACGCGGCGGTCGGCACGGAGCTGCACGGCCGCGACGCCTTCCGCACGAACGCCACCACCACGCCGCACTGGCTGGTGATTGACGACCGCCGCCGCCGCGGCGATGACCGCCACTGGGAAACGCTGACCCGCGCTGGCGGTGTTGCAGGGGTGACCTTCCTGGCCTTGTCCGACGAGCCTGGCCGCGGCCTCGGCTTCGAAGAGGCCAATACGTTCTGGGTGTCGGAGTCCGAGGTCACGCACCGCGGTCAATGGTTCTGCCGCCCCGACTCGATGGACCTGGCCAGCGCCCGAGTGCTGGCACGCAAGATGGCCCGGTACCGCGTGGAGGGCGAACGCTCTCGCAGCCTGATCGACGACACCTCGGTCGACGCCGACCTCTACAAGGTCCTTGGCATTGACGACCCCGGCAACCTCGACGTGGAAAAGCTGTGGGCTCCCACGTTGCAAGGTCCTCCCTTTGAAGACAATGCCTGGGGCGCAAAGTGGTTGCAGTTCCCGATCGGTGTCGATCCGACTGGGGCGCCAGTCCACATCGACTTCAAAGAGACCCACGAAGGTGGTATGGGCCACCACATGGTGATCGCCGGCACGACTGGCTCGGGTAAGTCGTCGTTCCTCACGACTTTGATCCTGTCGGCGGCGCTGACGCATTCTCCGGAGACGCTGGTGTTCGCGTTCTTCGACTTCAAAGGCAAGACGACGGCCAACATGGTCGCTGGACTGCCGAATGTCGTTGCCGCCATGGGCAACTTGAAGGACGACTCGTTGTGGATCGAGCGTATGGGCGACGTCATCAACGGCGAACTGGAGCGCCGCAAGTCGTTGCTCGACCGCGCAGGAATCAGCGAGGTCGCCGAGTATGAGTATCGCCGTATCCACCTGGGCCAGCGCCTGGAGCCGCTGCCCGCGCTGATCATCGTCATCGACGAGTTCACCCAGATGTTCATCGAAGCGCCCGACTCGAAGAAGATCATCGACGAGATCGGCCGCCAGGGCCGCGCCTTGAACGTGAAGATGATCTTGGGTTCGCAGCGGCTCGGGCATGAAATGCAGTCAGGCATCATGGCCAACATCCCGATCCGCGTGGGTCTGCGGACCCTCGACGCCGGCGAGTCGATGGCCATCATCGGCACCGACGAAGCCAAGCACCTTCCCGAAAAGCCTGCTGGTGCGGGCCTGTTGCGCGTGCAGGGCCGCGATCGACTGGTGCGGTTCCAATCCGCGTTCGCGCGCAAGGTCTACCATCCGCCGCGCCGGGTGGCCGCCGAAGCGGTGCGCACCCAAGCCGGGTACATGGCCCCCGAGGTCTTCACCGCTGCACCTATGGCCGCGATCGCGTCCGCGCCCAAGCTCTCCGCCGCTCCTGTGGAATCGACCGACACCGTACTCGGCGCAGACGGGCAACCGATCCGCGAGCTTGAGGCCTCCATCAGGTCGCTGCGCGAGCAGACCAGAGTGCCGGTCCACCAGATGTGGCTGCCGCCGCTGGAGCCGGTGCCCGTCGAGGAGCTGGTGCGCCGCTTGCGGCGCAAGCCCTGGTATCAGGACTACGGACACACCCCCGGACTGTTGTTCCCGATTGGGATCGAGGACCGGCCTTTCCAGCACGCGCAACGCGTGTACGCCCTGGACTTCTCCGCGGGCAACTGCGCCGTCATCGGCCAGCAGAGTTCTGGTAAGACCACCGCTTTGACGACAATGATCACGGGCGCGGCCATGATGTATCACCCGAAGCGGGTGCAGTTCGTGGTGGTGGCCATGGGCGGCCCAGGTCTCAACGACGTCGAGGCGCTTCCGCATGTGAGCTCGTTCGCCCGGGCGGGTGACCGCGAGCGGGTGCAGCGCACCATCGCGGAAATGAAATTGCTCGTGGAGGAGCGCGAAGAGGCGTTCAGCCGGCTCGGCTTGAGCATTGAAAGCTTCCGCGCGCGCAAGTTCGGTGGCGAGGCCGGCCCGGTCCCCGATGACGCCTTCGGTGAGGTGTTCCTGGTCATCGATGGCTGGCAGCAGTTCCGGACCACGTTTGGCGAGGACATGATGGCCGACCTCGGCGTGATCATGGAACGCGGCAACAGCCTCGGGGTCCGCGCGATCATCGCCGCCGCGGGCTGGATCGCGGGCGGCTTCCCCTCCTGGATGTCCAACACGTTCACCCTCAACGTCGAATTGGCGCTGGGTAGCCAAGACGATCCGTCGAAGAACAACCGTGATGTCGCCAAGAAGGTGCCGTTCGGTAAGCGTGAACTGCTCGGTGATCCCAGTGACGAGACCGCTGAGACGCGAACCGAGACCATCAGCGGCCGAGGCACGTCGATGGCCGGCTATCACTTCCAGGCCGGGCTGCCCATCCTGTCCACACCGGAGGGAAGGACGATCGGCCCGCGCGAGGCCGCCGAGGTTATTACGAAGCTCACCGGTGTAGATCAGGTCGCACAGGTCCGCATGCTGCCGAGCACGGTCAGCCTCGAGGAGGTCTTCGCCGCCCAGCGTGAGCCCAAGCGCGGCGTGGTGCCCTTCGGCATTTCCGAGGTGGGCCTGGTGGCGGCCGAAGCCGACTTCAACCGCAGCCCCCACCTGCTCTTCATCGGCAACCCGGAGTGCGGCGTATCGAACTCCGTGGCCGCCGTCGCGCGGGCAATCATGCGGTCATACCGACCCGAGGAAGCTCAGATCTATGTCATCGACCCGGGCAACTCGCTCGTCCGGGTGGTGCAAGGGCCGCACCTGGGCCGCTACATCGGCGAGGACGGTGTGGAGTCCGAGGGCTACACCTACTACGAGGACGATGTGCGGGCGATGACCCGCCATATCGACTCGCTCCTTGCCCCGCGCATGCCGCGCGGCCGCGCCGGCCAGGAAGAACTTGCTCAGGCCACGCGCTCCTGGTCGGGACCGGAGATCTTCGTCCTCGTCGACGACGAACAGATCGTGGCGGGATGGAGCGCTGGGGCCAACATGTTCCGCGCGGACGGTAAGGGCCCGGCGACCGAGGGTCTGACCAAGTACATCGACCGCGCTCGCGAGGTCGGCCTACACCTGATCATCGGCCGGCGCTTCCCGTGGGGGCCCGCGATGTCCTCTCCGCTGGCGGGACGGCTCATCGCGCAAACCGCCCCCCTGATCGTCATGGACGGCCACCGCATGGAAGGCGAGCTGATCAGAGGCGTTCGCGCAGCCAGGCAGCCGGCGGGCCGAGGAATCTACGTGACCGACCGCCTGGCGGCGCCCGCGCAGATCGCGAAGGTGCTACCCCTTGAGTGATCCGGGACATCGGCTCGGCGCAGCCGTCGACGCAGCAAGGCTGGACTTGGGCCTGTCCAAAATGGACCTGGCCAAGATCGCCCGGGTGGGCCGTTCCACGATCACCGACCTGATCAACCGCGGCAAGATTCCCGGCCGCGAAGTCACGCGAGGGCGGATAGAAGCCGCCCTTGGGTGGACCCCGGGCAGCTTCGCCACGGTGCTCGACGGGGCGGAGCCTACGTTGCGCAACGGCACAGAGTATCCGCTGAGCGGAACCACGAAGGTGCTGGTGGAACAGCTAACGCAGATCGCCCAGGAGGCGAGGGCTGGGTCCGCGGCCGCGGACACGCTGAGCAAGCGACTGCAGGTCATCGGGGATATTGCGGAATCCGCAGCTCAGCTGGCCGCACGCACTCGATAAATAAGTGTTCTGACCATGCTCTGGTAGCTGGGACAATGAGGGAGTGACGAAATGTCCGAGCGTAGAGCAGACAACCGAAGAATAAAGACAGATTCTGCCACGAATGTGGCTGCGCTGGTGGCAGGCGCTGCAGAACCGCTCTACTCTCGGCCTATCAAGTACCCGGCGCCTTAGGGGAGGCTAATCGTGACATTCTTCGTAGACCCTGTTGGAGTTGCTGCTCAATCCGTAGCTGAGGCGGCCGGAACGGCGACCACCGCCGGCGTGCTTGCTGGTTCGGCACCGGCTATGACTGCCGTTGTCCCGATGGGAAGCGAGGAGGTCTCCGCGCTCCTGGCTACCGCGATCCAGACGCACAACGCGCAGTTCCTCGCCCAGACGGGAGTGAGCGTCGCGGACCGGGGAATGTTCGCTGGCGACGTCGGCATCTCCGGAGTGATGTCGGTGGCGACTGAGGCCGTCAACCAGGCCTCGCTGCTGCTCTGAGAACATGCCCGTCCAATACTGGGGCTTAACTCCCGAGACCAACGCCATCCGGCTCACCACTGGACCCGGCGCTGCGGCCATGTCGTCGGTCGTGGCCGGCTACCAAGCTGCGGGGGTCACCCACATGCAGCAGGGCGCCCAGATGATGGCCACTGCGGCGACGACTGCTACCGGCAGCTGGTGGGGCAAGGGCGGCACGTCCATGATGGCCGCTGCAGTTCCCAAGTCGGAGTGGCAGATCGAGGCGGGCGCTCACGCCGAGAAGGCAAGCACGCTGATCGGCGCGGCTGCGGCCGCTCACAGCGCAGCGGTGGCCGGGACGATTCCGTACCCCGTTGTTGTGGCGAACCGGGCTCGGTGCATGGCTCTGCACGCCACCAATATCATTGGGAACAACACGCCCGCCATTCTCGAAACGGATGCGGAGTACGGCGAATACTGGGCGCAAAACGCGACAGCGATGACCGGCTACTCCAGCGCCGCGGCCAGCATCACCTCTGGCCTCAGCGTCCCGCTGCGCCCACCGCTGCCCGCCGGGGGCAATCCGGCCGCGTTGGCTGCAGGGGCGGCCAGCATGGGCGCTCAAGGAGTCCAAACCGGTGTCCAAGCGTCCATGCAGGGACTCAGCGCCCCGCTACAGGCTGCGGGTCAAGCCGTCTCTTCGGCGGCCCCGGCCGCACTGTCGGCGGCCACCAGCGCCGGCCAGTCAGGCGGTGAGGGCGATGTTGGCACCACTGGAACCCCGCAGCTCGCTCAGCCGGGCGGAAGCGACCTGCTCGGTAGCAGCCAATCGATGATGGGCATGGCCAGCTCGTTGCCCTCCATGGCCCAAGGAATGACTCAGCCGCTTTCCCAGCTGGCTCAAGCGCCCATGCAGATGGGCAGCCAGCTCAGCAGCATGATGGGCGGCATGGGCGGCGGGCCGTTCGGCGGACTATCGGCCAACGCTCCTGGCGCCAACCTCGCTGCGTCGATGAACGGCGTCAGCGGTGGCTTCGGATCCGGCGGCGGCCCGGTGACGGCCGCGCTGACCAAACCCGCCGGCGCCGGCATGGGTAGTGGCCCAATCGGGATGCCCTCGGCGTGGTGGGGCCCAGCCGCAGCCGCGGACGGGTCGAGCGCGGCCGGCCAGAACAAGCCCTCGGCGGCCGTACGCGCAGGCATGCCGGGCATGGCTACGGGCCCGATGGGCTCCGGCATGCCCGGAATGATGCCGATGGGCGCGGCCCAGGCAGGGCAGCGCCGCGATCAAGGCGCGAGCCGCAGCGAGGACGACACCTCCTTATCGGTGGTCCTCGACGACGCGGACGCTATCCCCATCCTGACCGCCAATGGCGTGGTCTACACAGACGGGGGAGGGTGATCGCTCGGCGGCAACCGGCGCAACACATGACGACCAACCAGCACACATATCCCTCACGGGAACCGAAAGGAAGTGGACATGTTCCAGACTGACTCAACCAAGCTGCGCAACTCGGCCAGCCAGCTCGACGAAATCAAGAACCAGACACTCAACGCCCTGGGCCGCTACATGACGATGAACCAGGACCTCGGCGGGAGCGCCTTCGTCGGCATCGCCTCCGTGGCCTCGATGAAGACCACCGAGGAAGTGGCCACCACCGGCCGCAACGTCTCGGCCCGCTTCGATCAGGTGATCCAGGCCATGCAGACCGGCGCCAACGAGTACGACCGCGTGGAGGCCGAGAACCAGGCCAAGCTGTCCAGCGTCGCTACCCAGGCGTAACCCACCTACCCGACAACAACTTTCGAAGGAGAACCCACATGGAGATGGGTATGCGGTACGACCAGGCGAAGATGATGGACCACGTAGCCGCCCAGGCTGGCTTGGTCTCGCATCTGAACGGTCTTCAGGAGCAGGCACTGCAGGTTCTCGCCCAGACGCAAGACTTCTGGAGCGACAAGGGTGCCAACGCCTACGCCGAGGCTCAGCGCTCGATCACGCAGGCCTACCAGCAGGTCTTCGAGACCATCCAGCGGCACGGCGGCGCCCAGGGCGGCGCGGTGCAGAACACCGATATGGGTGACGCGGCCAACGCTGCCCGCTTCGTCGGCATCTGAGTAAGGACTGACCCATGGGAGCGCAGCTGTCGACCACCTCCGAAGGACTGTGGCTGACAGCTGCGCTCTCTGGCGTCACCAGACTGCCTGCGGCGCTGCGCGTGCGGCCCGTGGGCGACACCGAGGCCATGCTGGCCTCCCACCCCGGCCTGCAGGTACTGGAGGAGGCGGGGGTATGCCAGGGTCGAACACTGGACCCTGATGTGCAGGAATGGCTTTGGACACTGGGCCGTTGCGATATCGACGTCTCAATCAGAGTGACTCGGCCGGACGAACGACCCGAGCGCCTCACAGGCCCCCCCGAAATTTTCATGCCGCCGGCGGATCCGCTCAAAGAGCCCCTCGCCGTCGCAGCGGCAATCCGCGCATGGAACGCGCACCAATCTGCCGATCGCACAGCGGTTCTGTGTCGCCGCGACGGTAAATGGGTTGTCGCAGCGCGCGTGTGGCGAAGCGGTGAGGAACCGCTCGACGAAGTGACCATCAGTCCCCTCGACGGTGACACTACGGTTTTCGAGGCCGTCAACGACCTGCTCGGGGAAGAAATTCCGGCCGAATTCGAAGGTGTCAACATCGAGGCCGAACGCCTGGAGTCGGTCCTGGGCAGCTGGCAAGCGGACCCGCAAGGTTACGACGTCATTGGGGAACTGCTCAAGCTAGGCCTGACAGCACGCCAAGCTCGCGTTATCGTCGCAGTGTCCGACACCGGGGCCGTTCGCGCAGCCATCGGCGCCACTCAATACTCAGTAGATGGGCCCGAGTTTGCCGCTACGGGGGCCATGGTTGTCGATTCCCTGATGGGCCGGGTCGTCATCTCCTCCAGCACCACCGACGACCAGCAGCGCTGGACAATGCTGTTCCCCGGCACCGCGGCTCGGGTCAACCGCGCGGTCAGCGACGTGCTGAAGGAGCTGCCCAGCGGTGCCGGCTGGGACCAGCATCAAAGAATTCAGACATTTCACGCACACTGATGTGCCTAACGTCGTGGACGCCTGAAATGTGTGGTTGGTAGTCTTTCTGCGACGGTGATATTCACCGATTCGAGGAGCCTTCAGCGCTCCCCGGTGGAAATCGGCAGGAGGGCGGGGCTACATGACCGAGTCCAGAGATCAACAGTTCTTCGACGCACTGAACAACACGGGGCGCGGCGATGACGACGACACGCGCGGGAGTGCACCAGGGGCCGCAAGCACGGGCGACGAAACGCCACCAGCCGCCCCCAGCTATCCCCAGCCACCATTTGCTGCAAACGAGCCCGAGGGCGACCCTGCCGGCGGCCGGCACCACATCGACCCACCCGGCGACAGCGGCGGGGGAGGGGGCCAACAGCCACCGACGACGGGCCAGACCCCGCCGCCGAACAACGCGCCGCGCGGTGATGCCGCGGCGCCCCCACCGGGTTACCCCGCCATGCCCTGGCCGCCTCAGTCGCTCGAAGGCCCCAACCAGAGCCTCGAACCCAGACCCCTCCAGGGTGAGATACACACTCCCGCAGCCAAATTCCCGACAGCGGGCGATGAGCCAACAGCTCACGTGAACGCGACGCCCAGGCTGCCGGGGGCCGAAGGTCCGCAGCACCCCGACCAGGGACCTGCGGTGCCGCCGTGGAGCCCACGCCCGGGTGGACAACCGTCAGCCTTCGGCAATGACGTACCACGCCAGGAAGCAGAACCCCCGGGACGGCCGGCTCCTCGGCCGGTCGCGCCGGAGGAACGCACACAGTTCCTATCTCGCGACATGCTGCGAAACGCGTTGGGATCCAACGCAACACCGCCACCGCCTCCCGGATGGCCCGCTCAGGGCGGTGCCCCCCAGTCAGGCGGGGGACAGCGACCCACCCAGCCACCGCCGGGCTGGTCGGCGCGGGGGCCGGAGTCGCCGCCGAGTGAACCCGTAGCGCCCAGCGGGCCGCGCCCGCCCGAATGGGACTGGTCCCACAACACCGGGTCCGGGGGCGCCGAGCTGCGCAGCGAGCAAATTTCCGCGTCCGAACTCAACACTCCACGCAAGATCCCCTCGTCACGCGGATGGCGAAAGTGGCTCTACTACGGCACGTTCAAGCTCATCAACACCGGCGAGTCACCGGATGAGCAGCTGCTGCGCAACCTCAACGCGACAGTCGCCGGCCACCTGCGCGGCACCTACTCCATCGTGGTGCTGGGCGGCAAGGGCGGCGTGGGCAAGACCACGACTACCGCGTCGATTGGGTCGACCTTCGCCTCGCTGCGCAAAGACAAAGTGATCGCCATCGACGCCAACCCCGATCGCGCCTCCAACCTGGCCGACCGGATCGACCCCAAAGCCACGAACTCCTATAAAGACGTGCTGTCGGATCGAAACCTAAATGGTTACAGCGATATTCGATCCCACGTCGGGATGAACGAGGCTGCCGGGCTCGACGTCCTGGGCAATCGATACCAAAGCGATCGTCAGCCACTGACCGCCCAGGTGTACACCGACACTCACGCGGTGCTGCAGCGTTTCTACAGCGTGCTGATCTGATCAGCGATTCCGGCACCGACGTCGACCATCAGGTCATCCCGGGCCTGATGAGTCGCGCCGATGCCTTGATCATGGTGGCTTCGACAGCTCCGGACGGTGCCAAAGGTGCTGCCGAGCTGATGGACTGGGCCTACGAGGCTGGTTATCACCGGCTGCTGCAGCGCACCGTCGTCGTCATCAACGATGTGCGGGGCGAGACAGGCAAGGCTCACCGCAAGCTGGTTGAGTCGCTGGTGGAGAAGTTCTCTCGCTGGGTCAGCCCGCAACGCGTCTTCGTCGTCCCGTTCGACCCGCATATCGCCTCTGCTGGGGTGATTGACATCAACGAGCTGCGCCCGGAGACACGGCGGCGCTACCTGGAAATCACCGCTCGGCTAGCCTCGGGCTTCAACAGCAGTGAGGACGGGAAGTGAACCCCGCCGAGCCGTCCACCCCGGCGCTGTGCCGGGTCGCGCTCCTGGTGGGCGAGGACTTCGAGATCGACTACTCCCTGCCCGCCGGGGTGGCGCTGATCGCGGTCACCGAGGACCTGGTGGCCCGCGTCAATGAGGTTCTGCGCGAACGGGGCCGGCCGCTGCTGAATCCTGAGCAGAGCTACCGGCTGTGCCGCGCGGACGCACAACCGCTGGACCCGCAGAAGACGCTGGATGAGTGTGGGGTGCTCGACGGGGAGCAGTTGTGGCTGCTGCCGGCGGCCTCGGCCGAGACCTACGAACCGGTGACGGAAATGGTCTCGACCGCCATCGCACAAGCCGCCAATCAACTGCTGGCCACCCTGACACCCGACATCGGCCGCAAAGTCGCCAGCTGGCTCGCCGCCGGCGTCGTGGGATGGGCCTGCCTCATCCTCGTCAACTGGTGGTGGAGCATCGGGGGCACCGACGCCTCGTACGGCTGGATCGGCGCAGCCTCGGCCTGGGCGATGCTGGTGGCGCTCGTCGCGGCAGCCCGCGGACTGTCCAAGGCAGATCCCAGCACTGTGGCCGGCCGTGAGCGCCGCGCAACCGGTCACGCACTGTCCTGGGTCGCGCTCATTCCCGCGGCGGCCGCCGCGGCCATGTCCCTGCCGGGCGCACCAGGCCTGTGGCACCTCGCCGCACCGCTTGTTGCAGTCATCGTCGGCGTCATCGTGCTCGCCACGATCTGGGGGCGCCACATCGTGGCCATCGCCGCGATTCTGACCGTCAGTGCGTTCGCCTTCGCGGCGTCGATCGTCGCGGCCTCGACCTGGGAGGTCCGCCCAGAACGGGTCGCCGTCATCGCCATGATCGGCGTCATTATCGCCGTGACCTGGGCGACCAGCACCGCCGTCGCCGCCTCCGGCGTGCCGACACCGCTGTTTCCCTCCGTGACCAATCGCGGCGTCTTCGAGCGGCTACCCGGCCAGCCCGCCGACACCGTGTCTCCAGTCGGCCCGACCGGGGTGGCCACCGCCGAGCAGGTCCGAGCATGGGTGATGCGCGGTAACAACACCCTGACCGGCATGATGATCGGGCTCGCCGTGGTGACCATCGTCGCCGCCCGCTACGCCGTGGTACCTGGCCAGCCCGGCGGATGGCGCTACACCGCGTTCGTGGGGGCGGTCTGTGTGATCCTGGTGCTTCGCTCACGCTCGTTCGTGGACCGCTACCAATCCGTCACGTTGATGATTGCCGGCATGGGGGCAGCCGCGGCGGCCATCGGCCGCTACGCCGCCAGCGATTCCACCAGCTTGAAAGTGGCCATGATCTGCGTTGCGGTGACCCTCGGCCTCGCCGTGCTGGGACTGCTCTCCGCGCTTGTGGTGCCCTTCCGCGAATACACCGCCCCGATGCGGCGGTTCGTTGAAATGATCGAGTACGTCCTGTTGCTGGCGCTGCTGCCCTGGGCGCTGTGGCTGCTCAATCTGTATCCGGTAATCCGAAACGCGGTCAGGCACGGGATATGAGCCGCAAGCCTTTTGCCGCCCGGGCGCGTACCGGTGCGGGGCTGGTGGGCACGGTTGCGCTGCTCGCCGCCACCAGCATGGGAGCCAGCTGGGCGATCACCCCACCGGTGGTGCCGCCCGGCCCGCCACCGCCGGATCCCGCCCCAGCCCCGGACTGGCCGATGAAGCAGACGCGCGCGTGCACGCTGACCGGTGTCATTCCGGGTAGCGATCTGCGCGAGCTGCCCGCGGCCCTGGCCCTGCTGGACATGCCGGCGGCGTGGCAAGAGTCGACCGGCGCCGGGGTCGTCGTCGCCGTCATCGATACCGGGGTGGCGCCCTCTCCGCGCCTGCCTCACCTGGTGGCAGGCGGCGATTACGTGTTGGCGCAGTACGGTGATGGGCTCTCAGATTGTGACGGACACGGGACTCTGGTCGCATCTTTGATCGGCGCGGCGCCTTCGGGCGCCCCGCTACCAGTGCGTCCCGCGGGCGCGCAGGTGGCACCGCCACCGCCCGCAGCCCCTGCGCCACAACCAATTCCACCGCCACCGCCACCGCCCACTATCACCATCACCAAGACCACCACCGAGCCGCCACCCCCGCCGCCACCGGCAGAACCCCCGCCTCCGCCCCCGGGGCCGCCCGGACCACCTCCGGCGTGGGGACCCGGCGGCAGTGTCGCCCAAGCGCCGCAACTTCCCCATCCACAAGTGCCACCCCCGACTGGTGGCCCCGATGGCCTGGTCGGAATCGCCCCAGACGCAGTGATTCTGGCGATCCGTCAAAGCTCACAGAACTTCGGGTTGAAAGACCCCCGCATCGATCAGGACCAAGAACAGGTCCGCAGGACCGGCGACATCAACACGCTGGCGCGAGCGATCGTGCATGCCGCCAACCTCGGCGCACGAGTCATCAACATCTCGCTGGTGTCCTGCATCCCGGTAACCAAACCGACCGACCAAGCAGTCCTTGGCGCGGCGCTTCGCTATGCAGCAGTCGACCGCGATGCAGTGATCGTCGCGGCCGCCGGCAACGCGGGCACACAGGGATGCACGCAGAATCCGCCACCACCGACCGGCGCATCCGGCTGGGATGAAGTGCTGACCATCGCCTCACCGGCCTGGTTCGACGACTACGTGTTGGCGGTGTCGGCCACCGACAACTTCGGCACACCGCTGATGGGCCAAGCCGCGTCGCTGCATGGACCGTGGGTCGACCTTGCCGCGCCGGGCTCTGACATCGTGGGCCTGTCCACCTCAGGCAACGTCATCAACGCCTCGATCGACGAGGACAAGTTCAAACCCATCATCGGCTCCTCGTTCTCAGCCGCCTATGTCTCTGGAGTGGCAGCACTGGTCCGGGCCAAGTTCCCGCAACTGCCCGCGGCCGAAGTCATTCACCGACTCACCGCCACCGCGCACGCACCTGCGGGCGGGCGCGACAACGTGATTGGCTACGGCGTCGTCGACCCGCTCGCTGCACTGACCTGGGACGTGCCGCCGGCTCCGGCCAAGGCACCGACACCCACCGAAGCGCCCTTGCACGTTCCGCCACCCCCACCACCGCCGGATCCGCGACCGGCACGCATGCTGGCCGCCCAGATCGGGGCTGGCGTGGTGCTGGTTGGCGCAGTGCTCTGGGGGACAACAGTCTGGCGAAGGAAGCAGCAACGATGAAGGAACGCACCTGGAGCGCGCGCGCCGATCTGCGCGCGGCACTGCCCACCGAAATCCTCGCCGTTCTCGGCACCGCCATCGCCATCGCCTTCGGCGGGCCCTGGTGGGCCGGTGCAGCCGGCGGCGCGGTCCTCGGCGCACTGCTGCTGATGGTGAAAGTGGCGCGGCTGACACCCTGGCAGTGGCTCACACGATCCGTCGGGCGGCTCCGCCACAAGGAACACCGTGTCGAAACCGGCGAGTACGTCGACGTCGACAGCGACGGGCAGCCCCTCGGCGTGCACGTCGACGAGCACACCCTGATCACAATGGTCAACGTGTGGGGTCGGCCCTACATCCCCACGCTGCTGCGTCCACAAGGAGCTGAGACCCCGAACACGTTGCCGCTGAGCGTGATTGCGGAGCAGATGCAACGGTTTGGGCTTGGTGTGGACATCGACGTCATCGCCCAGGGCCGCCGCACAGCCAGTGACAACTATGGCCAGTTCTACGCCCAGCTCTTGGCCGACCGACCCGCAGCCGGGCAGCGCAGCACCATGCTGATGATCCGCATGGATACCCGTGCTCCAGACACCACGGCCGGGCTGATGTGGCGCACCGATGCCGCTGGCGCCGTCGCCGCAGTCACCCGTCGCATCACACGTGCGCTGCGCCAAAGCGGTTGCCGCGCCGAACCAATGACGGCCGCCGACATGCGCCAGGCGGTTCTGGACATGCACGGCGGCAGCAAGGAAGACATCGAGAGCACCTTCCGCGAGGGCTGGAAGGACCTCACCCACCGTGGGGCCCACGTCACCAGCTACTACCTCAGCTCAGATGACCTCACGGCTGAACGCCTCGACGACATGTGGGCAATCGCCTCAGAGCACACGCTGCTCGCACTGCACTTGCGCCGCTCGAGCGAGGGGATCACCGTGTCGGCCACGGTGCGGTTCACCACGGCGCAGCCGCTGCTCACCCCGCCGGCGGTCATCCTCAACCGCTACACAGGTCGCCAGTGGTGGGCGCTGTCTGCGCTGCTGCCCGGATCCGACCGGATCAACGGAATGCCGGCGCGAACGCTGACCTCTGATCTCGACGCAGCCGTGGCCATCGGCTCGTCGGGCGTCATGCTGGGCAAGGTCGACGATGCGCTGCTACTCATGCCGCTGCGCGACCCGGCTGGGCCCACCCGCATCGTCATCGATTCCGACGACGATTTCGCTGTCCGGCAGCTCATTCGCCGCGCCTCGGCCAGCGGTGAAGTGGTCGCCGTGTATGACCCGCGACGCCGGTGGGCCATGGCAGCGGCGTCGTCACGGATCTGGAACACCACCGATCTGCGCGCTCAGCCGCCGCGACCCCCAACAGTGGTGGTGCACAACGGGTCCGCCAATCCCTACCCCGGCGCTCTCGTCAGCATCAGCGTCGGCGCGGGACCCCGCTCGGTCGAGCCCGACGTGCGAATCACTCAGCGCAACGGACGAATCCGGATCGAGACCCAGCGCTTCACCGCTCGCCTCGACGCGGTGACCTTCCGCAACGAGCAGACGTTCCTGAACTGATGATGATGGCGACCGGTCACGCTACTGCCCTTCCCGTCCGCGGGATGCGCAGTGTTGGAGCAAACCAGCGATGCGCGCACGCAGTATAAGGAAATGAGCCATGTCGGAAGGCAACAGCGACCCGCATGCGAAGCGAAGAAAGTTGATCCAGACCATGCAGCAAATGCAGCAGCGGGCGACACAGATCACTCAAGCGCTCGACCGAGAACCTGTACAGATCACCCAGCAGATGCAGCAACAGCCGACCCAAGTTGCCCAGCCACTTCTCCTCGACGAGCCAGAAGGTCACCGCCCATAGGTAGGTCAAGGTCTGACCACCTTGACTCAGATTAGGGCTGGATGCGGCGAAGCATGTTGGCTAGGAGGATTACTGCGTCCGCGGCAATCCCGGCCTCGATCCTCGACACCGTGGCGCGGCGGTGCTTGACCGCTTGGGCCAGTTCGATGGTCGCCCGTGCGAGCTTGCGCAGTTCCGCGTTCTCCGCTCCCGCGAGTTCGACTTCGACGTAGCGTTCGAGTCTGATTTTCGTGTTCGCAACGGGCGGCTCGGCGTCGTCGCCGCGCTGGTGCTTTGAGTGGTCATAGACGGCGGCCGACAGCGCTTCCAGGATGGCCACGCAGTCATTTCCCACGTTGGAGTAGTCCTGCTGTGTTGACGCCGATTCAAAGTGGCGGCGCAGCTCGGAGACCTCCTCGTCGACGCGCGGCCATCCTGTGACTTTGCGGGGCGAGATGGCGGTGGCGAGGGTGGAGGCTATTGAGCCTGCTTCTCGCTCGTCGAGCAGTGTTTGAAGCGGCTCGAAGTACTTGTCGAGGATGTCGCGGCGGGCCTGCCAGCCGCCGGGTCCGCTCGCGCCCTCGGATCGCCAGTGTTTGTAGAAAGTGGTGAAGTCTCTGAACGGGGGATCGAACGTCGTGATGCCCAAGCGAGTCAACACGGCCTTGAGCGCTCGAAAGACCAATACCGACTCGTCCTGGGTGATGTCGGCACCTCCGGTGCCATAGCCCTCGAACTCTTCGTGAGCGAAGCGGGCCAGGGCCACCGCCACCTCGATGTCGGTGCGATCGGCGAGCGGACCCTGCGTGACGGATTTCAGCAGTTGCTCATCGAGCACCCGCTCAGTGCGCTCATCGCCGCCCCACGGGTCAGAGCCACGCACCGTGCGCTCCGTCCAGAAATCCCACGACCTCATGCCCGCCAGGGTATTCGTGCTGGACAGCCGAGTATGGCGACGCACGGACAGGTCAGCCCCTGATGCGGAAGCCGGGAGTACCTAGCCGCCCAGCAGCCCGGCCGGGACCGTCATCAGCGCGCTGGCGACGGCGACCAGGTACCAGCAGGTGCCCGCGCCGGCGAGGGACGCGGGGATGACAAGCCGGGTCCAGTTGACAGGTGCCGGCCTTCGGCGGGGGACGGGGAGGGCGTCTGATGAACGGGTCCCCGTAGACGGGGCGGGATCGAGCAACGTGGGCATCGACACGGGCGCTGGGCCGAGTATCAGGGTGTCGTCGACGTCGCGTTGGGCGGGCGTCAGCGGCCACCAGTCGCTGGAGCCGTCGATGGCTAACCATCCTTCGAGGACTCCGTAGGCGGCGGCGGCGGCGAAGGTGGCGGGGATCTGAGCGAGCAGCCACGGAATGAGTAGCGTGCTGGTCAGCGAGGGATTGGGGTCATATAGCAGCGGCAAGGGTGCGCCGCTGATGATGGCAGCCCAGAGCAGCGCCGCAATCGGATACGCCTGCAGACGCTCGGGGATCAGTCCGATGATCAGGCTGTAGAGCATCCGGCCGGCCGGCCAGCCGATCGGTGCGGCCGCGGCCAGGACGGCGACAACACCGGTTTCGAGGGCACCGGTCGTGGTGGAGGACGTGCGGAAGATCAGCGGCGGAGTCACCTGATCGTCGTGCGGGTCGGGTCGGGCACCCACTTTGGCGCGGCTCCGGGCACGGATGCGTTTGCCGAGCAGTTCGGCGCGGCGCTTCTGGAACATCCAGATACCAGCGCGCGCGGCGATCCAGGCGCGGCGCTCCTCGTCGAACACCTCAGCGGGCATGGCCGGACCCAAGCAGATCCTCAACGAGCTGCTCGGCGGTGTGCAGCTGGGTCCGGATGCTTTCCAGGACTGTGACCACGTGCTCATGCGCAGGGCATGCCGCGTCACTGGGCGCCGGGATGCGCGAAGTGGGGGCACCGCCGCTCATCACAGTCTCGGCCGAGCCCGGCGCCCATCCGAGCGCGCGGTCGATGCGCTCCAGGGTGGATCGAGATAACCCCCGGTCCCCGGTGAGGGCTTTATTCATCGTCGAGGGTGACGGCCCGCCGCGGGCGAACATCTGCGCGCGGCTGATGCCGAGTGCGCGTCGCCGCTCGGTGACAAAGTGGTGCAGCCGCTCGATGCCCTGTTCTGGTGCCTCCATGCGCTAACAGAATCATATTTCGCCATTAGTCGTCCATGAGTGTGGACACATTTGCCCCTTAATGCATACGGTGCGATTACGTAGTTGAGCATTAGCCTATTCGAGGGAGGCTTGACGTGAAGATCGTGCTGATGGTGGCGGCGGGGGTGGCGGTCGGTCTGACCGTCGTCGTCGCCGTGCTGGTCCAGATACTTGTCCAGCTAGCCCCGGTCCTGGCGGTGGTGGCGCTCGCCGCCTTGGTGCTGCATGTGCTCCGCCGGCGTGGGCGCAGCCGAGGCGCTCCCGCTGCGCAGTGGGCGCCGTACCCCGCGGTTCCCACGCAGCCAGCTCCTACCGCTGCGGCGCTACCGCGCGCTGAGATCGATCCCGCAGAGGGGCTGCATCTGCGGTGGGGGCCGCCCGAGACGGAGGACCTCGACGTCGCTCCGGCCATGACTCACGCAGCGGCGACGCACGTGCGGCGTGCTCGCGCAGGAAACCGCCCGTCTCGCGCCGTCCGGGGCCGGCGGCCATGACGCGCGGTATCGACAACGACGAGTGGCTGAAGAACATCGGGGCGGTCACTGTTCACGATGACGATGACCGCGATGGCACCTTCGGCGCCGACAACGGTTCTCGATCGGCGCCCCCCTCGGCCGACGAGGAACCGCAGCCCGACCCGGCCGATGGCTTCGCGTCCGAGCGACAGTCCGCAGAATTCGATGACGACGGCGACGGCGAGGAATCACCGCTGGGCTATGCCGAGGATGATTACGACTACGACGGCGACGGGCCCGTACTGCTCGGCTCACCCTTCGATGTCGGCGGGTCATTCGACGCCGGCGGGTCGGTGGTGGATCTAGACAGCCCATCCTCTGACGCCGCCGCCATTGCCCCCCAGGACTCGTCGCCGCGTCGATACACCCCGTGGGTAGTCGCCGCGCTCGGCGCTGCGGCCGTCCTGGGCACAATCATCACCCTCGTCGTCACTATGGCCAATTCTCCGAGCGCGGAACCATCCAAGCCAGCATCCGCTCCGGTAGCGCCCCGTGTGGTCGAGGTGGCACCACCCAGCCCGCCCCCGAACACCGATGGGCCGCTTCCCTTTACGGCTTCTTCGGACTGCCCACCGGGATCGACGTCAGCGCAGTCGGTGGCCGACCCCAGCTCCACGACTCCGTGGGTCTGTGTGCGGTCGGTTGACGGTCAGGTCCTGGAGATCGACCTGGGCCGCACCTTCGTCATCACCGCGGTGTCCATCGTGCCGGGCGCAGTCAACAAGACCGAGGTCAGCCCGGATCAGCCGGACCCGTGGCTGCAGCATCGCGTGGTCACCCGTGTGCAGTGGCAGTTCAACGACACCGACCGCACGGTGAAGAACCAGAACACCGGCAATGTCCGTGGCGAAGCCGTGGAATCCATCCGCCCCGGCGTGCTGGCCTCGAAGATCACGCTGATCATCCAAGAAACCAGCCGCCCGCCCGCGATCGCACCAACCAACTCGCCGGCCGCACCGCCACCTAGCGCCGGCCCGTCGATCCTGGGCGACATTCTCGGCGGCAACCAGGGTGCCGCGCCGACACCAGTCCCCGTGTTCCCCGGTGGATCGACTCCGCGGGATCCGGCTGACGGCACCTTCGCCGTGTCGAGCATCAAAATCATTGGACACAAGGCGGTTTGACATGCAGCTGACCAACACCTGGCGGCGACGGCTCACCACGACCGGCCAGGGCAGCGCCAAGGTCATCGTGACGATCCTCGTGGTCTGCTCGGTCATCAGCGGAGCGTCCACGCTGTGGCGGTGGGTGTTCCCGCAAGACGAGACCCCGGTGGCAGTGACCGCGCGCTCGGTGGGCAACGAGACCGCCCTGGTGGAGAGTTACGCAATCGACTGCGTGACAGTGCTTCTGACAGCAAGCAGCAGTCGGGCCGGTGAGGTGGCGCGCTGCTTCCCCGACAGCACCGATATGTCGCTGCCTACGACCTCCCCGCTGATCGTTTCGGCGCAGGCTGCATCTGCGACCTTAATCGGCCAAACGACGCCTGGCGTCGCGACGTACGGCGTCATCGTGTCCGTGACCGAGCAGTCCTATACCAACGCGCCTCCGGTGCGCAGCTACTACCAGCTCCCGGTCAGTGTCTACAACGGTGCTGCGCCCCGGGCGATGGCCAAACCGGCACGCCGCGACCCGCCACCACCCGGGGTCGACGTGTCGCTGGACTATCCGGTGACCATCACCAACGATGCCGTTCTGGCAGCGGTGATCAGCGGATTTGTCACGTGCTACCTCACCGACGCGAACGGGATCGAACGATTCGTCACCGTGGACTCGGGGCTAGGTCCGCTGCGCGCCTACTCCACCGCCGCGGTGACCTCGATCCGAGCGCAAAACCCGGTCCCGGAGGCCCCGGCCGAAGGCGGCGAGCTGCGGGTCTGGGTGACGGTCAGCGCGCGAGCAGCCGACTACACCTCCACCCCGCTGGAGTATCCGCTCACCCTGCGCGCCACCGGCGGCGCCTGGTCGGTCGCGGCCATTGACGTGGTTCCGGCGCTCGACCCTGATGCCCCGCCCACCCCCGTCGCCGTGGGCACGCGGTGAATACCCCGTCGTAGCTGCGGCAGCACCCCGCCGCCAGCTCGGTCCATCCACCATCACACTGAAAGGGAACACCGATGGATATCGCATCGAACACAACGGTTTTGGCGGCACAGGGGATCGTGGGCATGTCCCAAGAGATCTTCTCGATCGTAGTCGTCGTCGGCGGTCTGGCCGCCATGGCGCTGGGCATCGCGGTCGGCCTGCGCAACGGTTTCAAGCAGGGAATCGGATCGGCCATCGGCGCCGTGGTCGGCGGCATCATCTTGTCGCTGATCATTGCCAACGTCGCCGGCTTCCAACAGTCAGGCAACCAAGAGCTGGAACAGCGCGGCATCGTCTCCGTCTACGGACAATGACGCATCGAATGTCTGAGCTGGCCGCGTCGCTGCTTGGCTTCCTCGTCATCGCCGCGCTCATCTACGGCACCACCGGGCTGATCGACGACGCGAATAACCAACCCATCCTCATCAGCCACCACGAAGAGAGCTGACCATGCCCAACAACGAGGTACCCACCGGGGAGCCGGCGAAGGTCTTCACCGGCATCCGCGATGTCCCGATCTACGCCGGGGAGTCCTCGACCGGGAACCGCCTGCCTGGCGGCCCGTACCGCAGTGCCGAACTCGTTGCGATTGGCATGATCATGCTGCCCGCGCTGTGGTGGTTCCGCACCCACGAAGGCGCCGGGTTCAGCGTCCTCGGCATCGCTGCCGTGGCAGCTGTCGTCGTGACGGTGATCCTGCGGATGGTGCTGCCCAAGCGGCGACCGTCGCTGGCCGCGCGCGCCAGCTTCGCGTTGGCGTCAATTCTGCCCAAGAACGGATGCGCAGCGCGCCCGGCGACCAGGAGCGGTCATGGCACGCAACGCTGATCCGCGCGTCGATCATCTCTTCGATCCGCCGCTGGCCGTAATCGGCAACCTGCGCTTCACCCGCGGCGGAGTCTATGCCGACTACCTCATCGACGGGCTGCCGCTGGTCCTGCGACCGCTGCGCACCCACGAACGGGGCAGCCGGTTCTACCGCAATCTGGCCCGCGCACTGCCCTCGGGGTGGTCACTGTCCGGACTGTTGGACACCACCGATCCAAACCGCCTGATGCGCAACATCGTTGGCAACCACAGCCACCAACCTGGCTGGGTAGAGCACTGCCGACTGTGGGAGCCCACCTTCAACCCCGCCGCCGCACCCGCTGGCGCACCGGTGTTCCTGGAAGAGCGACGTCGCGGCTGGCTGACCTTCCCGGTCGATAGCGGCAAAGGCGGTCGCACCGCAGCCGGAGCTGCCACGAAGGCCAAGGACTGGGTAGTCGGTCGCGACGTCGATTCGGACACCTCGGTCGCCGCCTACGCGCGCCTGGCCGCCGAGGTGGTCGCCTCGCTGCCCCAACAGTTCAGCGTCCGACCGGCAAGTCCACTGCAGATCCTGTGGCAGCACCGACACAACGTCTTTCGCGGGACGCTGCGCGATCCGATGCCGCCGGCCTCGGCCGGCCCAGACCGGCTCACCGCCGCTGACTTCCTACGCCCTGGCGTCGACGAGGGCGCCAACGCTGTGCGCTCCTCCTGGTGGCCGACGATGCGACCCATCGTGCGCCTCTATGACGCGGACCACCCGGACGGGCCGTGGAGCTATCAGGCCCTGCTGCCGGTCACGCACTTCCCCGACACCGGCCTGCGGTTCACCAAGGCGGCGTATCTGTATGCCCTCGATAACGTCGACACCGAAGCCGCCATCGACTGGATGCAGCACGTCACCGTGCGCAGCCCCGACCGCGCCGAAGCGCTCAACGCGCGCGCGGCCAAGAACATCAAAGACCAGATGCGCCAACGTGGCCGGATGATCGAAGAGGACGACGAACTCGACATCAAGCTGGCCAACACGCGCGAGTACAACGCGCAGATCAAGGCTAATCCCAGCGAGCGGGAGCTGGACGTGGCCACTCTGATCGCCGTGGGCGCTCCAACCTTGGAGATGTGCGAGGATGCGGTGAAACAGGTCCGCCACGAACTCGACCAGGCCGAGATTGCGGTCAGTCGGTGGCGCGGCGCGCAGTCCAAACTGTGGTCGGCTTTCAATCCGGGTAGTGAGAAGCACGCACACCTTGACGAGTTCCGCGATCCGACCTCGGCGCACTTGTGGGGCCGGTTCACACCGCTGATCTCGACGCGGGTGGGTGACTCCCGCGGGACACCGCTGGCCGAGAATCAGAACACCCTGCGGCGCAGCCTGATCCTGCACGATCCGGAGGGCTGTGCCCGCCGCCACAAGAACACCGGACTGATCGTCATCGGAGACCCTGGCGCGGGGAAGTCCAACCGCGCCAAGCTTTCTGGGATTGAGGTAGTCCTGCGCGGCGGCAAGGTCGACGTGTTCGACCCGGGCACCCACGGGGAATGGGGGCAGGCGTTCCGCAACGTCACCCACACGACAATTATCGATCTGGGCGATTCCCGGTTCAGCCTCGACCCTCTGCGTATGTTCGCCTTCCAGGAGGCCGGCGACGTCGCCGCCAACCACATCCTCCCGATGATCGGAGTTCCCGCCGACAGCGACATGGAGAATCGGTTTACGCTGCTGGTAAGCCCACAGATGCGTGAAGCCAACGGCATTCACTCCATGCGCTCACTCATCGGCTACCTGCGAGCTCAGCCCGACGCCAACAACGACATGCTGCTCGCGCGCCTGGAGGCCTGGTCCACCCAGCAAGCCGCCCGGGCCATCTTCGACGAGACATTGCCGCCGTACTCACCGTCAGAGTCACTGGCCACGATCTGGCTGACCAACCGACTCGGTTTGCCCGATGCCGACGACATTCTCAACCCGCATCTGTACGACAAGCTGCCCAAGAGTGCTCGCGCGGGGATGGCAATTTATGGCCTGATCATCGACACCGTGCAGCGTCACCAGTTTCTGCACCGTGAGCAGTTCTCCACGATGATTTTCGAGGAGGCTGCCGAGCTGATGGCCTATCCCGCGGGCGCACGCACCGCCCACCGCATCACCCGCCAGGGCCGCAAGCATGCGACCGGCATTTGGCTGATTTCCCAGGACTACCGGGATTTCGCCCGGATGGGGGATAAGTTCATCACCCAAAAATGGCTGTTCGCAATCCGCAACGAGGAATTGGCGACCAAGACGTTGGAGTGGGCAGGGGTCGATCCCGAGCTGTACCCCGAAGTGGTGCAGTCCTACTACGAGGACACGAGCCCGGCCGAGTCGGCCGACGACGAGGACAGCGACGACGAAGCATTCGGCAAAGTTCACCCCTCACGAATGGGGGAGGGGTTCATCGTTGATGAGCGCGGCCGGCGGGCCCGCTGCCGCTTCCTGGGTGCTCCCACCACGCAGTTGGCCGCCGACGTCGACAGCACCCCGCCTCAAGAGGTTTTCGCATGACCTCCGGCGCGCTGACCCTGTGGTTGGCTGACCACCCGCGCGCACGACGCACCCTCGTGACGATGACGCTGACCTACACGCTGTCGTTCGTTGCCCTGCTGTGCGCGCCGAATGCCGTCGCTGCGGGCGGCTCCGCAGCGCTGGGCTGGACCGGACTGCGCGACAACGACGGTGTGCCGATCGCGTTCTACTTCCTGTCGATGGTGTCGTCGCGGGAGGCCGCGACCAACAACGGTCAAGACATCTCGATGATCGATCCGAGCACCTGGATGCCGTGGATGGCCGCGGCGATGGAACGCGCGGTCGACAACGCGACGGCGGCATGGTGGCTGGGCATGATCGCCGGGACGTTCATCTTCATCATGGCCGCTGCGCTGTGGTTTCTGCGCTTCGCGCTCTCCACCGGCTGGCTCGTCGCCATCGCAACCTTCGGCCTGCCGCTGTACAACGCGGTCGCCTCGCTGGTCAGCTCAATGATGCTGGCCCCCATCGCGATTACGGTCTGCGTCACCGTCTCGGGCTACCACATCCTGCGTGGCCACCCCGGCCGGGGCTGGGCCATGCTTGGCACCGCCCTTGTCCTGACGGTATTGCTGGCCACAGTGTTCTCCGACCCCATCGGCGACCTGTACAGCGAGCACGGTCTGCTGGCACTAGGACGCGGCACCGGGCTGGAGATCGCCCAGGCCGCCACCGGAGCACCATTCGCGTCCGGCACCTCGCTGGACTCCAAGCTGGATGCCCTGATGGCCAACGTCGTGACGGCGGGCGTGCGCCATCCGCTGCAGGTCCTCAACTTCGGCATGGTCGTCGATGACGTCGGCGGATGCCGGCAGGCATGGAACTCCGCCATCACCAGTGCGGGAGGCGTTGATGGTCCCGGCCCGGCGCACGCCATGGCCAACTGCGGCGCTCCCCAGGCTCTGGCCTATGCCCAGCGCCTCGGGGGCTCGGACGCCACCATTGGCCTCCTGCTGGTCCTGGTCGCGATCGTGGTGGCCTTCTTCTACTTCTACGTCGGCCTGTCGGCCATGCTGGTCGGCATCAAATCGCTGTACTTCGGCATCCTGGTCGGGCCGTCCTTCCTCATCGGCATGCTGGGTTTCGGACGGGCGCTGGCGTTCGCCAAGCACTGCGGCACAGAGCTTTTCATGCATGTGATCCAACTGATGGTGTTCGAGGTCTACCTTGCCGTTTCCGCGATCGGCATTACCTGGGTGCTGACCACGGACGCCTTCGGCGCGTCCACGGCGACAGCGATTCCTCGGGTGCTCATCATGGCCGTGGCCGCCGGCGTTCTCTGGCTGGGTTTCCGGTTCGTCGACCGCTCCTTCCACGCCGACAGCATGGGCACCATCGGCCGTCAGGTCACCGGCGCGTGGCATGCCGGCGCCGGCGCCGTCCGCAACGAAGCGGGGTCGTACCGCGACAAGGCGCAATCCGCGAGTGCGCGTCTAGGACGGGGCGGCGGTAACGACACCGCAGGCGGCCAAGACGATGGCGCCGGCTCCTCGTCAGCGCGGCGCACACCCGGCATGGAGTGGTTCAAGCCGCGATCGTCGAGCACGGCGCGCACCGTTGTCAACGGTAGCGGAGCCGGAACCGGCAACGACGCGTCGCCGGCGAAGTCTGCTGCGAAATCGGCGGCCGCGACCGCCGCGGTGAGCGCGGTGAAGGTCGCCGCCCCCGAGGTGGCCGTCCCCGTCGCGGCCGCGGCCAAGGCGGCCGGTGTCGCAAGCACCGCCGGGCACGTGCTCAAGAGCGCGAAGAACACCAGGAACTCGGCGTCCCCCGCCGCCCAGGGGGCGAGGGGTGAGGCTTCACCGGCCCCGCTGCGCCAGCCACGCCCGGACACCGCAGGCGGCGCCGCGCCTGCCCGTGAACCCGCACAGGCGCCGACCCTGGCCAGTCGCAGCACGGCGCACGCACCCGGACGGCCCGCAGATGCGGGCTCTCAACCTCCGCGCGGCAACGGTGCCCCAGCAGGGACAATAGACATCGACGAGCGCCGCCAGAACGACACCGCGGCGCCTCGCGCCGCCCGACCGCCGCGACCACCCCGAGAGATTGGGTCATAGACGATGAGCACTGCGCGCGACTTCCTCGACGCCGGATTCGATGCCTTGGGCCTGCTCGGCAATCCAGCAGACCCCGCCACCGCGCGGGAGCGGTTCCGCCAGGCGGTCAGCATGGACCCCGGGATGTGCGACGCCTGGCTGGGGCTCATCGCCACCGGCGATCACTCCAGCCAGACACTGCGCCACGCACACGAAACCAGCGCAACCGTGCACCGCGAGACGCGCCGCCTGGGTCTGCAGGACACTGCTCTGGAGGCCTCGGTGCCCTCGCCGGGCTTCATCGAGGTGTTCCCCTACACCGCGGCGACGATCACCCTGGCCTACATCGCGGCGCTGCTGAGCGAGAAGGACTACGACGCCGCCGAGAAGCTGCTGGAGTCCTACGACACCGCCCGCGAACCCACGCAGACGCCCATCTGGCGCTGCCTGGGCACCACCTTGCACTACGTCACCCAGCGCTGGACCGACGTTCTGGACTGGGCCGACCGGCCAGTCGCCGGGACCCTGAGGGCCGTGGACGCCGCCACCGACCTGATGGCCGGACTCGCTCACGTCAGTCTCGGCGAGTTCGACGCCGGCCTAGTCGTGCTCAAAGGCGTCACCGCCGATCAAGTCAGCCCGCACGCCGCAGCCCTGGCGGCCCTCTACCGCGGCTTCGCGCTGCGCCTGTTGGGCCGGGAGGACGACGCCCGCGTCGAGTTCGGCAGGGCCAGCGTCGGCGGGCGCATTCTCCCCGAGGCCTCCTCGGCTCTGGCCGACCCCACCTTCGGCCCCAGGACCACCACCGCGCAGGCCATCACTGCCCGGACCAGCCGCTGGGATCCGGAGTCCGGGCCGACCACCGAGGAACTGCGTCAAGCCGAGCAGGCTCAGGCTGCTGAAGCCGTCCTTGAGAAGGCCGAGCGGGACCTACAGTCCTTCATCGGCCTGGGCAAGGTGAAGGCCCACGTCTACAAGCTTAAGAACGTGCAGATCTACGACCGGGCGATGGCCGCGCGCGGCGAGGGAGTCGGGCAGCGCAACGCGCTGCACATGACCCTCGTCGGTCCCCCGGGAACGGCCAAGACATCTATCGCGCGGGTAATGGGTGAGATGTATTTCGGCCTGGGCATCCTGGACTCTCCAGACTTCATCGAAGTCTCCCGTCCGGACCTCGTTGGCGGCGTCATCGGCGAAACCGAGGTCAAGACCCGCCAGTATTTGGAGAAGGCCAAGGGTCGCGTCTTGTTCGTCGATGAGGCTCCTGACCTGTACAAAGCCGACAACGAGCGCGATTTCGGGCGTATCGCACTCGACATCATCATGAAGTTCGCCGAGGACCACCGCGACGACACCATGATCGCCCTGGCCGGCTACGCCAACGGTATGAACCGGCTGCTCTCAGCCAACCCCGGTCTGCGGTCGCGGTTTCCCACCCAACTGGAGTTCAGCTCCTACAGCGCTGAGGAGTTGGGCCAGATCGCGGCGATGTTCGCCGAGAACTTCCGGGTACTGGTGCATCCCGGCGCAGCCGCCACCTTTGACCGGTACACGAGCTGGCTCACCTCAACCTCGACCAATAATCCCGAGAACCCGGCGGAAATGCTCGTCGACATCGCGGGCAACGGCCGCTACGTGCGCAACGTGGTGTCCGAGGCGGTGGAGAGGATGAAGGCGCGGATCGTTTCCGACCCGTCGATCGACTTGGCTACCGCTGACTCGGACCTGCTGCGGACCGTCGTGGAGGCCGATATGACCGACGCTCTGCGCGAGGTCCTCATCAGTGCAGGAATCCAGACCCGCGAGCAAGGGTAACCGTGGCACGCGATGCGGAAGTTGCCGCGCTGAGGGCCGTCGAGGACGCCTACCAACAGTGGACGGTCATTAGTGAGCAGCTGCACCGGGAGGTCGGCGAAGCCGCCGAGCGTCACGCCGGCGCACCGGTGGAGTCATTGCGCGCCGATTTCAACGCCCAGCTCGCCGTGACCCGCGCGGTGGCCGCTTTCGCCCGCACGTGCGCCCAGGCCGGACCCGATGTCGACGGCCTACCCGGCGCAGCCTTCGTCCAGGCGCTTCACCATGTGGGGAACCAACCTGGCCTCGACCAGGCCTTGGTGGAGCTGACCCACCAGTGGCAGTCCTGGCTGACAGACATCGGCAAATGGATGCCGGAGACAGACAGCCCGCCACCGGCGCGGCCCACCTCGCCGGAACACAGCAGAGTCTTGGCCGCAGTCGACGACTGGTGGGACTTCGCTGCCGATCGGCTGCATGAACAGCTCGTCGATTCACTGACCGCCCAGGGGCACCGCGTCGCCGAATCGCTGACCACCGGCCGCGACGGCGAGCTGGTTCAGTCAGCACACGTGATATTCGAACCTGACCGGTCAAGCGAGGCCTCCGACGCGCACAAACGGTGGGCGCGAGCACGCTTGCACGCACTGTTCGGGCCTCACAGAAGGCGCTGAGGGCCACAGATGATTGGGAAGGCAGCACCGGACACGCCCCGCCTCACCGGCCGGGCCACCCCATCAGTAGGCGATGCTGTGTCTATGTTCGCGGTGGGCTCCCTGGTGGCGGGGTATCGGATTGAGCAGATCCTGGCCACCGGCGCCACGGGAACGGTGTACGTGGCGAAGAATCCGACCTTGCCGCGGCGCGACGCGCTCAAGGTGCTCAGCGCCGACCTCTCCGGCGACGAGGCCTTCCGTGAGCGGTTCGTGCGCGAAGCCGATATCGCCTCGCTGCTGGATCACCCGAACATCGTGTCGATCCATAACCGCGGCGAAGCCGAGAACGGCCAGTTGTGGATCGCGATGCAGTACGTCGCCGGCACCGATGCGGAGGCAGCGCTGCAGGCCGGGACCATGACCGCTGCACGCGCTGTCCGCATCGCCGGTGAGGTCGCCAAGGCACTGGACTACGCCCACCAGCGCAACGTCGTCCATCACGACGTCAAACCGGGGAACGTGCTGCTCGCTCACGGGTCACCCGAAGCCGAGCAGGTACTGCTCAGCGATTTCGGGGTGGCGAGAGCAGCAGGTGGCCCAGACGATGCCAGCGACGACTCGACGCTGGCGGTGACACTGGCCTATGCCGCTCCTGAAGTCATCACCGGCGACGCGATCGACGGCCGAGCCGACATTTACTCACTGGCCTGCACACTGTTCCGACTGCTGACCGGCAAGCAGCCGTTTTACACCGCTGAGGGAACCACCGCCCTCGCACTCGCCCACCTGCACCAGCCTCCACCCCGACTTTCCGACCACCTACCCGACGCAACGCGCCAACTGGATGTGGTCATGGCGCGGGCGCTGGCCAAGAATCCGGCCGACCGTTTCAGCTCGGCGCGCGAATTCGTCGCGGCCGCGGCGGCGGCAGCGGGCTCGCTCACCCAGCGCCCCGTGTTGCCGGCGGCCCGGGCCGCCTCACCGTCGAATCCATTGCAGCCCAACAGACCTGAACTGACGAGAAGCTTCGACGCAGCAATACGCGTAACGCCAACGCCACGGAAGCCTCGGGTGCAGCGACCGCTCGTCATCCTGTGGTCAATCGTCGCCGTGGTCGTGACGGTCGCCGCTGTGCTGTGGTCGATCCTCATCGCGCGGTGGTCGGGATCGGATTCGACCGAGGCGACGTCCCCGGCGCCGCCGACCACGGCCACGACGTCCGCCACCGCTGCGGCGGCGGCGCTTGCTGAGCTGATACCGGCGGGCTATCCGCCCGGCAGTTGCGCACCTGAACCGACCGACGCAGACGTGACCGCCGCCATGGCCTGTGGCCCCAACACCGACCCTGGCGGCCCTACGTCGTCGACCTACACGCTCAGCGGAGATTCCGCCGCCCTGCAGGCCTCTTTCACCGACACGGTGAATCGTTCCACTCCCCGGATCTGTCCGCCCAACATTCAGTCGCCGGGACCATGGCGGCGCAACGACACCCCCACAGTGGAGCGGGGCACGGTCTTCTGCGGGCTTCAGGCCAATCAGCCCGTCGTGGTCTGGACCGAGGACGACGAACTGCTGCTCAGTATTGTTCGAGCCGAAACGCCTGGCGCCACCCTGGAAGGGCTCTACGCCTGGTGGTCGTCGCACTCCTAGCGGCTTACGTCGCCACTCCGAAGTCCTGATCGAGCGCGTTAGCCGAACACGGGGCGGACATAGACCATGATGAAGGTGAAGGAGTGGGGACCGGGATAGAGCGTGCCGCCGGGAATCGGCAAGCCTCCCGGCGCGAGCAGCTGGTGGGGATCCAGCGGAATGTACCCCTGCCCGTTCGGATTGCAGGCGGCTTGGGACGGCCAGCAGACTACGGCCCTGTGACCGGGGCCTGCGTCGGGCGCGAACTCCAGCCTGAAGGGTTGCGGAGAGTGGAATCGAGCGGTTCCCCAGATGCTGTTGGGCACCGCGTTGTCACCCGTAACCCGGCCGACCAAGCGAATGTCCGTCGAAGGACACTGCGGCAGTCGCAGGGATGCTCGGACATTGTTGATCTGCAAGCCGGGGACGTCGGTGTTGTTCCAGAAGATGAATCGAATTCGGTACGAGCTTTGCGGGTTGACTTCGATGGAGCGTTCATAGCCACCGTTTGGTTTTGGGCTGTCCTGATAGATGGCGTCACGGGCGGAGACCATCCACATTCGGTAGTCCCTCCCGTCCTCACTAATACCGTTGTTGAACGCGGGAACGCTGCTTTCGCCTAGCGGTACGAGGGGGCGGTCCGGTCCCCAGTCGTTGGCCTCGTAGGGAGGCTCGATGCACGTGGCTGGAAGGGGTTCGACTCCTGCCTGTTCGTCGCCGCCGCGATCGAGCAGGTCCAAAATCGACGGCCAGGTCCAGACGGTTGCGATCACGGCTATAAGGATGATGCAGCTGACGCTGGCTGCGCGGCGGCTGAACGTCGCCGGGTGAATGGACGGTCCCCACGCCTGGTAGGCCGCCAAGACCAACCCGAATCCGGCTAACGCCAGTGACAGGGCAGCGGCGACGTCGAGTTGCCACACCCATTCCGTCGTCAGCTTCCAAGTAAGCAGCGCTATGAGCAGGCCAAGCAAAAGGCTCACAACGAATTTCTGCGAGGCGTCACGCGGAGATGAACTGGGACCACCTGAGCTCACCGCGGACACCCCTCTTCACAAAGGCTGCCCCTCCAGCCACCTGAACGATGAAAATACAGGGCGGCACAGTCGCTGGCGGCGTGCGACTCTCATCGCTCCCTATGCCGACGCCTTCGACGTCTGCTGGCGACGGCGGCGGGTCTCGATCGCTCCGTCGTAGATTTCGAGGAACACGCTCCAGTCGGGGATCTGGACTCGGCGCCCGGCGGTGCCGCGCAAAAGGAGCTGGGCTTCTTCGAGGCTTTGGGGGAGCAGCTCCTGCCAGTCGATGATTGAGCCCAGTTGTGATGACTGCGAACGACTTCCGCCGTTGGGCTCGTAGGACTCGGTGCGCCGCGTTCCCAGGCCCTGCCAGTGCGAAGCCTGTTCGAGCAGCTGACGCTCGTGGGCGCCGTACATCACCACGGTGCCTGGGAAGATGTCGCGCAGCGCGTCGGCGTATCTCGGGCCGTACACGACATCGAAGTGGCTGGAGGCCTGCACGGTAGCCATGATGTTGACGCCCAGACCGGCGGACTCGCCGACGTAGTTCAGTAGCGCCGGCAGCGGGCACGAGTTGCACACTTCGTCGAGTTCGAGCAGCAGGCGGTGTTCGAGCTGGTGCTGGGCGGTGCGCTTGCGGAAGTGGCGGATGATGGAGTCGATCAACGCCACGGCTGTGTTGACCGTCCCTCTGTGTGACGACCACGGCGGGGGTGATCGTCATTGAAGTTGTCGAAATCCCGGGTCGGGGACGGCGGTCGTCTGCATCATCAGCGTGCCCACGAACGGACCCCGCGCTGGTC
>NZ_JBQQCF010000044.1:0-44239 GCF_052245755.1 Mycobacterium sp. 4D054
TCCGGTAGCGGCTCAGCACCCGATGCACCGTTGAGGGATGAATCCCGAGCAGATAGCCGATACGGGCTGGCCCCCACCGCCGGGTGACGCGCACGCCAATGATGCGCCGCTCAGTGCGTGTAGGTGTGCGATTGGGGCTGTGGTGTGGGCGTGAGCTGCGGTCGGCCATCCCCGACTCACCCTGCTCGCGATAGCGGCCCGCCCACCGCGAGGCCGTGGACACCGACACCTGGAAACGTTCGGCAGCCCGACGCAAAGACCAGCCATCATCGACGACGCAACGAGCCAGCCGCAGGCGACCGGTTTCGGACAAAGGGGCATTACGGTGAGACACGAAGACCTCCGAAGTGAGTTGGTGCGTTCCTAGGCAGTTCGCACTTCACTCGGAGGTCTTCGTCTTGTCACCTCACCACGCCGTCACCAACGTCCGTGGTCAGTACACCTAGCAAGCCCGGACCCCGGTTCGCTGACGGCCATCAAGCTGTGGCTATTGATCTACGCGGCGGTGGTGGGGATCGGTGCCTGGGTCTTCGGCGCTCGGTGGTTCGCACGCGCTGACCCCTTCGAGGTGTACAGCATGGCCGTGTCGCGGATGTCGCCTTTCCGACGTGCCCGAGGCACCGGACGCGTGGAGTGGGTCAATCCGCTCGACCACCTGCCGACGCTGCCGGTCCGACCTGGAACGGTGGCAGTTCTGGCGGTATTGCTGGGCTCCACGGCGTTCGACAGCTTCTCCCAGTCCCCGACATTTCGGAACTTCGTCGATCGCGCGGCGGCGGCAGTTCCACTCGTGGGGGATGCCGGCGGCGCGACAGCGTTGCGGACGGCGATACTGTTCGTGTTCGTCGCCGTCGTCGGACTGACGTTCTGTGGCGCCGCTCGGGCGACGGGGGGCATCAATCCACAGCAGCGACAGCAACTTCCGGGACAGTTGGCGCATTCACTTATTCCGATCGTCGTCGGCTACATCTTCGCCCATTACTTGTCGTACCTCGTTGCACGCGGGCAAGAGACGATCGTGCGCCTAGCAGATCCTTTCGGGCTGGGCTGGCAGCTCCTCGGGCTTACGCAGGACGACGTCAGCTACATCTTGTCTCAGCATCCCTCGGTGCTCTGGACGATCAAGGTCTCGTGCGTGGTCGTGGGACACATGGTTGCGGTGGTGTCTGCACATGATCGCGCTCTGCGACTGTTGCCGCGGGATCATCAGATCACCGGCCAAGTGGCGATGATGCTGACAATGGTCGGCTACACGTTCGCAGGGTTGTACCTGCTCTTCGGCGGTTGAGGATCACGCGTCCGTAAGCAGAACGTCAAACCATCTACTAAGTTGAATAGTAGATTATCCAGACGTCGGGAGCGGCGCCGCGTATGGGCTGATCCCGGCGAAGGCGCTATGGCGGAATCCTGTCGGGGGATTCCGCCATAGTCATCCCGGGTCGGGCCTTGCCTATGCTCTGCGGGCTGATTGTTTGGACAAAAGTGTGAGCGTTCTCTAGTGTGATCCGTTATCTACGTACCAACTACGTAGATCAAGGTCACCGGAGGACAGTCGCTTTGAGACACGGGCGCCCGCCGCAGATTTTGCGAAGCGTCATCGCTCTACTTACCCTTGCAGTCTTGACGGTGGGTGCCTCCAGCGTCGCGGGCGTGGTCAGCGCAGACCCTGCCGCGGACGCGCTCGCGCGAATGGCGGAGCTCTCGCGACAAGCCGAACAAGCCAGCGAAGAGTTGTATTCGGCTGAATTGGATCTCGACCTCAAAGTCGAGGCGCAGCGAGCCGCTGAGGAGAAACTGGCGGAGGATCTTGGTCGAGCGGAGGCCGCCTCGGCGGATCTGCGTAGTTATCAAGCTGCTGTTGACCGCGTCGCTGTCGCCGAGTACGTCAGTGGACCTTCCGGAAATATCTCTGCGACGCTGGGTGCCGGCTCACCCCAGGAGCTGCTCGACCGGCTGTCTGTGCAGCGAGTGATGTCCGGGCAGATGAGAGACGCGATGACTCAGTTCAGCGCAGCGCGCACCCGTGCTGCCGCGGCCGAAGACGAGTCTCGTGTCGCTGCCGCGCAGGCGCGTGCAGCGACCGATGCCACCGCGAAAGTGCGCGCCGACATTCAACGTCGGCAGGGTGATCTGCGCACTCAGATCTCAAGTGTCGAAGCACAATATGCGGCTCTGACCACGGAGCAGCGCGCCGTTCTCGCTGCGCCCGGACCGCCCCCGCCTTCTGGGGCCGCACCGCCACCGCCGTCCGATATCGTCGCGATGCCGAACCCTGACGGCGCCGTCCCGGGGCCGCCGGCAGGAACCGGCGGCGGAGCTGCAGTAGTGCAGACGGCCTTGAGTCGAGTGGGCTCCCCGTATGTGTGGGGCGGGAATGGGCCCAACGCATTCGACTGCTCGGGACTCATCAAGTGGTCATTCCTGCAGCAAGGCAAATCGTTACCCCGCTCCAGCCAGGCATTGGCCAGTGGCGGCCAGCCTGTGGCGCTGGAAGCCCTGCTTCCAGGCGACATCGTGACCTTCTACAGCGACGCCTCCCACGCCGGCATCTACATCGGCGACGGCATGATGGTGCACGCATCCACCTACGGGACTCCTGTCAAAGTCGCCCCTATCACGATGGCGCCGATCTACAACGCGCGTCGGTACTGAACCTGTGTGGCGACTCGTTCCGGCTGGTCGTCGCGCCGTCGCACCTTCACCGCATCGACCAACTACTATGTGGATACGTAATTTGACGAGGTACCACCCCGACGGATAGTTGTGATGAAAGTGTTGGCTGGACACCGAAAGATAGTTGCGCTGAGCGTATTCGCCGTGGTCGGCGTGCTTGTGACCGCATCGCAGACAAGCGCGCTCAAGTCTCGGCTGTCTGACGCAGTGGTGGCTCCCAGCGCTCTGGAGGCTGAACAGAAGCCCAAGGCCGTGCCCGAACCGCCCGCGGTCGACATTCTTCCGCGAACTGGCGCGAGCGATGTTGTGCCTGTCGGCGCGGTAAAGGTGACCGCGACATCAGGCACGCTGACCGACGTGCGCATGCAGAACGAACGCGGTCGAGTAGTCACGGGTCGGTTGACGGCGGGCGGCCGCGCCTGGCAGCCCGACGAGCCGCTTGGGTATGGACGGACATACACCCTCAGCGCAACCGGCCAGGGCAGCGGCGCCACCACAGTGACCACTGTCTCGGAGTTCTCCACCGTCTCGCCACAGGCGCAAGTCGGCGTCACACTCGGGATGACCAATGGCGCTTCCCTTTCGGAGGGCGGCGTCTATGGCGTCGGAACTGTCATCGTGGCGACATTCGACAGGGCAATATCGGACAAGGCTGCCGCCGAGCGTCGACTTCAGGTCACCACGGCGCCCAAGATCGAGGGTGCCTGGACGTGGATCAACGACCGAAAGGCACACTGGCGCCCGCGCGAATACTTCCCCTCCGGCACCGAAGTGACGGTCAAGGCCGGTCTCTACGGCACCCCCCTGGGGGATGGCCTTTTCGGTGAAGAGGACAAGCAGGTCAGTTTCCGGATCGGGCAATCGCGGATCGCGATCGCCGACGACACCACCAAGCAGGTGAGCGTCTACGAAGACGGCGTCCTCATACGGACGATGCCGACGTCGATGGGCAGGGGCGGCACGGAAACCGTCGGCGGCAAGACTATTGCGTTCTGGACGCAACCCGGTGTGTACACCGTGATGGAGAAGCAGAATCCCGTCCTGATGGACTCGTCGACGTACGGGCTACCGGTGGATTCCGCGTCCGGATACAAGATCAGCGTCCCGCACGCGGTTCGGATCAGCCCCGACGGCATCTACCTCCACGAGCGTGAGGCAACAGTCTGGGCGCAGGGCAACACAAACGTGTCAGCGGGCTGCCTGAATCTCAGTGCAGAGAACGCCGAGTGGTACTACGAGTTTGCCAACCCGGGTGACGTGGTGGAGATTCGCAATACCGGCGGCGCACCGCTGGAACAGTGGCAGAACGGAGACTGGTCCGTGCCTTGGGAGAAGTGGATCAGCGGAAGCGCCCTGCGCTGACCGACTGTCAGTAGTCGATGAGTCGCACGACGTGCGAGGTCATCCCGCTGGTGCGGACAGGAGCGATCCGCACTTGGGAGCCTGTGAACGGTGACTCCAGCATCTGGCCCTGACCCAGATAGATCGCAACGTGCTGACTGCCGTTGGGGCCGTAGAAAATCAGATCACCTCGACGCATTTCTCCCACAGGCACCCGGCGGTCCTTTTCATACTGCGCGCCAGAGTATTTCGGAAGGCTGATGCCAACCCCGGCAAAGGCGAAGACCATGAGCCCGGAACAGTCGAAACCGACTGTGCCAGCACCTCGATCGACGCCACGGGTGGCCCCGCTGGCGTTCCCGCCGCCCCAGGAATACGGGACACCGAGCTGGGTCATGCCTCGCCGAATGACGAATTCCACTGCCTGCTGGCCGTATACGCGCGGAATCTGCCCAGGAACGGCGGCAACAGAGGGCGAGGGTTCGGCTATCAAGCCAAGCTTGACAAGGAACTGCCGCCCGAGGCTGGCTGTGACTTGTGCGGACGCTGCCGAGATCTGCAGCACCGAGTTGACAATCGCCACCGGATCCGAGAGGTCCGCGGCGGGAACCGCCGGCACGGCGGTGTCCCACTCTGTGCCAGTGACCTGGGTGTCGGGCGCAGAATCCCAGCTACCCGGCTCGGACGGTGGTGGGGTACTGCGGGCCTTCTCGAGTCGCCCCCGCGCCGTCCGCGCTTCGTCGGTGGCAGAGTCGATTTCGCTCCGTGGCGCGATAAAGGCATCCTCGGAGGCGCGCACAGCGTCGACAGCTTCGTCGTAGCGACTCTGCGCCAGACGTTCTGCGATCTCGCGTCGGATTGAGCTCGACGAGCCGCGGATTCGAGATTCGTGTGTTCGGTTCTCGCTGCTTTCAGCTCGTTACGGGCTTCGAGTGAAGGCCAACGCGAGCGTCTGCTGTGTTCGCGCGACGGAAACGACCTCTTCTCGGCTTGGGGCCCAGATCGTGTTCTCCGCGGGTCCACTCATGTACTGCGTGGCGGTGAACTCGTCGACCGACGCTGGGCGTCTTCCATCCGGGTGGTGGCGTCTTGGGCCCGGCTGCGGGCAGTCTGGACAGAAGTCTTGTCGGCGCGGGCGCTTTCGACCTGGACGAGCGCTCTCATGACTGGCTGTGGACAGAGGCCTGCAGATCGGCGAGGCGTTGATCGGCGCGCGCAACATCTCCGCCCAGTCGCGCGATGGAATTGTCCTGCGCTGAGCCGGGTTCTGCAGTGGCGGTGCCGACCCAATTGAACGCCAGCTTTGAAGCCATGGACAGCGCTAGCACCCATCGTGCCGGTCTTTGCGCCGGATCCATTGGGATATACCTTTCGCCTCCGCGGTGAGCCAATCTACTACGCAGCTACGTACGTGGACGCAACGTATATCACTTTGGTCTCTCAATTCACGTTTGTCACAGACCTGGGACCTCGACGCGGGGGTTTAGTGGCCAATTGAATGCGGTGACGCTGTACGTAAGTGGTCCCCGTGCGGTTAACTTGTTAGCGGCGGGCATATTGAAGGAATCATCGTTGTGACGACATTCGCGGTAGGAGTGACGGTGCAGGAGCGGGGCTTTGGAGACCTGGAGTCGGCGGTGATGGATCGGGTCTGGGCAACGGGGGGCCCCGTGTTGGTCCGCACAGTGTTCGATGATTTGGTCGCGAGCCGAGACATCGCGTATACCACGGTGATGTCGACGATGGACAACCTGCATCGGAAAGGGTGGCTCGCGCGGAAGCGGATCGGGAAGGCCTATAGCTATTGGCCGACGATGACGCGCGAGGAGAGGTCGGCTCACCTGATGGCGCATGCGCTGCATTCCGGAGGCGACGCCGATCAGGTGTTGAATTTCTTTCTGCGTCAGATGAATGACGAGGAGTCGGAACGACTTCGGGTTGCGGTGCGCAAGGCGCCTCGGCACCGGGCGTCATGAATTTCGCCCTCTGCATTCTGCTCTACGGCTTCGTTCTGGCCTGGCTATTGCCGCCGGTCCTTGAGAAGGTGACTCGTAGTGGACGCAATCCGCGCCTGTCCGTGGCGGTCTGGCTCACTGCCGTGGGTTGTGCCCTCGCCGCCTGGATGGCGGCCAGCGTCAATGTCATGGCCGAGCTCCTGATCAAACACGCGGCACTGCCCGCGCAACTCTGTGTGGATATGTTTCTCGCGCTCAATCACTTCGGTTGGCGTGGGCACGTCGTCTTTGTCGCTTCCGCGCTTCTTGTCCTGGGAGTGTCCATCTTGATCGCCAAACGTGTCTTCCTGACGTTACGGCGATTTCGGGAGCGAAGCAGTGAGATCTCTAGAGAAGCAAGGATTCTCGGATCAGTAACCGAGCATCCGGGAGTCTTTCTCATCCAGGCCGATCAGCCCGCGGCATATTGCGTAGCAGGGCCCCCGCATGCCGTGGTGGTCAGCACCGGCGCGGTGGCGCGTTTGAAGGAGACCGAGCTTGCCGCTGTCTTGGCTCACGAAAGTGCTCATCTATCGAGCCGTCACCCTCAAATCAAGATGACTCTGCGTGCACTGGCGTCATCAGTGCCGCGAGTACCGCTATTCCGGGCTGCTGCGGCTACCGTCGAGTTCTTGGTCGAAATGTGTGCCGACGACCGCGCCGCCCGTAGCCATGGTCGCGATGCTCTGTTGGACAGTCTGCTGGTTTTCACCGCGCCGTATCGACTGTCGCCCGGCGGCGCTCTGGGAGTCGCCGACCAGGGGTTTACCTTGCGTGCCAGCCGACTCAGCACCTCTGGCGGAGGAGTCGGCGAAACCCTCAACCGTGTTGTGCTGCTGGCATTGATGGCGCTCATCATCTCGGCACCAGCCGTGGTCATCGCGCTCTGCCAAACGTGAAAGTGGGTGGGTGGAGGTGGCGTGAGTGCTACCTCATGCAGCCGTCTGTGTCTTGAAGGCCACGATGTGGTGCATGCGAGGATATGTGCCTACGTCGGAAATGGCGAAAGCGGCTGTCAAAATCGCGGATTTGAGGTCTGGCCGAGAGTCGTGCGTGGCTTGCTCGCCTCCGACAGATTTCAATAACTTCTGCGCCCAGCGGCGCTCGGGCGGACGGTAGTCGGCCAGGAACAGTCGGCCACTTGGTCGTAGAACGCGAAATATCTCACTGAGGGCCTGGGGCCAGAGTTCTTCGGGAATGTGGTGGAATGCGAGGCTTGACACGGCCAGGTCGAAAGCTGCGTCCGGGAACGGTAGATTCTCAGCGCCCGTCACGGTGAAGCCGCAGTTCACGGGAGTGTGATCGTCGGCGTACTGGATGAGCTGCGCGGACGGATCAATACCGACGACGAAACCGCCGCTACCCACGATGGGTGCGAGTGTCGCGGCGAAGTAGCCGGTCCCGCAACCGATGTCGATGACTTTCTCGCCGAGGGTGGCGCGAGATGCTGTTGCGAACTGTCTCCATATCCGTCGCCGCTTGCCGAGGAATTGCAGGTTGGCGAGCATCTCGTACGTGCGTGGGTTGTGGATTATCCCCGCGTGATGTCCGGGTTGGCTGCCGAGCATTCGATGCGAAAGTGACACTCCGCAAGTCTCCTCTTGATGTCCGCGCGCAATGGGTCGTGGCCGAGGCCACCGGCTACTAAGTACAATAGTACGTAGGCGGATAGTAGATGATGCTGTGGGCGGGGCAAGGTGCTCCCGTCGGGGATCGATCGCTCGTGCAGCCGCGTTGTGCAGGTGGATCAGGCGCTCGGTCGTTGGCATGCGCGGGGACTCCGCCTTTGGCGGCTTGTCGCTTGACGCACTTCGACGAGGCTGGCAGCTAACATAAGGTGCAGATATTGTCCGACGGGTAGGAGCCAGGGCGGTGCAGCAGCGGGGATTCGGCGACCTGGAGTCGGCGGTGATGGATCACGTGTGGGGCTACGGCGAAGAGGTCACCGTACGGGAGATCTTCGATGACATGGCTGCTGAACGGGATATCGCTTACACAACCGTGATGTCCACCATGGACAACCTCCACCGTAAAGGCTGGTTGGAGCGTCGACGGGTTGGCAAAGCTTATAGCTACTGGGCGGCAATGACCCGCGAAGAACGGTCCGCTCAACTCATGCGTGACGCGTTTCAGCACGGGGGAGACGTCGACGTCGTCTTGAGCTACTTTCTGCGCCAGATGAACGACGACGAGTCGGAGCGACTCCGTGCGGCGTTGCGCAAAGTCAGTCGTCGCTCTCGTAAATCATGAGCGCGGCACTCTGCCTGCTGGTCTATGGGGCAGCACTGGTGTGGATGGGGCCGCGACTTCTTTCCTGGCTGTCACGCGGTGGTGGAGCGCCTCGGTTGTCGGTCGTGCTGTGGTTGGTGACCATTGTGATCGCTATTGCCGCGTGGCTCGTTGGCGCGGTCGGCATGCTTGCTGAAGTTTTTGGCCCCCACCCCGCCGGCCCTTTGCGCTATTGCATGGACGCACTGCTGGCGCTCAACCATCTGGGGTGGGCCGGCCACGTTGCCATCATCGTGGCCTGCGCTGCCGCATTGATCGCGACGTCAGTGGTGGCGCGCCGGTCGCTGGTCGCGGTCCGTCGATTCTGGCGGCGCAGCCGGGAGCATGCGCACGCCGCGCACATCCTCGGGTCGCCGTCGACACATCCGGGAGTTGTCGTGCTCCAGGAGCGAAGCGCGGCCGCATATTGCGTCGTGGGACGTCCGGACGCGATCGTAGTGACCAGCGCAGCGATGTCGACACTGAACGAGGCAGAGCTGGCGGCAGTGCTGGCCCACGAGCGTGCCCACCTGGCGGGCCGTCATCCTCAGCTCATGATGGCATTACGAGCATTGGCAACCTCGATGCCGAGATTCCCGTTGCTTCCCAACGCCGTTGCAGTGGTAGGTCGGTTGCTCGAGATGTGTGCCGACGATACGGCGGCGCGCCGTCACGGACGTGAGACTGTTCTGGATGGCTTGATTGCTCTCGCGGGAGCCCCTCGAACTGCAGACGGCGCGCTCGGAGCGGCCGACACTGCCGTGCTAGCCAGGGCTGAGCGTCTCGCCGTGCCGGCCGTAGCCGGCGCCCTCCTGCGCGAGCGAATCGCAACGATCTCAGCCCTGGCGGCGGTGGTCCTCGCCCCAGTGCTCATCGCCGTCATCTGTCATTCCTGAGTGGTCGAATGGCGCCCGCCAGAGGCGTTATGCCGAATGAGGAGTGTGGCGATGAGCGCGAGCCCCCCGACGGCGCCGACGAAGATCCACAACGCCGGCAGCGATTCGCTGCGGTTCTCCGACGTATGGGAGTCGTCGTAGGAATGAGTTGTCGGAGCGGCGGGCTGCGAGGTCTGCGCTACTGCGATTGATGGCACGCTGATGGCTAGGCATGCGACTGCGGCGGCGGCCGCCAGCCAACGCTGGAATCTCATCTCACGAAGTAGATGACAGCGAAAAGGGCGATCCACACGACGTCCACGAAATGCCAGTAGTAGGACACGACGATCGCTGACGTCGCCTGGGCGGGCGTGAATTTGCTCATCTTGGTGCGCGCCAGCAGCATGACGAAGGCGATCAGACCGCCGATGACGTGGAGACCGTGGAAACCGGTGGTCAGATAAAAGACTGACCCGTAGGCGCTGCTCGCGATTGTCGTGCCCTCTTCGACGAGCTTGAAGTACTCGTAGCCTTGGCCGAGCACGAAGAACAGGCCCATGAAGAATGTGACCGTGTACCACCGGCGTAATCCGAAGACGTCGCCTCGCTCGGCTGCGAATACCCCCATCTGACAGGTGAACGACGAGGCGATCAGAACGAGAGTCACCGGCACTGCCAGAGTGAGGTTCAACTCAGTCGGAGGCGGTGGCCACTCCTCGGCCTGAGCCCTGGCGGTGAAGTACATCGCGAACAAGCCGGCAAAGAACATCAACTCGCTCGAAAGCCACACGATGGTGCCGATGCTCACCATGTTGGGACGATTGAGCGAGTGCACCCGCGAGGTGATCGCAGTACCAGTTGCCATCGTCCGCCTCTTGCTCGATCAGCTTATCTACGTACTAACTCAGTACTATCTGAGATAGTAAGGCATTGGTGCTAGCGGGTCTGCCGGAGGCTGAATGCGCGAGGAGTTTGCACTCGCCGAATTGATGTGGGAGGTCGCTGACTCATGTCTATCGGATACCGAGCGTTCAACGATGTGTGTGGCACTCAACGCTTCGGAGTCGGTCCATGTCATTCTCGCGTCAGTGCGCGCCTTGGTGCGGTGTCGGATACCGCTGCCGCGGAATCTATTTGACGAGTTTCACGAGTGGTTCGTTACTTCGCCGCCATTGGATCCGTGCGACCCGTGGATGCCCGTGTGGTTGGAGCTCCACCTGGCCGCAATGGACCTGCGCTGTGCCGACTACACGATGGAACTCGGGGGCTATGGGCGGGAAACGTTGTGCTATTTCATCCTCGATGACGCCGGCGCCGCGGACGCGCCGCACGGCAAGCAGGCAGAGGTCTTACGTCAATGGCTTGGTGCTCACAGGCCAAGTCCGGCACTGCGCGCCGATCTCGTTTCTAGTGGATTTGGATATCTGCTCGACGGCTGGCGCAGGCCATCTTCGGACGACTCAGGACTCCGCGGTGAGGCGTTGGAGTAAGGGCCGCAGATCCTCGGCAAGTACCGCCGTCAAGTACACCGCAGCCACCCGATGTTGTCTGTCGAGGACGACGGTGGTCGGCACGACGCTGGTCGGATAGCGGCGCCCAAACGCGATGAGTGAGCGCATCTCGGGATCGAATATCGATGGGTACGTCACATTGCGATCGGTGACGAAATCGCGTGCCGATTCACGGTTGTCGCGAACATTGATCCCGAGAAATTGAACGCCACGTCTCTGGAACTCGGCGTGGACGGTCTCCAGTTCCGGTGTCTCCGTGCGGCAGGGTGCGCACCACGACCCCCACACGTTGATCACGACGATGTCGCCGGCGAAGTCGGCCACGCTGACAGTGGCGTCGTTCATCAAGTCGGGACCGGACATTGCGCCAATGGATCCACGGTCCGTCGGCGGGTCGTAGAACAACACGGTTTTTCCGCCGGGCGAGACGAAGTCGAAGCTTCCGCTACCCGGCGATGTCTGTCCGGACTCCGTGCACGCGGCAAGCACCACGGTGGTGACAGCCGCGGCGAAGAGGGTTCGGAATGGGCGTGGAAGCGAGAGCATCCATCTCCTGTATCCATCTGACGATAGGGGCTTTCAACCCCAGACGTTTATCTACTAAGCTCGATAGTAGATGGACGGGCTGTGAATACCCGGCCCGTAGCTCTGGAGGTCGGTGTGGCACTGGATGTCTCCGCTATCGGTGAGCTTGAGGCCCGGCGTCCGTTCCCGGCGCGGATCGGCCCCAAGGGCAACTTGATCTACAAGCTGATCACGACCACCGATCACAAGCTGATCGGCATGATGTATTGCGTCGCGTGCTTTGCGTTCTTCCTCATCGGTGGGTTGATGGCGCTGTTCATGCGCACGGAGCTCGCTTCTCCCGGCTTGCAGTTCTTGTCGAACGAGCAGTTCAACCAGTTGTTCACGATGCACGGCACGGTGATGCTGCTGTTCTATGCCACCCCGATCGTGTTCGGGTTCGCGAACCTGGTGTTGCCGCTGCAGATCGGCGCTCCGGACGTGGCGTTCCCGCGGCTGAACGCCTTCTCGTTCTGGCTGTTCCTGTTCGGTGCGTTGATCGCCACCGCGGGCTTCGTCACCCCTGGTGGTGCTGCCGACTTCGGCTGGACCGCCTACTCGCCGCTGACGGACGCGATCCACTCGCCGGGTGCGGGTGCTGACCTGTGGATCATGGGTCTGGCCGTCGGTGGTCTGGGCACCATCCTCGGGGCGGTGAACATGATCACGACCGTGGTCTGCATGCGGGCTCCCGGTATGACGATGTTCCGGATGCCGATCTTCACCTGGAACATCCTGGTGACGTCGATCCTGGTGCTGTTGGCCTTTCCCATCTTGACGGCGGCCTTATTTGGCCTGGCCGCCGACCGCCATCTCGGCGCCCACGTCTATGACCCCGCCAATGGCGGTGTGCTGTTGTGGCAGCACTTGTTCTGGTTCTTCGGGCACCCCGAGGTGTACATCATCGCGTTGCCGTTCTTCGGCATCGTGAGTGAGATCTTCCCGGTGTTCAGCCGCAAGCCGATCTTCGGCTACACGACGCTGATCTACGCGACGCTGGGCATCGCGGCGCTGTCGGTGGCGGTGTGGGCGCACCACATGTACGCCACCGGTGCGGTGCTGTTGCCGTTCTTTTCGTTCATGACGTTCCTGATCGCCGTGCCCACGGGTATCAAGTTCTTTAACTGGATAGGCACGATGTGGAAGGGGCAGTTGACGTTCGAGACACCGATGCTGTTCTCGGTCGGCTTCATCATCACCTTCTTGTTGGGCGGTCTGTCCGGCGTGCTGCTGGCGAGTCCGCCGTTGGATTTCCAGGTGACGGATTCGTATTTCGTTGTGGCCCATTTTCATTACGTGCTCTTCGGCACCATCGTGTTCGCCACCTATGCGGGCATCTACTTCTGGTTCCCGAAGATGACGGGCCGGCTGCTCGACGAACGCCTGGGCAAGGTGCACTTCTGGCTGACGTTCATCGGCTTCCACACCACGTTCCTGGTGCAGCACTGGCTCGGCAATGAGGGGATGCCCCGGCGCTATGCGGACTACCTGCCCACCGATGGGTTCACCACGCTGAACATCATCTCGACGATCGGTGCTTTCATCCTGGGTGCGTCGACGCTGCCGTTCCTGTGGAATGTGTTCAAGAGCTGGCGCTACGGCGAGGTCGTCACGGTCGACGACCCCTGGGGCTTCGGCAACTCGCTGGAGTGGGCCACCAGCTGCCCACCGCCGCGGCACAACTTCACCGAGCTGCCCCGGATCCGTTCGGAGCGTCCGGCATTTGAGCTGCACTACCCGCACATGATCGAGCGGATGCGTCGAGAAGCGCACGTCGGCCGTGCCCACGGACCCGAAGACGGCGACGTGACGAGGATCGACGACGTCGAAGTCCGAAGCTGACCGGGTCGGACAAACAGGCGTGTGCCCCGCTAACGAGCGCATAGACATATGCGCATATATGCATGTATTGTGGGTTCGGTGACCGTGACGGGAGGTGTCGGGTGAGCGGCTTCGAGCATGCAGACGCGAAGGCCGTCGTCATTTTCGCCGACATGTCAGGCTACACCGCACTCAACCGAGGTCCATGGGGATCACCGCGCTGCGGAACTGGCAGATCAATTCGGCTCCATCGCGACGGAAGTCCTGGGCCCTGGCGATGCTCTCATCAAAACCATCGGCGATGCCGTCATGGTGACAGCGCCGGATGCCCACGCGGCTCTTGCCTATCTCACTCGTCTCGGCGAGGCGGCCCGTCGCACTCCCGGCTTCCCGTTGGTACGTGCCGGCCTCAGCGAAGGCCCGGTGATTTGGCGCCGCGGTGACATCTTTGGTGCCACGGTGAATACCGCAGCGCGCTTGGCTGGACTCGCCCACGGCGGACAAGTCGCGACGACACGCGACGTCGCCTCGCGTGCCTGTGTGCCTGCTGACCTCGTGAGGGACATCGGCTCGACCACCATCCGTAATGTGCGTGCGCCCGTCGATGTCGTCATCATCGACTCAGGGTCCAGCCACCAAGATCACGTCGACCCGGTCTGCCGCGTACACCTTTCGGCTGACGCCAGGCATTCAGCGGCGACGCATGAGGACCGCTTGTACTGGTTCTGTTCCCCGCTCTGTGCTGAGCAGTTTGTCCGGCGGCCGCAAACGTATGTGCCCGAGGGAGCTGCCGTCTCGGCCCTGCGTGACAACGCCGAATCTCCGTGTTGCTGAAACACCGCTGATCTTATCGACACACCGCGGTTGCGCCGCCGCTCACGGTGTTGTCCGTGCTACACCTACCTACGTACTGAAGCAGTAGAAGCGATGACAGGTCGGTGGCGTCGCGGCTGGAATCGAGTGGTGTAGTGGCTCAATCGTTCTGCTGGAGGTTGTTGGCGACCGTCGTCGCCGTGAGTGGATCCCTGACCGTGACCGCCGGTGTCCAGGCTCAGCCCGACACGAGCTCGTCCTGTGCCTCCGTTGATGTCCAATGTGTGTTGCGTGATCGCTTCGCCGCCGCTGAGCGATACATCGCCACCCGGCCAGGAACAGTAGGATTTGTCCTCCGGGATCGCGCGACGGGGGCTCGATATCGCAATGCCGAGGCCGGCACGCCGATCTGGACCGCGTCGACGATCAAGCTTGCGATGGTCGCTGACCTTCTTTCGCGCGAACAGGCTGGTGCCCTTCGCCTGCCCGCCGCCGACCGGCAGCAGATGGCCGACATGCTGCGCAGTTCTGATAACGCTGCGGCTGACGCGCTGTGGTCTCGCTACGGTGGTTCGATACAGGTGTTCAACACCAATTTCGCGCGCTATGGCATGCCAAACGTGCGACCACAGCCTGGTTTTGGTGATGTCTATCCGTACTGGGGATATCAGAAGGCAACTGCCGACGATTTCGACGGACTGATGAACTACGTCCTGACCAAGCTCACACCGGCGAACGCAGCCGCCGTCGTCGCCGAGATGCAACGCGTCGTCGGTGATCAGCAGTGGGGAGTGTGGGGAGCGGGAAAGGCCATGAATCCCGGGAGTAAGAACGGCTGGTCCCAGGAGGAAGGTGGATGGGTCGTCAACTCCGTTGGCTTCGCCGGACCACAGCAGCGATACACGTTGGCCATCATGAACTCACTCGGCGGCGAGGGCGGATACGAGGACGGGGTCACTACGACCACCGAACTCAGCCGAATTCTCTTGAGTCTTTAAACGGATCAGACGGGCGCCGCCATAGCGCCGACTACGACCCGCTCAGTTCCCGCCGATAGGGATCAAGGAGTTGGTCTACTGGCGCATAGTCATCGGTGAGCACCCGGGCATTACCGATCCACGTCGAGAGTTCGGCACCAGCTGTCGTGATCCACTGCGTCTGGCGGGTGTCCAAGATGCTCTGTATCGCGCGACGGTCCACGGGGCGATCAGAGGCCACTACGACCACATTCCCGCCGTTGGGTTCCGCCGAATTCATGCCGATGTCGTTGGGTTCACCGCTGAGGACGACATGGTCGAAAACCTCTGTGAGTGTGGCAACTTCAGCGCGGGCGAATGCCATGCTGCCGTAGTCGATAAGGTTTGCGACGTAGATGCCATCCTGCTTGAGGACCCGGCGTACGTCGGCAAGCGCCTCCACAGTAGTCAGATGCCACGGCACACTGACGCCGCCGAAGGCGTCACCGACGATCAGATCGCGGCTGTCGTCGGCAAGTTGTGCCAGCCCGCGCCTACCGTCCTCGACGCGGACCTCAATACCCGAGTCGGAAACCAATCCCAGCTGTTCGCGATCGATGTTCACCACACCACCGTCGATTTCCGAGACGAGGCTCTGGGTTCCCGGCCGTGAGTCGGCGAGGTACCGCGGGAATGTTAACCCGCCCCCACCGAGGTGGTGGGCCTGAAGCGGCTCGCCTGCCGGGAAGGCCCCGTCGACAACCGCTGCGAAGGCGCGGATGTACAGGAACTTCAACAGTGTCGGGTCCAGTACATCGACGTAGGAGTGACGCGCACCGTCGAGGACGAGCGTGCGGCCAGTGTTTCGTTCGGAGTCGGAAAGAACCCGGGCGCAATGGTATTTGGTCTCCACATCGCATCCGCCAGGAGCCGTATAGCCGGCCAGTCCGGCGCCGAAGACAGCGATGGTGAGCACGATGGCGGTCCTGGTGTTCCAGCGGCGTAGGCGCCATTCGATGAGAATGCCACCGAGAACCAGCAGGAGGCCGAGCCCGATGAGAATGACACTGACTGGCACTCGCGAAATGAACACGAACCCCGTGAGGACGGTGCCCGCGATAGCGCCCATCGTGCCTAGTCCGGAGAGTTGTCCCACGACGGTCCCGGTCTGCGCCAGGGTGAGCAGGCGCATCTTGGTCACCATCGGAGTCACCGCGGACAGCAGAGCGCCGGGCACCAGGATCGCCAGCGCAGCGACGAGCAGCAGCGTCGGAGGCGCCCATTCGGCCGCCATCCGAATTCCGGCCGGCGTGAACGCCACCACGGCGCCGGATACTCCCAGAGACAACCCGAGGTAGCGGCGAGGATCGCCGCGGTCAGCAAGCCGTCCTCCTGCCCAGGAGCCGAGAGCAATTGCTGCCAAAGCGATCCCGATAACCAGTGTGCTGGTCTCCAGCGTCAGCCCCAGGTAGGGCGCCAGCAACCGCAGCGCGGTGATCTCGACGACGAGCACCGCGGCCGACGAGGCGAATACAAGGACCGCCGCAGTCCGCGCACCGATGCCGGGTAGTGCCGCAGAGGAAGGAAGGTTAGCGCGATCGGGGTCGGGATCGTTCACGGCGTCAACGTCGGCATTTTTTCGTCAACGCTGATCGCGCCGTTCGCTGTTGCTGATCTCTAGCTGTTGTGGCGCTGAGGATTCAACCGCGGAGCAGCAGTCACACCCGTCATCTGGCGAGCCCTGAGGGGCAGGTTCGATCAGGGTCAACGGCAGCGATGAGCGTTGCGGTGCGACGACGGCAGGACCGCAGCACGCGTCAATGGGGGTAGGCGCCTGACCGATATTGAGGTGATGCGCTGCCGAGTTGTTAACGGGCGCCGCTGTCAACCCGGGCAATGATGGGGTGCGTGCAGCTCGAATTGCGTTTAGGATCACCAGAATTTCGGCAGCCTCATGGATGAACACCACGGTTGCTAGTCCGAGCACGCCGAACGCCGCCAACGGAATCAAAGACCCGATGATTGCCATCGAAAAGCCGATGTTCTGCACCATGATTCGCCGTGCACGGCGGGAATGGGCCAGGACCTGCGGGAGGTGGCGCAGGTCCTCACCCATCAGCGCGACATCAGCGGTCTCGATGGCGACGTCAGTGCCCATCGCCCCCATCGCGATCCCGATATCGGCAGTGGCCAAAGCTGGGGCGTCATTGACGCCATCTCCGACCATGGCGATGGGGCGACCGCGCGACAATTCGCCGAGCATTCGCGCCTTGTCCTCCGGCAGGAGCTCAGACTCGACTCTCGTGATCCCCGCATCCCTCGCAAGCGCCTTGGCGGTCAGCGCATTGTCGCCGGTGAGCATCGCCACCTCGATACCGATCTTGCTCAGCAGTCTCACCGCCTCGGGAGCTTCGGGGCGAAGCTCGTCGCGTACGGCGATCGCAGCCTGCGTTCGGCCGTCCCGTTCGAGCACCACCACGGTCGCGCCGGCACCCTGCATGCGGGCGACGTCATCGGCGAGGGAGAGCGGGGCTACCCAGCTGGGTTTACCGAGTCGCAGTTGCGCTCCGTCGATGCGGCCCTCGATGCCGTGGCCGGCGATCGCGGTGACGTCGGAAGCGGGCGGCACGTTGGTTGTGGCAGCCAAAATCGCTTGTGCGAGAGGGTGTTCGCTGCGTGATTCGAGGGCTGCAGCTGCCCGCAAAGCCTCCGATGCGGTCGTCCCTTCGACGGTGACGACCTCCACCACTTGAGGCTTGTTCCGCGTCAACGTCCCGGTTTTGTCCAGGGCGACGACTTTGATGCGCCCAAGTTCTTCGACCGCGGCGCCACCCTTGACAAGGGCCCCCTGGCGGCTGGCGGCACCGATGGCCGCCACCACCGTGAGAGGAACCGCAATGGCGAGCGCACACGGTGAGGCGGCGACCAGAACCACCAGCGCCCGCTCGATCCACAGCATCGGGTCACCCAGTAGCGCCCCGAGGGCCGCGATGGCTGCGGCCAGCGCCATGATGGCCGGAACCAGGGGGCGTGCGATCCGATCCGCCAGTCGTTGCCCGACGCCCTTGCGCTCCTGCGCTTCCTCGACGATATGAACGATGCGGGCAAGAGAACTGTCGGCGGCCAAGGCGGTGACCTTGACCTCGATCGCTCCACCTCCGTTGATCGCACCTGCGTAGACATCGCTGCCCGGGCCAGCCTCCACAGGGACGGATTCACCGGTGATGGCTGACAGATCGAGGCTGGTCCGGCCTGTAGTGATCGTTCCGTCGGTGGCGGCGCGTTCGCCCGGACGCAGGACCATGACATCACCAACGACGAGGTCCTCCGGCGACACCACCACTTCGTGACCGTCGCGGATGACAGAGGCCTGCGGAGGCACTAGTGACAACAGCGCGCGAAGACCCCGGCGGGTACGGGTAACGGCGTAGTGCTCCAGCCCCTCGGCGATCGAGAACAAGATGCCCAAGAGGGCCGCTTCTGCAATCTGGCCGAGAGCAATGGCGCCGATCGCGGCAATGGTCATCAGTGTCCCGACCCCGATGCGGCGGTGCCATGCGTTTCGAATCGCGTCGGGGACAAACGTCGATGCCGCGACGACCGCGGCGATCAGCTCGGTCGCCAACGCTATGCGCTCATAGCCGGCGGGCCCGATCAGCCAGCCGACGGCGAGCAGCGCCGCCGCGGCGGCTGACATTTGCAGTTCGCGGACCCGCCAGAGCCGTTCGGGCCCTGACTCTGGATCCTTCACGTCGGTCGCGCAGCATGCATCAGACATGATCAACCTCCTCGGCGCGTATCGGAGCCAGTACTGCCGCGGCGAGCTGGCGGCCACGTTCGGTCAGCCGGTACATCACCAGCTTGCCGCTGCGCCGCGAGGAGACCAGGCCGGCGATCTTCAACTGCCTCAGATGGTGGGAGACGAGATTCTGTGCCAACCCGACTACCCATGCCATGTCGCAGACGCACAGCTCGTCCCCGTTGCTCAACGCGGTCGCAATGGACAGACGTGTGGGATCGCCCAGGGCGCGGGACGCCGCGGCGGCGGACTCGACCGCCGCCAGGTTGGGGAGTGATGCGCGGATTGATTCCGCGTGAGGCAGATCGAGGCAGAGGAGATCGCAACTGTCCATTGACTCGGTCATCTCGACATACTAACGGACGTTGTAATGACTTTCTAGGGTGTGCGGTCCGACGAGGAATCCGGGTCAGTGGCTGAAGGATTGTGCAGACGTTGCAGAAAGGCGTTGTACGCCGCCAGGTCTTCATCATGGGTTCCGCCTTCGATGTCGTGCCGCACTGCCGTCTTCTCCTCGTCCCGCCGCCATCGAATGGCGAAGATCAGGACCGTCAACAGTGCGATGGGCTCCCCGTATGACCAGGCGAGGGCCCCGGCGACGGCCTGGTCTGCGACGGGATCGATGCCCCATTCCGGAGGCGGCGAAGCGAAGGTAGTCGTCAATGCCCGTGGCGCCATCATCAAGATCACGCCGATGAACACGTGCAGCGGCATCTCCAGGAAGATGTCGAAAAATCTGCCCAGGTTCGACTGCCGCACCGGAAGTGGATCCGCAGACAGGATTGGCACGATGAACAAGATTCCGGAAGCGAGGAAGAACGCTTCCAGGGCAGTGTGGCCGATCCACGACGACGCCACGACGTCGAAAAGGCTCGATAAGTACAGGCCGTAGTAGCTGAACAGGAATAGCGGGATCGTGACGCCGGGGTGTAGCAGGATCCGCGCAGCTCGGCTGCGCAATGCGCCGAGGGCGACGATGAGTGCGAACCGGCCAACACCGTGATGGGGCGTCGACCTGAGCAGCAAGGCCCCCGGGCTGCCCAGCACGAGCAGCGGCGGCACCAGGATCGACAGCGTCAGGTGCTGAAACATGAAGGCGCTGAAAAGCCGAAATCCGTATCCCTCGATCGCCAGCCCGGTGACCGCCGCCAGGGCGAGGCATCCGCAGAGGAAGCTCACCGTGCGCGGCCAGGGCCACGGCCGCTCCAGCCTGTGCAAGCGAAGTACACCAACAAGGTAAAGGGTGGCTGCCAGGGCGGCCAGCGCCGGGAACAGCGGGACGGCGGTCGGGTACCAACCGATCAACGTGCCGAGTGTGGGCGGCTCTAACGGGAGCGTGCCAAGGCCGTCAAACATGCGCGGCGAAGCCGGAGGACGTGGAATCGGCCACGCTGCAGCCTCCCGATCGCAATCTACTAACGAAGTACGTAGGACAGACGGTACCTGTCTGCGCTGGGATGTCGCACTGCGGTGTTGGACAAGAACTTGCCAGTGTTCGTAATGTTACTAACCTACGTAGTAGATACGTAGACATTCTGGTGAGGACACTCTTTGGGCGTTCGCAGTCACGGCGTGACGTGTTGGAGGCGGCAGTGAACGATTTCACCGAGATCGCCACCACTGGGCCGGTGGCGCTCGCCCTCCTGGTGTCTGTATTGGCGGGGTTAGTGTCGTTCGCATCGCCGTGTGTCGTGCCGTTGGTGCCGGGCTACCTCTCGTACTTGGCCGCGGTGGTCGGCGTCGATGACCGGTCGGCCGACCGCGCGTCCAGAAGCGCTCGACTCCGCGTGGCGGGGGCGGCCGCGCTGTTCGTTGCGGGATTCACCGCCGTCTTCCTGCTCGGAACGATCGCGATTCTCGGGCTGACGACGTCCGTCATCGCCAATCAGATTCTGCTGCAACGTATCGGCGGCGTCGTCACCATCCTCATGGGATTGGTGTTCATGGGGTTCGTCCCCACTTTCCAACGGGACATCAGATTCACCCCTCGATCCTTGTCCACGGTCGGCGGTGCCCCTCTGCTCGGAGCAGTCTTCGGTTTGGGGTGGACACCCTGTCTGGGGCCGACGCTCACCGGTGTCATCGCCGTAGCGTCGGCGACCCAAGGCGCGAACATTGCTCGCGGAATGGTGCTCGTCATCGCCTACTGCATGGGGCTCGGCATCCCATTTCTCTTGCTCGCCTTGGGTTCTGCGAGTGCAATACACGCTCTGAGTTGGCTGCGCGACCACACGCGCACCATCCAGATCGTCGGGGGAGTGATGCTCGTCGCGGTCGGTGCCGCGTTGGTGACCGGACTGTGGAATGAATTCGTCACGTGGGTCCGAGACGCATTCGTCACGAACACGACGTTGCCGATATGAAACGCGCTCGCGCCTTGGTGCGTAATACGTGGCGCACACTCACCTCGATGGGTACCGCACTGGCCCTGCTGTTTTTGTTGGCTCTTGCAGCGATTCCCGGGGCGTTGTGGCCGCAGCGCCCCGTCAGCCCGACGACCGTAGACCGCTACATCGCTGACAATCCGAATCTCGCCCCATGGCTTGACCGCTTGCAGATCTTCGACGTGTTCTCCAGCGTGTGGTTCACCTCGATCTATGTCCTGCTCTTCGTATCGCTAATCGGCTGCCTGGTGCCGCGGTTAATCGATCACGCGCGCAGTCTTCGCGCCACGCCCGTGCGCGCTCCGCGCAACCTCAGCCGACTCCCCAAACATCAGAACCCCGCTGTTATAGGGGATCCGCAGACGGTCGCCGACGAGATGTCGCGCCGACTCCGCGGGTGGCGCACCGTCTTACGCAGAGACGGCGATGTTCTAGAGCTATCCGCGGAACGCGGCTATCTGCGCGAAGCGGGGAACCTCGTCTTTCATTTCTCGCTGATCGGCCTCCTGGTCGCGATGGCAGCGGGCAAACTCTTTGCCTACGAGGGAAACGCCATCGTGATCGCTGACGGACGGCCCGGGTTGTGCTCAGCGTCGCCCGCCGCGTTCGACGCGTTCCGGCCAGGAACTACCGTTGACGGCACATCGCTCTATCCGATCTGTCTGAGAGTCAACAACTTCGACGCCGAGTTTCAACCCAGCGGTCAGGCGACCTCATTTTCCGCGGACGTCGAGTATCAGGCGGACGAAGACCTTATCAACGGCACCTGGCGGTCCTACCCGCTACGGGTCAACTACCCCCTTCGGGTCGGCGACGTTCGTGTCTACCTCCTGGGGCATGGCTACGCGCCAACCTTCACGGTCGTCTTCCCCGACGGGCAAGAACGAACCCAGACATTGCAATGGCAGCCCGAAGAGCTGCAGACGCTGTTGTCCGCGGGCGCACTGAGATTCGATCCTCCGGCCGGTACGTTCCCTGATCCTGGCGAGCGACGCAAGAACCAGATCGCGATTGAAGGGCTTCTCGCGCCTACGCAGCAGCGCGACGGCACGCTCTTGTCGTCAGCATTCCCGGCCGCGAATGACCCCGCAGTGGCTATCGACATTTACAAAGGTGACACGGGGCTCGACACCGGTAGGCCGCAATCAATCTTCGCGCTCGACAGACGCATGATCGACCAGGGCCGCCTCGTCCGGATGGCGCGCGTCAATCTGAGTCTCGGAGAGCAAACGCGACTCGACGATGGCACCATCATCAGATTCGACGCCGTCACAGATTTCGTGAGCCTCCAGGTCTCCTACGACCCGGCGCAGGTTTGGGTGCTGGTCTTCGCCATCACGATGATGGGGGGACTTCTGGTGTCGCTGGTCGTCAGACGCCGACGATTGTGGATCAAGATCCGGCAGGGACTGGATTCGGAGCACGCCGAGGTCGAGATGGGGGGATTGGCGCGCACCGACAACGCGGGCTGGGGCGAGGAATTCGATCGACTCGTGGAACGGGTGACGGCCATGCCGGCGGATACCCGCACTCCTGCAGTCGCTGAGCGACGCTCGCTGACGTAGAAACATATAGACATATGCGAATGTCACTATGTATGGTGTGGTGAACACGGAAGGGCAAAACAGCATGAGCACGTCGTCACGGTGGACGCGGAACAGACTGAAGTTTCTCCTCGCCGGGCCATTGCTGGAGGCCGGCAATCGGTTCATGCTCGGTCGCCCGCACCAGCGCCTCGCCCAGGAGGTCGCGGCCGAGCGGCCGCGCAGAGTGCTCGAGCTTTGTGGCGGTACCGGCTACGCGTCACGGTTGGTCGCCGAGCTCAGGCCCAATACAAGAATTGATTCGATTGACATCTCGCCGGAAATGCTCGCCGTCGGCCGCTCTCAACTGCGGCGCAGCGGAGTTGGCAACGTCACACTTCACCGAGGAGATGCTGCGATACTCCCATTCCCCGACAACACCTTCGACGTGGTGATGAGTGTCTTCGGCTGGCATGAATTACCCACGGATACCCGCCGCGAGGCAGTCAAGGAGTCCGTTCGGGTGCTTCGACCCGGTGGCGCCATTATCGCGATCGATCACGACGCGCCGCCCAAACTTGGCCGGGCTTATCGGGCGTACATCGGACTGATTGAGCGCGCGCATGCGCGAGAGGTTCTGGGGAGCGGCCTTGCGGATCTGTTCGTCGACCATCGCCTCGTCGTCACTAACCATCACCCTGCCAGCAGCTGGTCCGTGCCGTTTCAGATCGTCCGCGCCGAACTTCGCGACCCGCGAATGAATTGAGTCGTACAGAGGAATGGCAAGCAAGCGACTTTCACCGAAAGGCGGCAGACACCATGATTCGACCCTCAGCTCACGTTCGTGAACTGTATGACCGAGAGATGGGCTCGGCCAGAGCAGCGGCTTCAACCGATGACCGCTGGCTGCACCTAGAACGTGCTCACATCGTGTCGCAGCCCTACCCCTGGCTTCACACGCGCAACCACGCTGCGATGCTGTATCTCGCGGTGTGCCAGCGGGATAGGCGCGAAGCACTCGGACAACTGCTCCGGGTGACCGTGGCGGCGCCAGGCTCGCTGAGCGGGCGCTATCCTCCGGGAAACACCGGCCGGGCCACCGTCGGCCTGATGACTCCCATGGCGATTCCGCCCGACCTGATGGCGGAACTATCGGGACGAGCGACGAACCGCCATCCGGCAACGGCGTTGGAGCCGCCAAGCAACCGTTAGGTAAGGCGTCTTTGAGTTCGGTTCTATTCGCGGTCTGCCTCAGTGCCGGAACGCTGGTGCTGGGTTTGGTGGCATTCGGACCATTGACCATGCTGATCTTCACTGTGGGATTCGCCGGCGGGTTGGTGTTATGGCTGGTGACACCATCCAACGGAAACTGGGCCGATGTGAAGGCGCCATACTGGATCGCGTTGTTCTTGTTTGTCCTCCACCGCGTCGAGGAGAAACAGTTCGGCTTCTTCGACTTCCTATCGAATGTCACTGGGGCCAGCAAACCTTCGACACTGTCGCCGACGGTCCTTGCGTTGGTGATCGTTTCGGTCGGCGCGTGGTCATTGATCCCGCCGTTGATGAAGCGCGAGAGCCCATTCGGAACTTATCTCGCGTGGACGTTCTTCACTTCCATGGGCATCACCGAGTTGGCCCATTACCTCGTCTTTCCGTGGTTGAACGATCGCGTGTTCGCCTATGTTCCTGGCATGTGGACGGTAATCGTGCTTGCTCCGGTCGCTTGGTGGGGCATGAAGCGACTGGCGCTCGGACGCCGATGATCGTCACCATGGTAGAACTATCTACGTAGATACACCGTAGATCGCTCCGCGTGCGAAGTGCTACGGAGCGAAAGGAAACGCACCATGAACCCAATGACGCGAATTTTGCTGACCGCCTTCCTCGCCATAACGGTCGCCATTGGCGCGGGTGTGTACTTCTCGACCCGGGACGGGGGATCTGCACCGACGTCGCAGGCAGAAGGCGGGCCGCAGGTGGTCCGCGAGAATAGCCATCGCCTGAGCTCGGCTCCGGACAGCGATGTGACGTTTGTCGAGTTCCTCGACTTCGAGTGTGAAGGCTGCCGCGCAGCCTTCCCTGCCGTTGAACAACTGCGCACCCAATATGGCCAGCAAGTCAACTTCGTTGCGCGCTACTTCCCGATGCCCGGCCATTTCAACGGAGAGCGAGCAGCCCGCGCAGTCGAGGCGGCCGCCCAGCAGGGCCAGTTTGAGGCTATGTACAAGAAGATGTTCGAGACGCAAGACCAGTGGGGCGAGAAGCAGGTACCGGCTGACGACGTATTTCGCGGATTCGCAACGGAACTCGGCCTCGACATGGCCGCGTGGGACGAAGCCTACAACGCGCAGGCCACGCTCGATCGGATCCAAGAGGATGTCGCAGACGGCACGGCACTCGGCGTCCAGGGCACACCCACCTTCTTCCTCAACGGCGAGCAACTGCAGATCCAAACTTATGCAGACCTCGGCACCGCGATCAAGGAGGCACTCTCTAAATAGAACCAGCTCGGGATGCAGTTCACGCGTGATCAGCTGGTCCGCGCCACCGTGGGAATGCCGTGGAACACCTTTCTGATGCCGCGACGCTTAGAGAGCTAGCATGCCCGGCGCTGCGCAGCCTCCTAGGGATGACGACCGTCGACCCGCTGACGTCCGTCTGTCGGTAATTGAGGAAGATCCGCCTGGTGCAGTAGCTGCGGCGCCTTATTTTGCTCAGGGGTGTAGGGGCAGTATTGAGTTGCCACGTAAAGCTGCCGTTCGACGGGTTGATGTCAAGGCCGTGGATGTGCACCATTCCAGTAACAACCCGAGGTTCAGGCTACGTAAGTCAATAATAGAGGGGCGGTTTTCGGCTACCGCGTGACGCGGCAGTGGGTAGCTCGAACACTTCTTCGCAGCTGGAAACGTCTTCATCAAATCTTCATCGGATCACGAGCCGACCCATACCCGGCTTGCCGACGCTTGAGTGCGGCGGCGCGAGGGCGTGCCGTTGAGGCACGGTGTCACGACGATGTTCGAGGAAGGATGTGCGATGCAGCACAAGCGTTTTGGATTCGGGGTTGCGGCGCTTGCGGTGTCGGCCCTGTTTATCAGCGGCTGTTCGAATGCGGGAAACGAGTCTCCGTCATCGATGAGCAGCACCTCGGCAGCAGCGTCGGCGTCGGCTTCGCCCAGTACTGCTAGCCGCGACGCTGCCCATAACGATGCTGACGTGACGTTCGCTCAGGGCATGATCCCGCACCATCAGCAGGCGATCGAGATGAGCGACATGCTGCTCGGCAAGCAGGGAGTTGATCCTGCCGTAGTGTCACTCGCCAACGAGATTAAGAACGCTCAGGGTCCTGAGATCGAACAGATGCAGGGCTGGCTGCAGGACTGGGGAGCCTCCTCGTCGACAACTGCTTCCACCACCGCCGCAATGCCCGGCCATGACATGCCCGGCCATCAAATGCCCAGCGGAGACGCGGGTGACATGCCGGGCATGAGCGGCGGGGGTATGGGCATGATGTCGGAGGCCGATATGGCTGCACTTCAGAACGCGCAAGGCGCTGAGGCAAGCCGACTCTTTTTGACGCAGATGATCGAGCATCACAAGGGCGCGATCATGATGGCGCAGCAGGAAGTTGACAACGGCAAGTTCCCGGCGGCGGTCGAGATGGCGCGCAACATCGTGTCTTCTCAGCAAGCGGAGATCGACACGATGCAGGGAATGTTGGACAAGTAGCGCGGAGGGGGCACTCGTCAGGGACGCGTTGAGTCAGCCGTCGCAGGGTGGTGCTCGCTGCGTATCGGGGTGATGGGCAGGGCGATGGTGAATGTTGCGCCGGCGCCGGGTCCAGCGCTGGCTACCGAGATGGATCCGCCGTGGGCTTCGATGAGCGCTTTGGCGATGGCGAGACCTAATCCGGCGCCGCCGTGCTCGCGGTCGCGGGCGGTGTCTGCCCGGTAGAACCGTTCGAACACTCGGGTGACGTGCTTGGCGGGGATCCCTTCTCCGGTGTCAGCGACAGCGATTTTTACTCGGTCGCCGTCACGAAGACAATGAAGGTGTACCGACCCGCCGGGCGGTGTGTGCCGTAGCGCGTTCTCCAACAGGTTCCCCAACACTTGAGACAGTCGTTGTTCGTCGGCCCACAGCGGCGGCAGCGGTTGCTGGAGGTGTACGTGCAGTCTGACCCCCTTGGTGTCATAGCGTTCTTGTGCTGCTGCGACGCACTGGCGGGTTAGGCGGTCCACGTCGAGGGAGGCGTAGGACATAGACACCGCACTTTCCTCCGCCTTCGCCAGCGCGGCGACGTCATCGGAGAATCGCACCAGCCGACGGGTTTGGTCGCGCAGCATGGCTGCTGTCTGGGGTGTCAAGGAGCGCACACCGTCTTCGAGTGCCTCGATGTAGGCCTCGAGTACTGCCACGGGTGTGCGGATCTCGTGCGCGAGGTCTCCGAACAGTTGCTGCCGTGTCGAATCGACGGCTTGAAGCCGGGAGGCCATTTGGTTGAATGCGGTTGCGAGGGCGTCGAAGTCATCGCCGAGGCGCGGCGGTGACACGCGGATGTCGTAGTTCCCTTCAGCGACATCGGTGGCCGCGGCGGCGACTTCGGTGACGGAGCGTTGGAGGCGTCGACTGACGTAGAAGCTGACCGCGAGGGCGGCCAGTGCTGACACCGCTAGGGCGCCTCCGATGGAGATGACCGTTGCGTAGCCGTAGGCCTCTTCGGCGTGGACTTCTTCCAGGGAGTCCATCGGGACACCGGCGCGGTGGAGGTGTTCGCGGAACAGCGGTGGGCCGACCACGGCAGCGACCACCGCGGTCGTCGCCGTTCCGGCCGCCAGCACGATGGCTTGGGCCGCCAGGAGTCGCAGGCCGATACCGGGACGGCCCGGCCGTCGACGCCGGCGAGGGGTCGACGTAGGTGGGGGAGTCACTGTCCGGTTCCCATCCGGTATCCGACACCTCGAACCGTGGCGATGTAGCGGGGGCGTGCGGCGTCGTCGCCGAGTTTGCGTCGTAAGTGTCCGATGTGGACGTCGACGAGGTGTTCGTTGCCGACCCAGGGTTCGTCGCGGATTATTTCGAGAAGTTGTCGGCGGCTCAGCACGATTCCTGGCCGCGCGGACAGGGCTTCGAGAATGTCGAATTCGGTGCGGGTCAACAGGATTAGTTCGTCGTCGATATGTACCTCACGGGCGGCGACGTCGATGCTCAGTGCGCCGAAGCGGCGCGGCGGGGCTGTCTCTCGTTCGGCGGGTGCGGCGGCTGTTTGCAGGATGCGGGGTCGCCGCAGCATGGCGCGGATGCGCGCTACCAGCTCGCGGGGACTGAAGGGTTTGGTGATGTAGTCGTCGGCGCCGACGGTGAGGCCGAGCACGGTATCGAGTTCGGTGTCACGGGCGGTGAGCATGACGACGTAGGCGTCGGAGAAGGTCCGCAATTGCCGGCAGACCTCGAGTCCGTCGATGCCGGGTAGGCCGAGGTCGAGGATGACGACATCGGGATCCAGGTCGCGTGCGACGGCGATTGCGTCGACACCGTTGCCGGCGACGACGGCTTCGAACTGCTCGCGTTCGAGGTAGCTGGCTACCACTTCGGCTAGGGGGAGTTCGTCGTCGACGACCAGCGCGCGGTATCCCTTCGCGCTCTCAGGCGCGCCCAGGTGGTGGTGCTGCATGTCCCATATGGTGCCTGCTGGTGCGCCCGTAACGAGGCGTGGCTGCCCGAGCGGCTCGATCTTCAGCAGATCTTCACAGGACTCATACCGTTTTCCTCCTGCGGTGGGGTGAGGCTCACTGTGGAGGAGGGCCTGACATGCGTTGGCTGATGGACGTGTGCCCGAACGGTCTCGGGTGGCAAGCGTGGCTGATCCTGTGTGCCGTGGTCGTGGTGCTGTGGGCGGCTGCGATCGCCGGCGCGACGGCGCTATTCAATGCGTCTCGCTGGCCGCGTCGTTCGGGGCGGCCTGACGTGCCCGAGGAGGCCGATCCGCAGCGGCCGCACCGCGGCGCACTGACCGGTCCACCGGCTCGACATCGCGGCGATGTCAATATTCGATCAAGCGGGTGACGTAGGGCGTCATGCCGGAGGTGCGCACGGGCGAGATCTTGACGACCGACCCGGTGTAGGGGGCTTCGATCATCATGCCGTCGCCCAGATACATCGCTTCGTGCTGGCTGGCGTTGGGGCCATAAAAGATAAGGTCACCGCGCTGCATCTGTGACGAGGGAATTTTGCGGCCTGCGTTGTATTGCGACCCGGAGTAGTGGTCGAGTTTGATGCCGACGCCGGCGAAGGCATACAGCATCAGGCCCGAACAGTCGAAACCCACGGTGTTGGCGCCCTGGTCGATGCCTCGTGACGGGCCGTTGGCGTTGCCGCCGCCCCAGGAGTAAGGCACCCCCAGTTGTGACATGGCGCGGCGAATCACGAACTCTGAGGCCTGGCGGCCGTAGAGGCGGGGGATGCGTCCGTTGGTGATGCCGGGATCTGCGGCGGCGGTGACAGGAGACAGAATGCCGAGTTTGGTGAGGAACTTGCGGCCCATGTCGGCCGTCAGCTGCGCCGAGGTCGCCATGATCTTGAGGACGGCATTGATGATGGCCACCGGGTCGCCGGCCACGTTAGCGCTGGGCACCATCGGCAACGTGGTGTCCCACAGGCCCCCCTTGGTGGCGCCCCCCGGCGACGTGGTGCCGCGGTCCCACGGAGCACCGGATGCCGGCACAGTGCCGGGTTGCGCGGCACTGGGCGCGGCGGCTGTCGCCGCCACCGGTCGGGCGGCTTCCAGTCGAGCTTGAGCGGAGTCGCGTTCGGTAGCGAGCCGTTCGACCTCGCGTTGCTGTGCGGTAAACGTCTGTTGGGCGTCCCGGAGTGCGGCTACCGCGTCGTCTTGGCGGCGTTGGGCGTCCGCGGCGGCGCTCTCGGCGCGCGCCCGCGCTGCCGTCGCAGCAGAAAGCTTGTTGGCCTGATCGGTCTGCCGGCGCAGGAGGTTGTTGCGGACCCGCTGAAAGCTGATAGTGAGGGTCTGCTGGGTCGATGCCCCGGCCAGGATCTCCTCGGGACTTTGCGCCAGCGGCAACGCACCCGACGGCCCGTTCATATAGGTCGACGCGGCGAAGCGGTCGAAGCGCTCTTGCGCGGCCTCGATTGCGTGTTGGCTGTCGGTCAGGGCTTGGTCGCTGGCAACAACGTCGCGCCGGGCCTGCGCGAGGGTGTCGCGGGCGGCCGCGACCTCGACCAGGGCACGGTTGACGCCCTCCTGCTTGATCTGAATGTCGCTACCGACGTCGGCCATCCGCTGGTTCGCGTCGGCGACCGCTGCAACCAATGAGGGAACGTCGTCGCGGTCGGGGGTGCCGTCGTGACCGGCAACAGCGGTACCCGGGGCGCTGATTACCAGTGCCGGCGTCAGTGCGCAGAGACTCAGAAAAGAAGTGAGGCGCAGCATCGAATCTCCTCAGCTGGGGTGAGCGTTGTCGAGCCGCGCACCTAAGCCGAACGGCGCCCGCGGCACTTCTACTATCGAGCTGAGTACGTAGCACGATAGTACTCAGTCGGAACGTACATCACTTTGGTATCAGGAGGAACGTCTGTCACAGTCTCAGATCGGTTACGACTGTGCGCCACGGGCGCTAGTTTCACGCGCCGCGGCCGGTAGTGCAGAGATGCTGGCCTATGCGGTCGAGGTGAGGCGTATCGCGGCTTTTGCCAGCTCGGCGGCTACATTGGGGGCTGAAGGGGCTCGGGGCGCGAGGAGGCCAGCTCGTCGCGGAGAGCGGGAGAGGCGCAAATGGAACAGCGAGGATTCGGCGACCTCGAAGCGGTGGTCATGGATTGCGTGTGGGATTACGCCGAGCCTGTCACGGTGCGTGAGGTTTTCGACGAGATCTCTCAACGGCGCCAGATCGCGTACACCACCGTGATGTCGACGATGGACAACCTGTACCGCAAGCGCTGGTTGCAACGTCAGCGCGATGGGAAAGCGTACGTGTATCAGGCGTCCATGAGCCGCGAGGAGCGTTCCGCGCGTTTGATGAAGGCCGCGTTCGACGCCGGCGGGGATACCGATGCGGTGCTGGCCTTCTTTGTTGAGCAGATGAACGCCGAGCAGTCCGCTCAATTGAAGGCGGCTCTGCGCAAGGGGCGTCGGTGATGACCGCCGCGCTGTGGCTGCTCGTCTATGGCAGCGCGCTGGCCTGGTGGGCGCCACCGGTTCTGAGGCGGATGACCAGTCACGGCATCAGCCCCCATATGGGAGTGGCCGCCTGGCTGGCCACCGTCGCCGCGACGTTGGCGGCGTGGCTCGTCGCGCTGATCTTGGTCATCGGCGCAACGACGGATAGTATTCGTACGGGCGCGGTCGTGACGCTGTGCCTGGAGCTGTTTGGCTTCTCCGAGCACACACCCATGGCCGGACGAATCGGTTCTGTTGTTCTCATCGCGGTAGGAACCCTGACATCAGGGTTCGTCGTCATGCGGATCGGTCGCTGCTTGTCGCGGCTGCGGGCGCGAAGTCACGAGCACGCGCATGCCGCGCGGATCGTCGGCCGACCCACCGACCATCCCAATGTGGTGGTCGTGGAGGCCGACCGGCCTGCTGCCTACTGCGTGGTCGGACGCCCGAACGCCATCATCGTTACCTCCGCGGCGATGAAGTCGTTGAACCGATCACAGCTCAAAGCGGTTCTGGCGCATGAAAACGCGCACATCTCGGGGCGCCACCACCACATCCTCATGGCGCTCCGCGCTTTGGGGGGCACACTGCCGTGGCTTCCGCTTTTCGCGACGGCCCCTCATCGTGTGGGTGAACTGCTGGAGATGTGCGCTGACGACACCGCCGTGCGCCGCGTCGGCACGCATCCGCTGTTGGCTGGATTATCTGCTCTGGCCGGAGAACACCCGCCTGCACGGGAAGGCCTCGCCGCGGCGGGAACAGCGGTCATCGCGCGAGCGCAGCGCCTGCTCACCCCGACACGTCGGCACGTGCGATGGCGCCACCGCATCTGCCTGACAGCCGCGATCACCGCCATGCTCGCCACACCCGCTCTCATTCAGGTGCTCTGCCACCACTAGCGCCTCAACGCCCGCCGCACGTTCCGCAGGTGAAGCCAATGCGCGTAGGCCGTCAGCAAAGGAAACACCGCTTGGCGCGCGGGCCGATAGAGAGCAGATTATCTACGTAGTAAAACCGTAGATGATCTGCGGTACAGGCAGCGCACTGGTCTATTGCATCTCCTTCGCGGAACCTCAAAAGGGCGTATTCGCAGGGGCATCGGGCGAAGTCGATCATGCGACGGAACGGCCGGTTGGCTCGGCGCAACGGCGGTCGCTGTCTGATCACAACCCGGCATCGGCTCAGGGGCCGAGCCTGAATTCGCCGATCCGCTGCTACAGTCGGCAACATCGTGAAGTACTTCGACGCGAACTCTGAGCAACGCCGCCGCGCCATCGTCGCGGCGTTGATCGCGTTCTGGACCGTCATCGTCGGAGCCGAGTGGGCACTGCCCGGCGTGAATGCGGCACCTGCGCACGGACCGCACACACTGGCCGCCAGTGCGGTCGGCGCGCCGATGTCTGTCGAGCTCGACCACCCCCACGTCTCCCAACCCGACGCCGAGTGCACGCCCGACACCCTGGCCGAAGCGATCCTGCCGCGGGGAACGGTCTCCCTGATCGCGCTCGCGTTGGGCCTCGTCGTGGCTGTGCTTCCGCTGCTGTGGTGCCAGGCGGCGAAGGCGCCTATCCGCGGTCCACCACGGAACGCCCGCGCCCTGCGCACCGGCCGCGACGTGCTCGCCCACCTGTGTATCGCGCGCCGCTGATCGGCTAGCGTCAGGCCCCGTCGTCTTCGACGGTGGCCGGTGACCGCTACCTGCCGTCAGTCGCCGCGCATCGTCGCGGCCTCACAGAAGCGACATTCATCGATGAATCCTGCCCTGCCAATCCGCCATGCACGCACTTCCCACACCCGATCGGCACAGCCACAACGCGGCCGCAACGAGCGGCCGGCCACCATGGTCGGCCAGACCCCTGTCTTGAGAATCAGCGCACCGTTCACGTCAGAAGAGCGGGGCTTTTGGGCCAAACTCGAAGGCTTCAACCCGGGAGGAATGAAAGACCGACCCGCGCTACACATGGTCGAACGCGCCCGCTCCCGCGGGGCACTTGCCCCCGGCGCCCGCATCGTCGAATCCACGAGCGGCACACTGGGATTGGGTCTCGCACTAGCCGGAACGGTCTACGGGCACCCCGTCACGTTGGTCACCGACCCCGGGATGGAGCCGATCATCCAGAATATGCTCGCCGCGTTCGGCGCCGACATCGAATTGGTCACTGAACCGCACCCACAGGGAGGCTGGCAGCAGGCCCGCCGTGACCGCGTGCAGAAGATCTTGGCCACCGACCCACGCGCCTGGCATCCCGATCAATACAGCAACCCCGATAACGTCGAGGCCTACCGCGGCCTGGCAGTGGAACTGAACGAACAACTCGGCGCCGTTGATGTCCTGGTGTGCTCGGTGGGCACCGGAGGCCACTCGGCCGGCGTCGCACGCGTCCTTCGTGAATTCAACCCGCAGCTGCGGCTGATCGGCGTCGACACGGTGGGCTCGACGATCTTCGGCCAGCCCGCGGCTTCTCGGCTCATGCGCGGCCTGGGATCGAGCATCTATCCCGGCAACGTCGACTACCAAGCGTTCAACGAAGTGCATTGGGTTGCCCCCGCGGAGTCGGTGTGGGCATGCCGCACCCTGGCGGCCACCCACTACGCCAGTGGCGGCTGGAGCGTCGGTGCGGTCGCCCTGGTTGCAGGCTGGGTCGCACGCAATAGCCCTGCCGGAGCCACTGTCGCAGCGATCTTCCCGGACGGTCCGCAACGCTACTTCGACACCATCTACAACGACGACTACTGCCGCGCCCACGGCCTGCTCGACGCAGCGCCCCCACGGCATCCCGCCACCATTGAGGACCCGATGACCCAGACAGTCACGGCGTGGACGCGATGCACCACCGTTGTCGACCCCACCGAGGTGCAGCCACGATGACCCTGCTGTCAGCCTTCCGCAGTTTTGGTTGGCCCAGCCGGATGCTGATGATCAACCAATTCGGCATCAACCTGGGCTTCTACATGCTCATGCCTTACCTGGCCGGCTACCTCGCCGGCCCGTTGGGGCTGGCCGCGTGGGCCATCGGCCTGGTGCTGGGTGTACGTAACTTCTCCCAGCAAGGCATGTTTCTCATCGGCGGCACTCTGGCAGACCGGCTGGGCTACAAACCGCTCATCGTTTGCGGATGTGTCCTACGGACAGCAGGATTCGGCCTGCTCGTCTTCGCCGAATCGCTGCCGGCGGTCCTGATCGCCTCGGCAGCAACCGGCTTCGCCGGCGCCCTGTTCAATCCTGCGGTGCGCGCCTATCTGGCGGCCGACGCGGGCCCACGGCGCGTGGAAGCCTTCGCGGTGTTCAACGTGTTCTATCAGGCGGGCATCCTGGCCGGACCCCTTGTCGGGCTGGCCTTGATGTTCGTCGATTTCCGAATGACAGCAGCCGCCGCAGCGGTCGTGTTCGCAGCGCTGACCGTGGCCCAACTCTTAGCATTGCCCCACCGCGCCGCGGGGACGCCTGATGAGAAGACATCGGTGCTGCAGGACTGGCGAACAGTAGCGGCCAACCGCTCCTTTCTGCTCTTCGCCGCGGCCATGATCGGGTCGTATGTTTTGTCATTCCAGGTCTATCTGGCATTGCCGCTTCAGGCGCGAGACCTGTTTCCGCGCAACGATTCCGTTGTCACCGCCATGATCTTCGTGGTCTCGGGTCTGGTTGCCGTCCTCGGCCAGATGCGGATCACCCGATGGTTCGCCCACCGCTGGGGCGCCGGCCGCTCCCTGGTGATCGGCATGCTGATCCTCGCGGCGTCGTTTTTGCCGCTGATCGTGCTGCCCGATGACACCAGGGCAGGCAGAGTCGCCGCCGCGACCGCGCTACTCGTCGCCACGGCGGTGCTGGCGGTCGGGTCGGCGGCCGTCTTCCCGTTCGAGATGGACACCGTCGTCTCATTGGCCAACAACCGTCTCATCGGAACGCACTATGGCTTCTACAACACTATCGTCGGAGTCGGCATTCTTGTCGGCAATCTGGCCACCGGCTCGCTGATGCAGGCCGCCCGAGATCTCGGGCAACCCTGGCTGCTGTGGGTTCTGCTGTCGGCAATCGGGCTGGCCTCCGCAGCGGCCTTGTTCCGGCTGGACCGACGCGGCCGACTTCAACCCGAACAGCTGACATCCTCTGGCCCGCAAACCCCCCGCTGAACACCCGAAGACGCGAACATGCCCGACACCCCATATCGCCATCTACGTAATAACTACGTAGATGGCGATATGCTGGTTCCAGCATCCGCGCGAACACCTTCACGCCGTGAATGGCCCACGCTGGCAAGGAGACTGCCACGACCATCGAGCCGCACCCCGCTTCGGGCAGCGTTGCCTCTCCGGCGATAGCTGCTGGGCGCATTCGCGTTCTGCTGGTTGAACCTCGGCGCATCTACGCCGACATGTTGGCCCGCACCCTGCGCGCCGAAGAGTTCGCCGTCGACGTCGCACGCTCACACGCTGCAGCGCTCACCGCGGTGCGCGACGATGACCCCGACGTGGTGGTGGTGTGCCTGGGATCATCCGCGCACGGCGCCGTCGTCCTTGACCGTGTTCGCCAGGCTGCCCAGTGCGGCGTCGTCGCGCTCGCCGACACAGAGGTGGCGCCTCTGGTATCGCGCGTCGGAGTGGTTCCCATCGGCTCCCGCGACATGCTCAGCACGCGAATACGGCGGACACTCAGGCATTCTCACCAACGCAGCGAGGACGGCGGCGCGCAGCGACGCCACGTCGACGATCTGGTGATCGACGTGGGGGTCCGGCGGGTCTATCAGCGCGGCAACGTCATATCGCTGACTCGAACGGAGTTCGCGATCCTCCGGGTTTTGTCCGATGATCCAGGGGAGCCCGTTACGTGCCGACGACTTCAGGAAGCCCTTTGGGGGGCAACGCAGCCCGGCGGGCGGTCGGCACTGGGTGTGCACATCGGCAATCTTCGTCGCAAGCTCGGTGACGCCCCGTCTTGTCCGCGCTATGTCCGGACGGTCCGCGGCATCGGCTACTGTCTGGCCGGCTGAACCGTTACCCGGTGCGGACAAGGCTTTTGGTGGGAGGAGCTGTGGCGAAAGCGTTCGGTCAGGTCTCGATAATCCGTACGACGTAGGGTGTCATCCCGGCGGTACGCACCGGTGAAACCTTGATGGGAACGCCGGTTTGTTGCGCTTCGATCATTTTTCCGTTGCCCAGGTAGATCGCTTCGTGTTGGCTTCCGCCGGGCCCCCAGAACAGGAGGTCACCGCGTTTAGCTTGCGCGGGAGGTACCTTGCGGCCAGCGTTGTACTGGTCGCCGGACCATCGCGGCAACAGTACTCCGACGCCGGCGAAGGCGAATCGTGTCAGTCCTGAGCAGTCGAAACCGACGGTGCCTGCGCCTTGGTCGACACCGCGACTAGGGCCGGTGAGGCTGCCCCCTCCCCAGGAGTAGGGAACGCCGATCTGCGTTCCTGCCCTGCGGATAACGTATTCGATCGCCTGGGCACCGTAGAGGCGGTTGCCGCGGACGCTCGTTTGGGGGCTTGCCGCGGGACTGACGAGTCCGAGACTGCTCAGGAAGCTACGCCCCAAATCCATCGCAGTCTGGGTGGCAACGGCCGTCGCCTGCAAGGACGCGTTGGCGATGGCAACCGGATCGCCGGGCGCTCCCGCACTCGGGATCTTGGGCAGGAGTGGATCCCACGGACCGCCTGTCGGCTCGGCGGAGGCTGCTGGCGTGCACGCCAGAAGTACCGTCGCGACGACGGCAACGATCACCCCAGTCAGGCGAAAGCCGAACGCAGATACGCGGCCTTCCTCCGGGCGGACGCATCGGGCCATCGGTTCCATATGGCGTTCTTTCTTTCGGCTGTCGGAGCGCCGGTGATTGGTTTCGCCAACAAAGGCGAAACAGAGCGTTCCATACTGCGCAGCAACGATATACGTAGCAAATACGTAGATCAGCCTAACTCACATATGCCTCATTAGTAACATCAGCAACATAATTACAATGCTGGAATTTCGGCTGAAATTGCGAATGGTGTTTTGCGATGGGTGCCTGAAAGAGTCGATCGTCGATGGCGGGACTACGAAGTAGCGGTGGTCCGGACATGTGAAAACGCCGTTACCTGGGGGCGGCAAACCAAAGGTGTCGTAGCGGAAAGGGCTGCGCTACCTGTGCGGCGTGGGCCCCACGGCGCGCGATGCTTGGGTGACACTCGGCATGCGAAACCCGGTTCGGTGGATGCGAACGTCCTGCTGACACGCGTAACTGGTGCCACGAGGTGACTGGGAGGCGGCGGTTGTGAGTCTCCGCTTCTGATCTGATTTCAGAGGTTGGCGTTGCCGACTTTCCACTGATCCCAAGGGATGTTCCAGTCACCTAAACCGTCTGTTCCCGACAGCGTGGGGCCGGTGGTGTTGATGACCTCAACGATGTCGCCGCGTCGGGTGTTGTCGTAGAACCATCGGGCGTTGGCCGGATTGACGTTGAGGCATCCGTGGCTGACATTGGCGATGCCTTGGCTGCCCACCGACCACGGTGCAGAGTGCACGTAGATCCCGCTGTAGGACATCTGGGTCGCCCACTCCACCTCGGTGCGGTATCCGTCGGGAGAGTTGACTGGAACTCCGTAGGTGGACGAATCCATCACCAGAAACGAGTAACGATCTCCGATGATGTAGGCGCCGTTATCGGTCGGGGTCTTGGCTTTGCCCATGGAGATGGGCATGGTCTTGACGGTCTGACCATTGCGCCGCACAGTCATCGTTTTGGTGGCGTCATCGGCGGTGGCGATGACCTCGTCACCGATGGTGAACTGGGTAGTGACGTCATCCTGACCGAATAGCCCGTCACCGAAGTTGACGCCGTAGGCGTTGACCGACACCTCTACTGTTGTTCCCGGTTTCCAGTATTCGGCTGGGCGCCAACGTACTTCGCGATTGTGAGCCAGTAGAAGGCTCCCTCGACCGGGGGGTTGGTGGTCACGTTGATCGCTTGCTGCGCCGCAATCCGGTCGGTGATGTTTTCATCGAAGCGGATCGCGATGGGTTGGCCGACGCCAACCGTCTCCCCGTCGTTGGGCAGGACGTAGGGCATCGTTAAGTTGTCGGGCGAGTGGGTTTCGAAGGTCGCTGTCGTAGTGGTCGCGCCGCCCAGTCCAAGGGCCTGGGCATCAAGGGTGTACTGCTTGTTGTAGCCCAGCGGCTCGGCAGACGACCAGGACACGCCATCGGGGCTGAGCTGTCCGTCGACGAGTTCGCCGGCTTCGTTGGTCAACGAGACTTGGCCGAGAACGCCGTCACCGGCGGACACGGTAACAGGGGAGTCCACCGCGACGCCGATCGCTCCGTCGGTCACCGACGCCTGCAATTTGGGGACTAGCAGGTCGGCGAATGGGGTGCCTTTATCAGTGATGACCTCGGGCTGGGGCGCGGCGGCCGGCGACGAGCTGCACGCGGCCGCGATCAGCAGCACCGCCATCGCCAGGACGGCCGTCCGCAGCCACTGCGCCGTGGCTCGAAACATGGGTAGGCGGCCTGTCTGCGGCATGTATGAGATTCTCCGAATCGGTTTGTTGTGACCGGCTAACGGGCTGAGCACCGCGGTGTGCGCGCCGCACCGGCCGGACGCGGGCGACGGTGGACCGTTCACGACGTGAAGTCTTCTCGTCAGTCGTTTGGCTTTCGTAGTCCTTCTATGAAGATTCGATAAAGCCCGACTGGGTGAGTTTCACCGGCTTGGTCGATGGCACGTCTTCGCGCTCGTGGGGCGCCAGGGCGCGCAGTCGTCCCAAGCGGTAAGCGTCCGATCGTAGCGACGGAGCGGTCTTTGGTTCGCCGTGAACACTGCACAGGTGGGCTCTTCGGTCAGCCGTGTCTACGTCTGGATGCTGGCTACGGGCGGCCCCAGCCGATGAGAGCGAGGAGATTGGGGACCATGAGCGCTAGGGGCGAGGCAAGCCACCAGCCTCGCGGAGAAGATGGGTTTGCGCACCCACCCAAACAGGCGCGCGGTGACCAGTGCAGCGTGTTCCGGGGAGGCAGCACCAGGCAACGATCGATGCCAAACGCTATCATCGCTTGTGGCGAACGATAGTCCTGGCGGCGATGCCGCTGCCGCGTCGCGCTGGGGCGGGGCGGCGCTGCTGCGGCCGGGGGTGTTGGCCTTCACCGGATCGATCGGCCCCACTGATGTCCACGCGCATCACGCCGTTCAGATCGTCACCGCGACGACGGCCTTGACGGTGCTCGACGAGCACGGCGACCGGCATCGGGGCACGAAGGTCGTCGTGCCCGCCGACGCGCCGCACCGGATCGAGGTCGGCGCCCAGGAGGGCACGGTGGTGTTCCTGGAGCCGGAATCCGCGCCGGGGCACGCCGCACACTCCCGCGCCGTCCGCTCCGGGTGGACCGTCTCCCCAGTCCTGACCTTCACCCGGCGACGAGCCTTGGCCGCGGTGGTCGACGAGCTGATCGCGCACCTGGCGCCCGCCACGGCCGACAACGCCACCGGGGGGCGGCATCCCGCCATCGATGACGCACTGCGGCTGCTGCCCGACCTGGTGGCGGCGGGACCGGTCAGCGGCACCGAACTCGCGGGGCTGGTCGGCCTTTCGGCGAGCCGACTGACGCATCTGTTCACCGAGCAGGTAGGCATCCCGCTGCGGCGGTACGTGTTGTGGTCACGGCTGCGGGCCGCGATCACCCGGGTGCAGGCCGGAGATGATCTGACCGGCGCGGCGCACGGTGCGGGGTTCGCCGATAGCGCTCACCTGACCCGTACCACCCGTGAGATGTTCGGCCTGCCACCCTCGGTGCTCAGCCGCCACGTCTCCTGGGATCTCGACAGCGGGTAGCCGAATCATTCAAGCCTCGTCGCGGCGGTGACCGCGACGATTCAGGGCATGAGTACGACTTCTTCTCCGCCTTCGACGAGGGTGATAACTGCGGTCCAGGCGGTGGCCCGCTACGGCTACGTGCCGTTCATGCTGATCGGCCTCAACGGTGCGGGCATCGCCGTCGCCGCCGCAGGCGCACCCAAGTACTGGCTGCTGATCATTCTGGCGGCCGCGATCGCGACGGCGTTCGTGGTGGAGCGGATCATCCCCTATGACCCGCAGTGGAACCACGACCGCGCCGACAGCACCCGCGACCGCATCCACGTCGCGGTCAACGAAACCCTCATCCTGGCCAGCGTCGCCGCCATCCCGCTGCTGGCCGCGATCGTCCCCGCGCCCCAGTTGTGGCCGCACAGCTGGCCATTCGTCGCACAGGTCCTCGCCGCGATCCTGGTCGCGGACTTCGGGATCACCGTGGTTCATTTGGCCAGTCACAAGATCGGGGTGCTCTGGCGCTTTCACGCGGTGCACCACAGCATCAGCCGCTTCTATGGCCTCAACGGCCTGATGAAACACCCGCTGCACCAAACCGTGGAGATGGCCGCCGGGGTCGCACCCCTGATCCTGATCGGGCTGCCCGTCAACGTGGCCTCAGCGCTGGCCCTGGCGGTGGCGATACAGCTGCTGCTGCAGCACTCCAACGCCGACTACCGCATCGGCCCCGCCAAATACGTCCTGGCCCTCAATGAAGGACACCGCTTCCACCACCTCAAATGGGCCGGCATCGGTGACGTCAACTTCGGGTTGTTCACCCTGGTGTGGGACCACCTGATGCGTACCTTCTCCTATGACCCCGCCCGCCGCTTCGACTCCACCCAGCTCGGCATGGCCGCCAAACCCGACTATCCCACCGGATACCTTGCCCAACTGCTCTACCCGTTCACCGGTTCCGGCGGCTGCCACCTCGGATCGGCCCAATCTGACCCCCACCGTGGTTCGGCAAGCAGCATTAAGGGATCGGTGACGTAAGTGGACTTGGGAGGTCAGGCGAGTGCCAAGAAGAGCTTCTCGAGTTCGGCTTCGGTCATCGGCTTGGCGCTCTCGCTGCCGTCGCCGGTGATGCATTCGCGCAGGCCGGTCGCAACAATCTTGAATCCCGCCCGGTCGAGGGCTCGCGAGACAGCGGCGAGTTGGGTAACAACGTCTTTGCAGTCGCGTCCCTGCTCGATCATCGCAATCACGCCGGCGAGCTGTCCTTGAGCGCGTCGCAGCCGATTTAATACTGCGGCGATGCTGTCTTCGTCGCCAACCATCGTGGCTTCCTTTCCTGCGGTTTCACCAATTTCAACAGTACCCGTGGGGGTATGCTTCCCGCGCGCTCATAGCGGTCACCGCGCCGCAGCCGGCTTCATGTGAGCGAGGAGGATCCAACGCAACGGGCAGTACCTGGTACGGCTGCAGGTGAAATAGACGCCTACGCCGATGACGGTCAGGGCTAACGACGCGGCACCGACCACTGGTGTTGTCTCCAGCGCGAGGATCACCGCCGCCATCAGCAAAACGAACCAGCCGAACAGCTTGCGCAGCGTTTCGGGGTCGACCCTGCCAGTTAGCCGTCCGCCGATCAAACCGCCCACCACTGCAGCGGCCGTGACCATCGCTGCCAGGCTCCAGTCGATCCGTACACCGGTCAGGTGTCCGGCTAGACCGGCCAACGATTGCATTGCGACCACCACTAACGAGGTACCGATCGCGGCGGGCATCGGAAGTCCGGCCAGCAGGACCAGCGCAGGTACCAGCAGGAAGCCGCCACCCGCGCCGACGAGACCGCCCAACGCACCGACGACGCCACCGATTACGGCCACCTTGGCCACCTGAACCTGCGGGGCCTCGTCGCCGGAAGTTGTCTTGCGGTCGCGCAGCATCGCGATCCCGGAGGCGATCATGATCACTGCGAAGGTGACTAGCAGCACCGTTTCGGGGATGACGCCGGCCAGTAGGCCGCCGCAGAAAGCCCCGGTCATAGCCGCTGCGCCGAACCGTAGTGCGACGCGCCACCGCACGCGCCCGGCCCGCATATGAGCGATGACGCCGACCATGCTGGTGACGCCGACGACCAGAAGCGAACTTGCGATCGCCTCCTTGACGTCCAGTCCTGCGACGTAGGTCAGTAGCGGGACGGTCAGGATTGAGCCACCCCCGCCCAACAGTCCCAGCGAGACTCCCACGACCACGGCCAGGACGACGGTCAAGGCCGTCACGTCGGCGGCCTCGCAGCGAAACCGCACATCGCGGTGTTCGACACCGTCATGTCGTCCTCCCAGTTGACGTCGTAGCCGCCGCCTGTGCGCGCGATACCACCGGGGGTATATTAGAACCATACTAGAAATACCCCACTAGGTATTGCGATCACGGAATAATATACCCACGGGGGTATTGTTGTGTTGGGATGTGAGGGCCCGAAGTGGAGGCAGCAGGGCCTATCTAGAGAAGGAAAGACGATGATTCTGGAGCAGTACTACATCGAGTGCCTGTCGCACGCGTCGTATCTGATTGGAGACGAAAGCAGCGGGCGCGCAGTGGTTGTCGACCCGCGCCGCGACATCACCGAATACCTCGACGACACCGCCAGGCACGGGTTGACGATCGAAGGCGTCATTAACACCCACTTTCACGCGGACTTCGTCTCGGGCCACCTGGAGCTGGTGGAGGCCACCGGCGGGTGGATCGGCTTCGGCGCGGCCGCCCAGACTGACTATCCGATCCGCCGGTTGTCTGACGGGCAGCACCTCTCGCTCGGCGAGGTCGATCTGGAGATCCTCTCGACCCCGGGGCACACCTGGGAATCGATCAGCGTCCTGGTGCGTGAACGTCCCGACGTAGAGCCCGTCGCGGTGCTGACCGGTGACGCATTGTTCATCGGCGATGTGGGTCGTCCGGACCTGGCCAATCTGGGTGACGGTTCGACTGCCGACCTAGCTCGGGCGATGTATTACAGCATCCACGACAAGCTGCTGGCGCTGCCCGATGATGTCACGGTGATGCCCGCCCACGGCGCGGGTTCATCGTGCGGAAAAAACCTCTCGGCCGAGCTGACCTCCACGATCGGCGAGCAGCGCCGCACCAACCCGTCGGTGCAGCCGATGACCGAGGCCGACTTCGTCGAGCTGGTCACCCACGGCCAGCCCGCGGCACCCGCGTACTTCTCGATGGACGCGGCGATGAACAAGCGGGTTCACCCACTGCTGGATCAGCGCCGCAGGATTCCCCCAATGGCCGCGGCTCAGCTACGGGCCGGTCTGCAGACCAGCGTTCGGGTCGTGGATGCGCGGTCGGTCGACGACTTCGCGGCCGGTCATCTCCGCGGATCGGTCAACGTCGGCTTCGACGGCCGCTTCGCTGAAACCGTCGGCATGGTCGCCGAGGTGGGCGCCAACATCGCGCTGATCACCTACCCCGGTGACGAGCAGACCGCGGCCATGCGGCTGGCCCGCATCGGCTCGGACAACGTGGTGGGTTATCTCACCGTCGGCACTGACGGTGCCTTCCCGGCTGAGCTGACCGATCTCGTTCAACCGGCGCCACGGGTCAGCGCCGCTGAGCTCGACCGGCTGCGGGCCGAGAATGCGGTCACCGTGATCGACATCCGCAATCCCGGCGAACGCGACGTCGGCACGATTCCCGGCGCGGTGCACATCCCACTGGCCCAGCTGCGCACCCAGTGCGCAGAAGTTCCTAGGGGCAAGCCGATCGTGGTGCATTGCGCAGGCGGCTGGCGCTCCAGCGTGGCCGCCTCAATGATGCGGGCCGACGGATTCGCCAACGTTAGTGATCTGATCGGCGGTTACACCGCATGGGCGCAGGCCCAGGACGCTGCGTGAAGGACTACAGCGCCGATCGATTTGAGCCCGCCCGCAGACGACCCCGATCTGTGCTCAGTCCTTGAGTGATTCCCCGCGGGTGGCGAGTGCTGATTGCTTTTGCCTACGCGTACTGCGTTGGTGCGGCGACGAATCGTTGAGCGCACTGCGGTGAGCAGAAATACCAGTCATGACCTGAGTGACGCAGATGGCTGGCCGCCGTGGCGGGATCGACGCGCACCCGGCACACCGGGTCGGTGGGATAGCGGGCCGCCGCCAGTCCCACCGCGTAGACCTTTATCGGTGTCGCAATGTTGCGAAGTCGCTTGACTCCTAATGGCTCTAGCGAGAGGCCGCGCTGCGCGCAGGCCCGGCGAACTTCTTCGGTGAAGAGAGCCTGCCCGGCGCCGGCCAGCGCTGTGAGGCGCGCGGCCACATTCACACCGTGTCCGAAGTAGTCGGTGTCGCGCTGGACCGCACTGCCGCGGTGAATGCCGGCCCGCAGCGCAAGAAATCCGTCCTCCTCGGCGGCGCGGTCAGCGAGTCGTAGGATGGTCGCCACCATCGGCTCGGTCTCGCTGGCTCGCAGCATGACCGCATCACCCATCGTCTTGACGATGGTGACGTCCGGTCCGAGCGACTCACGGGCCACGGCAAGCAGACGGCCCGCCATACTGGCGGCTTGTTCATCCCCGCACATTTCCGTCAGGACGCTGAATCCGGACAGGTCGACGAACGCGAACGTCGCTTGGAAACTTTCACATTCGGTCACTTTGATCGTCCTTAAGTTCGTAGTTGCAGTTACTTCGTGTTGTTACGTTGGGCTGTGACCCGGGTGGGTCGGGTGAGGCTGCATGGTCGTAGCCGGCCCTGGTGGTGCGGCTTGAAAGGACTGGCCGCCCGG
>NZ_JBQQCF010000045.1:0-43286 GCF_052245755.1 Mycobacterium sp. 4D054
CCGCCCAGCTCTTGACGATCACCACCAGCAAAGCTGGTCCCGCCACTAAGGCCCCAGTCACCAAGCGCGCACGTTCACGTGAGGCAACGAATCAGCCTTCGCGCGCATCTTGACATGAGGCAACAGGGACGGCCAACTTATCCGGCTGTGGATAGATTCGGGTTTGGGGATAACGCGCCGTCGCGACGGAAAGGGCATCCGTGACCACACCGCACCGAGACAACGTCCTGCTCGTGCACTGGCACGACCTCGGCCGCCATCTCGGCGCCTACGGCCACGCCGACGTCCATAGCCCCCGGCTTGACCGACTGGCCGAAGAGGGCGTCCTTTTCACCGCCGCCCACGCAACCGCCCCGCTGTGCAGCCCGTCCCGAGGGTCGCTGTTCACCGGCCGCTACCCCCAATCCAACGGACTGGTCGGGCTCGCGCATCACGGCTGGGAGTACCGCGCGGGAGTCCGCACCCTGCCGCACATCCTCGGTGAGAATGGTTGGTACACCGCTCTTCTCGGAATGCAGCACGAGACGTCGTTCCCGGACCGGCTCGGCTTCGAGGAGTTCGATGTGTCCAACTCGTACTGCGAGTACGTCGTCGAGCAGGCCACCCGCTGGCTCACCGACCCGCCGGACAAGCCGTTCCTGCTCACCGCCGGGTTCTTCGAGACGCACCGGCCCTACCCCCACGACCGCTACCAGCCGGCCGACCCGCACGCGGTCTCCCTGCCCGAATACCTCCCCGACACCGCCGACGTCCGCCAGGATCTCGCGGACTTCTACGGATCGATTTCCGTCGCCGACGCCGCCGTCGGCCAGCTGCTGGACACGCTGGAAGCCACCGGCCTGGACCGCAGCACCTGGGTGGTCTTCGTCACCGACCACGGGCCGGCGCTGCCCCGTGCCAAGTCCACGCTCTACGACGCGGGCACCGGCGTCGCACTGATCGTCCGGCCGCCCCGGAACGCCGACGTCACACCTCGGGTCTACGAGGAACTGTTCAGCGGTGTCGACCTGGTCCCGACCCTGCTCGAGCTGCTCGGCCTCGACGTTCCGCCGGACGTCGAAGGACTCTCGCACGCAATGCAATTGACGGCTCCCGACGAGCAGCCGGTCAGGACTGCGGTCTACACGATGAAGACCTACCACGACTCGTTCGACCCGATCCGGGCCGTCCGCACCAAGGAGTACAGCTACATCGAGAACTACGCGCCGCGACCGCTTCTCGACCTGCCGTGGGACATCGCCGACAGCGCGCCGGGGCGTGAAGTCGGGCCGCGGGTACGAACCCCGCGTCCTGAACGTGAGCTCTACGACCTGACCAACGATCCCACCGAGCAACACAATTTGCTGGGCGCAGAGGTCAGCGATACCGCCGACGCCGTGAGCACCGAGTTGGCACTTCTGCTCGACGCCTGGCGACAGCAGGTCAAGGACGTCATTCCGTCGGACTTCGTGGGCACCCGTATCGCCGACCGCTACACCCAGACGTATGCGCGAGTTCAGGGGATCCAAATCCCAAGCCGCTCAGCGAATGCCGCTGAGCGCGGCATCGACCACGCTCGCAGCTCCACGCAAGAGTTCGACTCACGCTGATCGCAAATACCAGGGCTGCCGCGCTCCCGGTTTCCGGTTAAGCTCTCGCGCATGTCAGCCAGTTCGACGGCGTATCTCGTGCTCGCGTCTCAGCGCAGCGGCAGCACGTTGCTGGTCGAATCCCTGCGCGCCACCGGCGTCGCCGGCGAGCCCGGCGAGTTCTTCCAGTACCTCCCGACCACGAGTCAGTCACCCCAGCCGCGGCAGTGGTTCGAAGGCGTCGAGGACGAGTCGATCCTGCGTCTGCTGGATCCCACCGACGAAGGCAAGCCCGACCTGGCGCCACCGGAGATCTGGCGGGACTACATCCGCACCGTCGGGCGTACGCCGAACGGGGTGTGGGGCGGCAAGCTGATGTGGAACCAGACCCCGCTGCTGCTCCAGCGGGCCGCGGGTCTGCCGGACCGCTCCGGCACCGGACTGCTGTCGGCGATCCGTGACGTCGTCGGTAGCGACCCAGTGCTGATTCACGTTCACCGCCCCGACGTTGTGTCCCAAGCGATTTCGTTCTGGCGCGCGGTGCAGACGCGGGTCTGGCGCGGACGGCCCGACCCCAACCGCGACGCGCGCGCCGAATACCACGCCGGCGCCATCGCGCACGTCGTCAGGATGCTGCGCGAGCAGGAGGCAGGGTGGCGTAACTGGTTCGCCGAGGAGAACGTCGAGCCGATGGAGGTGCCGTATCCGGTGCTGTGGCGCAACCTGACCCAGGTCGTCGCCGAGGTGCTGGAGAAGCTCGGCCAGGACCCGCGTCTGGCCCCGCCGCCCGCACTGGAACGGCAGGCCGATCAACGCTCTGACGAATGGGTCGACCGGTACCGCGCCGACGCGGAGAGGGAAGGGCTGCCGATCTGACCGGTCACTTCACCTGGGCGACGACGAATATCCGGCGGAACGGAAAGAACGTGATTCCGTCGGCGCGTTTCGGGTAGTGCGCGTCGAGTACCGGACTCAACTCGGCGCGGTACCGCTGCCAGGCGCCCTCGGTCAGCCGTTCCCGTACCTGGGTTAGCGCGGTACCGGTGATCCAGTCCAACACCGGTGTTTCACCGCGCAATTCGTGTACATAGGTGGTCTCCCAGGCATCCACGGCACAACCGGCGTCGGTGAGCAGACCGGCGTACTCGGCCGGGGTTCCCACCACGTCCGCGTCCCGCCACGGCATGTCGGCCAACGCCTCGGCGAACGGGTCGCGACGGGCCACCTCCCGGATCGCGGCGTGCGACGGGGCCTCGAAGTTGCCCGGCACCTGGAACGCGATCCACGACCCGGGTTCCAGCTGCCCGGCCCAGCGCACCAGCAGATCGCGGTGTCCGGGCACCCACTGCAGCGCGGCGTTGGCGATCACCACGTCGGTGCCGGGTTCGGGCGCCCAGTCCGCGATATCACCCAGACGCGCGTCTACCCCACGTTCGCACGCCGCGGCCACCATCTCCGCAGAAGTGTCCCAGCCCGCCACCTGCGCGTCCGGCCAGCGCATGGGCAGCACCCCGGTCAGATTGCCCGGGCCGCAGCCCAGGTCCACCACCCGGCGCGGGGCGTCGGCCCCGACCCGGGCCAGCAGATCGAAGAACGGCCGCCCGCGGTGGTCGGCGAAACTCAGGTAGACGTCGGGGTCCCACATACCCGCCGATTCTGCTCCCCCACGGCGGTGTCATCATCGACTCGATGGATGAACCCGAATCGGTCCGGCGGATATGGCAGGCTCTCGGCCTCCCCGGCATCGTGGATGTGCACACGCACTTCATGCCGAAGAACGTGATGGACAAGGTCTGGCAGTACTTCGACGACGCGGGTCCGCTGATCGGCAGGCCGTGGCCGATCACCTACCGCAGCGACGAGAACGACCGGTTACGCACCCTGCGCTCGTTCGGCGTGCTGGCCTTCACGTCGCTGGTCTATCCGCACAAACCCGAGATGGCGGCGTGGCTGAACCAGTGGGCGGCCGGCTTCGCCGCGGACACCCCGGACTGCCTGCACACCGCGACGTTCTTCCCCGAACCGGGCGCCGCCCGGTACGTCACCGCCGCGCTCGACTCCGGCGCCCGCGTGTTCAAGGCGCATGTCCAGGTCGGCGGCTACGACCCGGCGGACCCTCTGCTCGACGCCGTCTGGGGCGTGATCGAGGACGCCGGCGTCCCGGTGGTCATCCACTGCGGATCGGGCCCGGCCCCCGGCCAGCACACCGGGCCCGCTCCGATTCGGGCCGTCCTCGACAGGCATCCCCGGCTGCGGCTGATCATCGCCCACATGGGTGGCCCGGAATATCGCGAGTTCCTGGATCTCTGCAACGAATTCGAGCAGCTGCACCTGGACACGACGATGGCGTTCACCGGCTTCATGGAGGAGAAGATGCCGTTCCCGGACGCCGAGTACGGCCGGCTCCGCGACATGGGGCACCGCATTCTGTTCGGCAGCGACTTCCCCAACATCCCGTACGGCTACGCACATGCACTGTCCGCACTCACCGAGTTGCCCGGGGTGGACGATTCCTGGCTGCGTAACGTGTTCCACGACAACGGGGTTCGGTTGTTCGGCCCAACTGGGCCCGACACCGGGGCTACCATCGGGCCGCAACCGGTGAGAAAGGCGGCGCCGTGACCGAATCGCAGGCTCCCGTGGAGGCGCCGCTCATCCCGGTTCCCGACGTCCCCGGCGCCGACGCCACCGCCCGCGGTCTGCCGCGCCGGGTCGACCTGACGTGGCAGCAACGCCTGATCGTGGATTCGTCCGCGATCGCCGACCTGGCGCTGCGCACGTCGATCGCGTCGCTGCTCAGCGCCACGATGGTGCCGTCGGTGGCCGGCGCCCTGCGCAGATCGGACACAAGGGCCGAGCGTGAGCATCTGCGCTTCTACGCCGAGCTCGCCGCCGCCCAGGATCCGCAGACCTCGTTCCCGGCGCCGCAGTCGCCGCCCCGGGTGTCGTCGCGGCCCGCCAATCCGGTCGCGGAATGGGTCGCGCGCGGCAACGTCCGCAACATCCGCTTCCAGAGCAGCTTCCAGGCCGTCAACCCCGCACTGCGCGACCAGTGCGCGGGATTCGTCCGCAACAACGTCGTCCACGCTCAGCACTGGCGCCACGACGACGGCCCGCGCCCGACGCTGTGTCTGATCCACGGATTCATGGGATCGGCATACCTGTTCAACGGGTTGTTCTTCTCGCTGCCCTGGTTCTACCGCAGCGGTTACGACGTGATGCTGTACACGCTGCCGTTCCACGGCCGGCGCGCCGAGAAGTACTCACCGTTCAGCGGGCACGGCTACTTCGCGCACGGCATGGCGGGCTTCGCCGAGGCGATGGCGCAGGCGGTGCACGACTTCCGTTCGGTGATCGACTATCTCGAGTTCACCGGCGTGGACCGGATCGCGCTGACCGGGATGTCGCTGGGCGGATACACCTCGGCGCTGATCGCCAGCGTCGACGACCGCGTCCAGGCCGTCATCCCGAACGTCCCGGTCGTCACCCCGGACCGCACCGTGGACGAGTGGTTCCCCGCGAACAAGGTGGTGGCGCTGCGGGACTGGATCGCCCGCACCGACACCGAGCTCGTCGACGCGGCCACCATGTACTCGTCGCCGCTGAACTACCGGCCGCTGGTCCCGAAGGACCGGCGGCTGATCATCGCCGGCCTCGGCGACCGGCTGGCGCCACCCGAGCAGGCCGAGATGCTGTGGCGGCACTGGGATCAGTGCGCCTTCCACTGGTTCCCGGGCAACCACGTGCTCCATGTCAGCCAACCCGACTACCTGCGCCGGATGACCCGCTTCCTCGGCGGGTTCATGTTCGACTGAGCACCGGCGGCACCGGGCGGGTGGGACCGGGCAACCGCTGATCCGAAGCCGGTGCCAGCGCCGCCAACGCCGCGGCGTGCCGGCCATGTTGCGGGCTCAGCCCCGGCAGCGGCGCCCGGGCTCCCGGTCGTTGAGCGGTGCGCACGGCACAGGCCGCCGCGAACTCGGGTCGCGTTCTGTCCCCGGTGAATTCCACAGCGGTCCAGAGCTCGACCGCGTCGAGGTCCCGGACCGCCGAGAGCATGTCGTCGAGTGGTTCGTCGGAGACGAGCGCGTATGCGGCGAGGTAGCCCCGGCCGTCCTCGACACTGCGCCACCGCTCCTTGGCTTCATCCTGGAGCGGGACCGCCGCGGTATCGTCGACCGACACCTCCCACCCGGTCTCACGCAGGTGGTCGGCGAGCCGACGAGCCGCCAATTCTGCGGTGTCGCGCAACGGGATAGCAGCCGACCGGGCCGACAGCGCCGCGATGTTACCGGCCGCGCCGAGGGTGAGTCCGACCCAGGTGATCCGGGTTCCGTCCGCCTCCCGGCTTGTCACGCGGACCTTGTCGAACCTGATGCCGTAGCGGTCCAGGTAGCCGGCCACCAATGTCAATGCAGGCTCGGCGGTGTCCGATGGTTCAAGCCGTAGCACGACGGTGACGTACTCGTCGGACCTGGAGTCGTCGCGGATCCGTCCGCCCCGCAGCAGGATCGCCAACCGCCGGCCGACGATGGTCGTCACATACCGGCCGCGCCAGCGGGCGAACAAGACGATGACCGCAACCACGGCCACACCGAGCAGCCATCGGTGTGGAACGGTCTGCCACGGGTAGGCCATCACGGCCGGTACGACGAGCAACGCGGCCAGGGTGAGCCGGACGGTCATGACGACGTTTCCTTCCTTCTCGCGCTTGATACCGCTACGGCGAGCACCACGAGCGCCAGCACCCCGGCCCCGGTGAACGCGACCGCGCGCGGGACGGGATCATGCGGCGGCGGTGGCGGCGGTGCGGCGATCGGCTTGACCGCCGCGGGGTCGATGTCGTTGGTGTCGGGCACATTCCAGGTCAGCGCTGCCACGGGGTCGACCCGGCCGGCGCCGACGAGGTTCGACGGGGATCGGGCCGCCGACTGCGCCGTACCGGTCAGACGCTCGATCACCTGCCGTGCCGGCAGCTCCGGAAACCTGCTGCGCACCAACGCCGCGACGCCGGCCACGTATGCCGTCGCATAGCCGGTACCGCGAACGGGGTCGATCCGGTCCTGTTCTGCGGGCAGGCCGTTGGCCAGGCCGCCGGTGTCGTCGTTGCTCACGGACGTGATGTTCTCCCCCGGTGCGGCGATGCCGACCCAGGGCCCGGCCATCGTGAACGACGACGGCCGCCCGTCGGATCCGAGCGAACCGACCGACAGCACATACTCGTGCCACCACGCCGGTATCGACACGGCCGAAACCCCGGACCAGTTGCGCGGATCCGCCGGCAGCGCCGGATCGGAGGGCGGATTGGATTCGCATGCGGGACCGTTGTCGCCGGCGGCAGCGACGATCACCACATCCTTGTCGACTGCGGCGTACCGCAGTGCCGCGCCCAGCCCGTCCTGATCGAAGTTCTTGCCGACCGGCACACAGGTCACCGCGGAGATGCTGATCACCCGGGCGCCCTGGTCTGCGGCGCGCACAATCGCAGCCGCCATCGCCTGAGTGTCGAGTGCCGCGCGGGTGAGGGCCGGGTCCTCACCGCCATCACGGGGCGCGTACCGCGGCGATGCCACGCGGATCGACAGGATGCGTGCGTCCGGTGCGACACCCGAGAAGCCATCTGCGCCAGGCTGTCCGGCGATCAGTCCAGCGACGAGCGTGCCGTGCCCGTCGCAGTCGGTCAGGCCGTCCCCGGAGGCGACATAGTCACCGCCGGCCTCGACGTCGGGCAGCCGGGGTCCGGGCCTGACCCCGGTGTCGAGCACCGCGACGGTCTGCCCCTCGCCCCTGCTGTGGGTCCAGGCCTGGGACAGATTCAGCGCGGACGCATTCACGTCAGAGGCAAAGGGCTCGGTCCCCGGGATAGCGGTGCTCGTCACACACGGATTGCGTTGCGCCAGTGCCCCGATCGGGCCCGCGCTGCCGTTGGGGGTGGGGGTGGCGGGGTCGACCTGAGGCGGCGGAATGGCACCGGCCGGCGCTGCACCGACCGCCAGCATCGTGACCGTCACCGCCAGCGCGGCACTCGCACGCCGCATCAGAATCCGTTCAGCGCCCAGGCGAAAAGCCCGACGAGATAGGCCATCACCGGGATCACCGACGCGTCCACGGCGGCGGCGGCGAAGCCGAGCAGTCGGCGCATCGGCAGGGAGTAGGTCTCCGGTTCGGCGATACGCGGGTTCAACGCCGCCACCACCCACGCCGCGACGACGACGGCGAACGCGCCCGCAGCCCACCACGCCGCATCGTATCGGCCGGCCGCCGCGAAGACGGCGGACAGCACGGCCGAGATCAGGAACGGCTGAGCGAGCAGCCACGCCTTGCAGGAGGACGAATCCCACACGCGGGCACGCAGCACCGCACCGAGCGCGGTCGCGCCGACCAGGAACCATGCCCACGGCGACGTGCTGCCTTGGCCGGCGACGCCGGGCCACACGACGAACACCGAACCGGCCACACCGAGCAGCACACCGGCGGCGATGAACCCGGTCTGGTGCGCGTCGCTCGCACGGATGCGGCGCGGCAGGTCCTCGAGCACCCGGCGCGACGGCGCCGACGGTGCGGGGTCGCCCGGTGCGGGGATCACCGGCACGGGCAGCCGGGCGCAGATGGCCGACAACTGCGCCGCCTGCACCGTGACGATCAGCGCGACCACGATCAGGATGCAGCCGATGTGGACCGGCGTCAGGGTCCAGATCGCAGCCGCCGCGGAGACCAGCAGCACGCCGAGCGCGGACGCCGCCGCGGCGGTGAACAACGCGATGGCCCGCTCACCGACCGTGATGCTGATGATCGACCACGCCGCCACCCCGGCTGCGCCGAGCACGATATTCGAGGCGCCGAATTCGCCGGGCACTGCCAGTGTGAAGGCCGCGGCCACCGAGGGCAGCGCCGCAGCGGCAAGCGCGGCGGCCAACCGCGGCGAGTTGGCCCGGGCCACCAGCGCGCCCAGCACGGCGCCGACTGCGACCGCGCTGACCGCGAACAGGCCGATCATCGAATCGGTGAACACCCGGTGGGCGACGGCGAGGGCGGTGGCCGCCAGGGTCAGGGCGATCACCGCCGCGGTGGCGCCGCGCCGGATGTGCCCTTGTCCCCAGGGCTTCTCACGGGACGCCGAGAAGATCATCGCCGCGTCGGCGATGTCCTCGACGATGCGAGGCGCCGGCGGACCTGCTGGAATCGGCTGCAGCGCAAGCAGATCGCCGTCGACGACACCGACCGTGTTCAAGGTCGCGTCCAGGCTGAAGGGCGCACCGCCGATCGGTGCGAGGCTGAGTCGGCCTGCCGTGCCGTCGTCGTCGCTCGGCGTCACGATGCGCTGCACCGCCGGAACGATCTCGCGCAGCGGGAGATCTGCGGGCAGCGCGATCTCGGTGATGCGTCCGCCGCGGTCCGCGGCGTCCTCGTCGCCCACCGCGGCGGTGAGGACCGCGACGCGGACGATCGGCATCACGGCGCCGGCCGGGCCGAGGGTGTTGGTGTCTAGCGGTGGCATATCTCTTCTCTCTGGCTTCTGCTGTCGAAGTCTCTGGTGACGGACTGGTCGGGGAACCAGGGTCCGTCCGGGAGCGCAGCGGTCAGCCGCTCCACGGCGGCGGCCACGGCCACCGGCTCCCCGGGTGTGAACGTCGAGATCCACTCCCCGTCACGGGCTTTGGTCGGACTGACCAGCACTCGGCCCACCGCGGTGTCGACAACGCTGACACCGACGTCGGTGCTGACGCGGTGCCCGTCGCGATGCTGACCGGCCACGATCTCGACGTAGGTCCGGGCCTGTTCGAACGCGGCCACCACAACAGGGCGCGCGGACGGGGGGACACCGAGGTAGTCGAGCAGGTCCCGCGCCGTGGCACCCCTGCGGATCTGGTCGTCGGCCTTGGCCCCGACCCGGGCGGGCAGCGAGAACTCTGTGAACCGCGCGGGCGCGCGCCCCGACAGGCCGACGGTCAGCACCGGAACCAATGCCTGTGGATGGTCGATCTGCATCTCGGTCAGGGTGATCAGCCCGCCGCTGCGCAGCGCCACGACCGTGCGCATGGCGTCGCGGGCGATGATGCCGCGCAGCATCGCGCCGCGCTCCCCGACGAATCGGAGCTCCAACCACTGCGTGGGCCGGCACACCACCCGGATCCACCGCGCCACCGCGGGATCGATCACCCGGTCGGCAGTCATGACGCTCAGCCGGGCCAGCCGCTCGAACTGTTCCCGCTCGAACTGTGCCCGCTGTGAGTGGTCGCTGTAGGGCGGCGTGATCGCCAGCACCCACGGGAACGTTCCCGCCCCGAGGATGTCTGCGAGAAACCAGGCCGCGTCGGCGTTCAGCTCGACGGCATTAGCGTGCACGGCTACCGGTCAGCCCCACTTGGCGCCTTCGGCCTGATCGCGTGCGGCCATCGACGTTGTGTTCATCTCGTGGGTACTGGCCATCGCGCGGTAGGCCCGGACCAATTCCTCCAGGGCGCCGTTCCACTGCGCCTGCCAGGCCTGGTAGGTCATACCGGTATCGCCCTGCCAGGCGCTCTGCAGCGCGGTCTGCTCGCTGGCGATGTCAGCACCGACCGCGTGCAAGGCGCCGGCGTAGCTGTTCATCTCGCCGGCGTGCGCGAGCATCGCCGGGTAGTTGTACATGATCTGTGACATCGAGGTCTCTTTCCGCTGAGGTGTCGGTCGGCCGGGTCAGATGGCGGTGTAATTGCTTGCGGCGGCGGCATCTTCGGCCACGTAGGAGGCCGCTGCATCACCGATGTTGGCCTGCGCGAGGTCCAGAAGGGCGTTGATCTTGGCCGAGGCCTCCACGAAACGGGCGTGCGCGGCCTGAAACGCCGCCGACGACTCGCCCATGTGAAAGGCCTGGGCAGACTGCGCCGCCTGTTCGGCCTGGGCAATCGTGCTGCGCATCAGCGCGGCCTTGGCACCGAACGCCGCCTCGGAGGCGACCAGTTGCGGGATGTGAGCGTCCAGCATGCTCATTGAGAGTCCTTTCCATTGGATCCATCGTGGTGGTTGCGGTGCTCGTCGGGTTCGGTGTTCGGGTCCCACGTGCCCGGGAGCATCGGCGCTTTCGGGCCGCCGCCGAACGCGTCGCCGGCCAGCGTGGTCAGGCCGCCGGCCTGTTCACCGTCCTTTGACACGGTGCCGGCGAAACCCATCGGCCCTGCGCCGCGCTCGGTCGCCGCGATGCGGGGTTCCTGTCGTGCCGGCGGCTCGTCGTCGGGCTCAGGCTCATAGTCGGCGAACGCGTCGGCATAAGCGCGGCCGGTGATCTCGTCCTTCTGTCTGCGCCGGCGCTTGCGACGCTCGGCCGCCGAGGCGGCGATGCCCGAGGCCGCCGCCGGGATACCCGACGACGGGGCTTTGGCACTGCTGGAATCGCGCACTGTCGGCGAGAACCCCGAACCTGGGTCGCGGCCGGCCACCGCGTAGGGCACAAACGGCGCGGCCGCGGCGGCGGGAGCGCCCGGTGCCGGTGCCGTCCCCGTCGCCACCGTGCCCGCCGTCGCCGCAACGCCGCTCGGTGCCGGCGGAGCCGAGATGGCGACCGCGGGATTCGGCTGGTCGGCGCGGCTGGGAGCCGGCGCAGACGATGCGGCGGGTTCCTCGGCGGGTACGTCCGCGGCGGGCGCCGGAAGCCTTTCCAAGAGGTAGGCACCCACGCCGAGCACGATCGCCAGCGTGGTCGCCACCAGCGGCAGAAGAATCAGCGACGGGTACAGGATCGACGCGCCGACCCATGAGACCGCCTGGTAGGCCACGGCAGCCAGAAACGGGCCCCAGGTGATCAGAGCCTGCGCCGGGTTGGTGAGGAAGTCGGTGATGAGCCTGATCGTGTTGCCCAGGGGGTCGCTCAGGAAGTCGAAGATCGGCTCGAAAAGGAACCTCAGCACTTCGCCGTAGGCGCGGATGAGGTCGGCGATGATGTTGGACAGGTCGAGCGCCGACCCGGCCTCGGCGGCCTGCAGCTGGGCCCCCATCTGCGTCATGTCCGCCATCGCCCTGCCCGCCTCCCCGACGCCGGGTGCCAGCACGAACGGCGCGGGTGTGGCGGTCGGCGCGGCGGCCAGCGCGGCACTCGACACCGCCTGGTAGGTCGCCATGGTGGTGGCCGCCTGGATCCACATCCGGACGTAGTCAGCCTCGTTCAGTGCGATCGGAATGGTGTTGATGCCAAGGAAGTTGGTGGCCACCAGCACGGCGTGAGTGGTGTGGTTGAGTGCCAGCTCGGGCAGGGTGGGCATGGTGGCCAACGCGGTCGAGTACGCGGCCGCCGCGGTCTCGTGCTGCACCGCCGAGGCCGCGCCGGCCGCGCTCTGCTGGGCCAGCCATGCCAGGTACGGCGTGTGCGCGGCGACGTATTGTTCCGAGCTCGGGCCCTCCCACGCCCCGGCCTGTACGCCGGCCAGAATCATGCTGAGTTCCGCTGCAGCCGAGGCATATTCGGTGCTCAATGACTGCCACGCCGCCGCCGCGGCGAGCATCGACCCCGGCCCCGGGCCGCTGCTGAGCAGCGCCGAGTGCACTTCGGGCGGCAGTGCCATCCAGACCGGCGAAGTCATGCTCAGCCTCGGGCGATCAGGTAGGACGATGCGGCCATCGCGTCACCGCCGGCGTAGCTGGCGGCCGACTCGCCGACGCCGATGCCGGACCGCCCGAGTTCATCGACGCCCTGGGCCGCCACGGTCTGGTGTTCGGCGGCGTTGGCGCTGAACCCGGTGGCGGTCTGCAGGGACACCGCGTCGGCTGCCGGCGGCAACACCGCGGTGACCAGCGGCGCGGCGGCGGCGTGCGCCGCGACCATCCGGGCGGTCAGTGCCTCCACCGCCGCGGCGGCCGCCGTCAGGCCTTCGGGGACTACGCGCAGGGTCATCAGCTGTATTCCTTTCCGCTGTGGCCGGATCGGGCGGCCGTGTCCTCGGCGAGGGGGTTGACGAGCTGGACGAACGTCGGGCTGTCTGCATCATCGAGCAGCATCGCCCGCCCGGCCGGGAGCCGGGCGAACCGGTGGCCACGGATCTTGCCGCTGTCCTGGGGGTTGCAGGACAGCAGCAGCGTGGTGGCCTGCAGATCGTTGAGGCGCCGCAGTAACGGCGCGGTCATCACCGCGTGCGCCGAGCCGGCCGCGCGGGCGGTGACGATCACGCGCAGGCCCAGGTCGGCGGCCTGGGCCAGCAGTCCGATCAGCGGCGTCCAGGGACGGTGCCCCGCGAACGGGCCGCTGACGGCGGGACCGTCCGGGATCTGGTCGACGTCGTCGATGATCAGGTAGTGCAGGTGGTTGCCCGCACCGTTATCCGCCGCCCGGAAGTCCCAGCGACTCAGCTCCTGCGGGTTCAGACCTGCTGGTGGACGCCGCTTTTCGAGTAGCGCCGACAGTCCGAGCATGGCAGGGGTGATCCGGTCGATGTTGGGCGTGTACTCGTTGTCCGGGAAGAGCGGTTCGTCGACCAGCTGCAGCCGCCGGTCGATCACGGTGAACGCGACCTGGTCGGGGTGGGAGTTCTCCCGCACCGTGCGGATCAGGTGCCGCAGAAGGGTGGTCTTGCCGGTCTTGGCGTCGCCGAACACCATCATCAGCGGGTTGTCGCCGAAGTCGACGGTGACTGCGGCCAGGTCCTCTTCGCGCTGGCCGACCACCACCCGCTCGGCTGCCGGGTACAGCGTCGGGAACGCGGCCGGCGAGAGGTCGGTGGGCAGCAGCCGTACCGGCGGCGCGCTCTGGTCCGGGTAGCGGGCGTTGAGCGCGGGAATGGACTCCAGCGCCGGGGCGGCGAACAGGAAGTGCTCGGCGGCCATGGTAAGGCCACGCCCGGGCTGATCGGCGGGCACGCTCTCGGCGGGCCGGCGCAACGCTGCGTCCTTGGCCGCCACACGCACGTTGCTGTCGCGCGCGTCGTGCAGCCGCAGCTCCAGCCGCAGCCCGAGGCCGTCGCGCATCGCCAGCGGCACCTCGAGCCAGTTCGGAGTGGTGAGCACGACGTGGATGCCGTAGGACAGACCGGTGTTGACGAGCTCGGTCACCTTCGCCAGCAACGGGTTCCGTGCGTTGAACGTGTCGGTGTTGTCGCGGCTGAACGCGTACAGGTTGTCGATCAGCAGGAAGACCTCACCGTACCCGTCGCGATATCCGCCGTTGCCCGTGGTCGCGCCGTGTCGCTGACGGAGCCGCAGCAGCTGCTCGAGCTCGCCGAACGTGCGGCGGATCCGCTCGGGCTCCAGCGGGGAGGCCACGCTTCCGACGTGGGCCAGGTTCTCCAGCGCGCGCAGCTGGCCGCCTCCGTAGTCCAGGCAGTAGAAGGACACCTCGCCGGGGGCGTGCAGCGCCGCGGCCGACAGCACGAAAGTCTGCAGCGCGCTGGACTTCCCGGACTTCGGGCCGCCGTGGATCACCATGTTGGCCGCCGCCGACGTGGCGTCGAAGACGAGCGGGTCGCGGCGCATCTCGAATGGGCGGTCGATCTCGCCGAGCGGCCAGCGCCACTGCCGCGCACTGACACCGGAGCGCTCCAGCACGTCGCGCAGCGCGATCGGCTCGTCCAGCGGGGGCAGCCACAGCTGGGGTGCGCGGGGCCCGTACTGCGCGAGCTGTTCGCCGATCGTGGTGGTCAGCTTCCTTGGGGGCAGCACCTCGACGTCTGCGCCGTCTTCGACGATGACCGTGTCGGGTTCGGGATCGACCCATCCCGCGCTGAAAAGCTGGGGTTTGGGGATCGCGTGCACCACGACGGACCTGTCGACCCGCGGCGGTTCATAGATGCCGTCGACGTAGGTGCTGCGGAACTTGATCGGCAGTGCGCCCGGTGCAGGCACCAGGAAGCCCTCGCCTTTGTGTTCGCGGCCGGACTCGATGTGATACGCGTCCTCGACACCGATGATCTGCCGGGACACGCTCGGGCTGGCCACCTTCAGACCGATGCGGTACGAGGTGTTCTTGTCGATGTCCTTGATCCGCCCCACGTCGAGCGTCTGCGACGCGAACAGCAGATGAATGCGGAACGAGCGGCCCTTGCGGGCCACGTAATCGAACAACTCGGCGTACTCGGGGTGTTCGGCCAGCATGAGAGTGAACTCGTCGGCGACCACGAACAGCGTGGGCAGCGGCGGCAGGTCATGGCCTTCTGCGATCGCGTTCTCGTACTCGGTGACCGAGTTGAACGCGCTGCCCTGGATCCGGCGGCCGCTCTCCTTGAGCAGCTGTTCGCGCCGGGCCACCTCACCGCGCAGCGTGTCGGCGAATCGATCTGCCAGCGAGCGCTTTTCGGCCATATTGGAGATGACGGCCACGACCTGCGGGAAGTTACGGAAGATGTCCGCACCGGCCTCACCCTTGAAGTCGGCGTAGATCACGATCAGCCGGTCAGCCGGGTGAGTCGTCAACAACGACAGCAGGATCGCCATCAGGGTCTGTGACTTGCCCGACCCGGTCATGCCGATCATCAGGCCGTGCGGGCCCATCCCGCCTTCGGCCTCGTCCTTGAGGTCGAAGATCAGCGGTTCTCCCGTCGCGGTCACCCCGATGGGTACCCGCAGTTCGTCGTCCCGGTTGCGGGGCGCCCACAGTGCCGCGACGTCGAGCGCCGACGCATCCGGAATGCCGAGCAGCGTCGTGAACGCCGCGCCCCCGGTGCTCGCGGACCGGCCGTGGTGCGGGTTGGAGTCCCAGCGGGCCAGCCGTCGCGCGACGTGCCGGGCGTCCTCGGCTGCCATCCGGTCAGCGGTGTCGACGTAGGGCGCCCAGCTTCCGTTCTGCCAGCGCGAGATCCGTCCTGCGGCGACGCGCAGGACGGGCCGCTCCGGATCGGAATACTGGTCGCGGTCGGGGTCCCGGTCGGTGCGGTGGATCACCGTCACGCCGGCCAGCCCCCGGCCGATGAACTGGTCGGGGTCGGCGTCGGGGTCGTCGAGCACGACGAGCAGGTGTTTGGCGTCGGCCGGGCCGTCCCCGGTGAACGGTCCCCGTTCGGCCAACGCCGGGGCCAGCAGCGCGCGCAGCGCGGCGGCGTCGGTGGCCAGATAGCGGGCCGTGCCGACACCGTCGACCTGTCCCGGGATATCGGTGTGCGGCAACCACTTCAGCCATGACCACGAGTCGGACTCCAGCCGCGCACCCGCGAAGGCGACGCCGAGCACCGACGGGTCGTGCCAGGTCACGGCCTGGGTGAGCCAGGCCCGCACCGCGCCGACGACCGCGGCGTCGTCCCCGGTCACGGTGATCCGTGCGACCCTGGTCAGGTCGAGGCCCGTGGGCGCGTCGTGGACGGTGCGCTGGGTGTCGAGAAGGCTTCGTAACGTGCTGTGCGACACCGGTTCCAGGTCGATCTCATCGGCTGTGTCCTTGACCCGCAGCGTGGTGGCCAGCGGCTGGTCGTGCAGTCCGGCGCGCAGCACCAGGAAGTCGGGGTCGTGCGGATCGCGTTCCCACTGCCGGCGGGTTCCCGGGACAGCCACCAGTGCAGCCGGTTCCGGATGCGACCACTGTAGCGCCGCGCGCTGTCCGTCGGCATGCGCGCGTACGTTGTCCCGCACCACCGACAAGTAGCGCAGGTAGTCGGCGCGTTCGGCGTCGACCTCCTCGGTGCGCATCTTGTTGTCGGTCCCCCGGTACAGCGCGGTCGCGGCGAGCAGCAGCACGAACGGGAAGAACAGCATGGTCGGCGATATCATCCGCAGCCCCGTGGCCACGAGCGCGACGATCATGCCGACGATCAGGATCACGATCAGGTACGGCAGCGCCCGCCGCAGCAGCGACGGCGGGACCACCCGCGGCAGCTCCGGGGGCGGCTCGATGGTGATGGTACCTTTCGGGACCGCCGGCGCCGGCACCCGCTTGCGGTGCTCGAAGATCAGCCTGCTCATGGTTTCTCCAACGCAGAGGTGGTCTCCAACCGGGCCGGTGCCGGGTTGGGGGCCAGCGAATCGTGGGCCAGCAGCGCGTCGGTGCGCGACAGCGTCGGGCCGGCGGCGAACTGGGACAGCACCGACGACGGGATGGGCAGCGGCGCGGTGGTCAGCCCTAGCGCGGCCACGGTGTCGATTTCCCCTTCCGCGGCGCCGCCGCCCGTGTCGATGCCGTAACGCACCCCGGTGTCGCTGATCCAGAACAGCGCGCCGCCGCTGTCGACGAAGTAGCCGGTGCCGGGCGCAAGCGCGACCCGGTCGGCGGGACCGCCGGGGGTTCCGGAGCTGACCAATTCCACGGTGCGCACCCCGTCGGCGACCGGCAGCACCGCTCCGGACAGCAGTGTCAGGGAACTCTCCTGTGCGCCTTCCGGTTTGGACCACGCCGCACAGATCACCGGGTCAACGGTCGCGTCGACGAGCGTGATCCGCTGCGTGGGATAGGCCCCGGTGTCGATGCCGGTGGCCTCCGGGATCCTGGCGACGACGTCTGCGTCGAGCCGCGGCGGCTGTGCGAGACCGTAGGAGTTCGCATTGCGCAGGATCGCGGCCACCACCGGCGAAACCGGCTGCAGACCGTCGGCGAGAACCACATGGTGGCGGATCGCGTTGTCGGTGTCGTAGGACACGACGACCGCGCCGACCGGAAGCGGTTCGGGCAGCGGGGCGGCCGACGGCAGTCCGGCTCCCGGGATCGCCGGGACGGTCAGCTGCGGCGCCTCCGGGATCGCGTTGAACAGCCCCGTTGCGATCGGTTGCGGCGCAGCGACATCCACGCCGATGCCGAGGCCGCCGGTGACGGCGCGGTCGGCGAGGTCGATCGGGCTGCGCCTGCCGTCCCACAACAGCCAGGTGCGGCCGCCGTTCTCGACGAGCGCCGCGTGCCCGGCAGGCAACGCGGCGGCACGCTCGCCGCCCTCGGCGGGGCGGCCGGCGATCACGGTGACACCGGTGACCGTGCCGGCGACCGCGTCGCAGACCGTCCAGTACGCGTCGCGGGTGGTGTTGGCAACCATGCGCTCCGGCGCCCCCGGGATGCCGATCATGTTCCCGCGCGGGAAGCGGTCGAGCTCGCTGCTCTTGACCATGGCCGGGTTGTCGGGACGACCGGTGATCAGGCGGGCCGAGGTCAGGTTCAGCACCGGGTGCAGCTGCTCGCCGAGCCGGACGTACAGCGCCGCGGTGTCGCGGTCGGCCAGCACCGCGTCGGTGCCCGCCGCCCCCGACGGACGGATCAGAGAGAACAGGAAGCAGCCGATCAGTCCGGTGACCAGGATCAGCGCGCCCACGAGCACGGAGCGGGACTGGGTGCGCAGCGGGTCGACCAGCATCCTGGTGTCGTGCAGTGCTACCCCGGATGCGATGCGGCGCATGACGAAACGCCAGCCGGTGACCTGGTGACGGGTCACGAAGCCGCGCCGGTAGGCGACGCGGTCGGGATTCTCGTTGTCGGGGGTGCGGGAGGCGAACGAGCGGCGCTCCTCCTCGGGCGTACTCACCGCTGCTCCGAAAGCTCTTGCGGCATGGACAGACCGAGCCCGCGCAGCAGCGGGCCGGCCGAGTTTGACATATCGGTGGCGGTGATCGTCATCAGCTCGTCGTCGGTGAAGTCGTCGTGGTCGGAATGATCGAGCCGGTACTCACGCTCCTCCTCGGAACGCTCGACGAGGTTACGCACGAAGCGGCCGTTGCCGGCGATGTCGAGGCTGCGTCGGTTCACCCCGTTGGCGTCCGGCGTGGTGGCCTGCGCCAGGTACTCGAACAGACGCTCCATGTCCCTGCGGGCCGCGTCCTCGAAGCGCGAATCACGCTTCTCGGCCATGCGTGTGGCGATTTCGACGAGCTCCTTTCCTGAATAGGACGGGAAGTCGATGCTTCGGGTGAACCGTGACCGCAGACCCTCGTTGGTGTCGAGAAACGTGTCGAGGTCCTTGCGGTAGCCGGCGACGATGACGACCAGCCGGTCGCGGTCGTTCTCCATCCGGGCCAGCAGCGTGTCGATGGCCACCAGGCCGAAGTCGTTCTTGGCTCCGGTGGAGACCAGCGCATAGGCCTCATCGAGGAACAGCACGCCGTCCAGTGCGCTGTCGATGATCGCGTTGGTCTTGGCCTCGGTTTCACCGATGTGCTGACCGATGAGGTCGGCGCGGTGCACCTCGCGCACGGTCTCCTTCTTCAACAGGCCCAGACCGCAGTAGATCTTGGCGACCACGCGGGCGATCGTGGTCTTACCGGTTCCGGGCGGGCCCGCGAACACCAGGTGGTTGGTGCGCTGGGCGACGGCCAGGCCGCGCTCCTGGCGGCGGATCGCCATGGCGACCGAGCTTTTCAGGCGGGCCACCTGATACTTGACCTCGTCGAGACCGATGAACTCGGCGAGCTCGGCCTCGGCCTCGACGAGCAGGTGAGCCTTGCGGTCCTTCGCGCCTGGGTCGACGAAGTCCGCCTCGCCGGGTTCGGTGTCCGGGTCCCACGGGTTGCTGCGCGCCTCGATGCGCGCCGCCGTCGTGGTCGGGATCCCGAAACTGTTGTCGGACAACGCCTCTTCGATCTCTGCGTTCTCCGGATTGGCGGCGTAGAGCTCCTGCAGCAGCTCGTGGGCGTCCTCGTCCTCACCCTGGGCGCGCAGCGCCAGCGCCTTGACCAGCGCGCCGTCCACGGCCGCGACGGCCACGGGCCCTTCGGGCCGCTCCAGGTGGGACAGCGCGGGGGCGAACATGCCCAGCCGGGCCAGCGCGGTGCCGAGTGCGACGCGGACCGCGTGTGCGGGCGTCTCGTCGAGGGACTGATCGGCCACCAGCGGGGTCAGCATGCGCACCACATCGGACCAGCGCGCGGTCCGGTAGTGCAACACCGCGCGCACCCACCGCGCCTCCAGCCAGCCCGGCCGGCGTTCCAGCAGGCCGGCGATCAGCTCGTCGGCTTCTTCGTAGCGGGTCGCGTCGCACAGCCGCACCGCGTAGGCCAGCGCGAAGTCGTCGCGGGTGCATGCGAGGAACCGGAGGTACAGGCCGGTGTCGTAGTGGAAGCCAAGCGCGCCGGGAGCCAGCTGGGTCTCCCGCTGCAGCACCCCGAAGGTCGCCGAAGTTTGCCACACCGCCTCGATGACATGCGGTGCGTCGTCGCCGGCGGCGGCCAGCCCGACCCACGCGTCGCACTGGTCGTGCGCGATGCGCGTCAGCGCCGCGAAACCGCTCCGGGCGGCGGCCGGATCGGCCGGTCGCCGGCGGTCGTGCACGGACAACCCCAGCACGCGGCAGCAGGTCGCGAACCGGCTGACGATCTCTTGATCGACGCGCAGGCTGCCGGCCGGAACCGCGATCGTGTCACTTCCGAATTCCATGAACTGTGTTCGCGGTGCCGGACCCTGGTGCTGTCAGGATCGCGCTCCCCCGCATCTCCTTGCGACGACTTCGGTATGGCTAAGCTAACTTTCGCTGAAGTTAGCATTGCATGGCCTAAGTGTCGAGATGCACGGGGCGGCCCGGTTGAGTGAACCGGGTCACCGGTCAGACGAGCGGCCGCCCGGTGCGCATGCGCCAGTCCAGGTCTTTGAGCAGGACGTTGAACGGGAACTGCCGCACGACGCGGGGCGAGACGCGGTTGACCGCCGCCAGCGCGGCCATCAGCCGTTCGAACCTGCGCTGCCGCTGCGGGTCCCACGGCAGCCCCATCTCGTCGCGGAACCGCTGCGGCAGGAAGCCCGTCGTGATCAGCAGCGCCACCTTGTCCGCTTGCCGTTGGAGCGGGCCGGGCAACGTCAGGCCGGGCAGCCGGGACGCCGCGATCGGATACAGGAACTCCCGCACGGTGTCGTCGATGTGCACCTCGTCGAGCGACTTCTGCCAGTAGCGGTCGAACGCGGCCCGGTCTGCGGGCCACATGTCCTGCGGAACCTGCAGCATCGTCCCCAACGCGCGGCCCTGCAGGTAGAGCCGGTCGGCCGTCTCGTCGTCCATCTCGCCTTCGAACAGCCGGTACACGTCGACCACGCCCTTGTAGAGGCAGGCGCCGACCCACAACTGCAGGTCCTTGTCGAAGGCGTGGTACTTCACCGGACTCTCGTCGGTGGAGAACACCTGCGCGTGCGCGCGGTTGACCGCGCGCCGGAACGCCGCCTGCTGTTCGGGCGTGCCGTTGGTCGCCACCGCGAGGTAGGTGAACGTGGTGCGGGCCCGCTTGATCGGATGCCGGTCGATCCGGCCGCTCTCCACCCGGCTCTCCGCCACGCCGTAGCCGACGCCCGGACGGGCGAGCTGCATGATCACGTTCGCCGGTCCGGCCAGCAGCCCCAGCCCGAGCATGCCGTCGTCGGCACCGGCCTTCCTGCGGACGCGACGGCGCCGGGGCGACCGCGACGCGGTATCGCTCACCGGACGTTCGACAAGCGGTACCGGCGCACTGATCGTCTCGTCCAACGTCACGGCGAACACTCCTCTCGGCGGTGGCGGCGCAAATCTGCGAACGCCTGTTTCCTGATATTGGTACCCCGGCACGGGAAGTGTCAATATGGGTGCCATGGCCCAGGTCCGTCCGTACCGCGGGGTGCAGGCCGCGCAGCGGGTCGCCGAGCGCCGCCGTCGATTCCTGGAGGCCGGGCTGGATCTTCTCGGTGGGCGGGACGCGCCCCCGGACCTCACGGTGCGGGCGATCTGCGCGCAGGCCGGCCTGGCGGCGCGCTACTTCTACGAGAGCTTCACCGACAAGGACGTCTTCGTCGGCGCCGTCTTCGACTGGGTGATCGCACAGATCGCCACCACCACCCAGGCCGTGGTCGCGGCCGCGCCGGCGCGCGAGCAGAGCCGCCAGGGCATGGCCAACATCGTGCGCACCATCTCCGACGACGCCCGGGTCGGCCGCTTGCTGTTCAGTGTGCGGCTGGACAACCCGGTGGTGGTGCGCAAGCGGGCGGAGTCCGGCGCGTTGTTCGCGCTGCTGTCAGGTCGGCACGCGGGCACCGCGCTGCAGCTGGAACAGAATGAGCGGATCAGGGCGGCGGGGCATTTCGTCGTCGGCGGCGTGGTCCAGACATTGAGCGCCTGGCTGGCCGGCGACCTCGACTTCACCCCGGCCGAGCTGGCCGACCAGCTCGGCGCGCTGATCGACCAGCTCGGCAATCCGGCGCTCTACCGCGACTGACCGGCGACCGGCACCCGCCGGTCGGCGGCGGTCTTGGGCACCGTGGTGGTGTCGGACTCGCCGAATTCCTTGGTCCAGCAGGCGAACTCGAGTGTGATTCCATCCGGGTCCAGGAAATAGAAGGACCGCACGTACACCCCGGGGTGCACGGTCGCCGACACCTGGACCGCGCTCTCGTCATGGTTGAGAACCGGGCCGACCCGCACCCCCTTGTCCTTGAGTCGCTGCCGGTACTCGTCGAACTTCTCGGCGGGAACGTGGAAGGCCAAGTGGTTCATGGTGCTCACAGCGCTCACGATGTCGCCGATACCCGGGATGGCCTCGGGAGAGGAGATGCCCGGCACCCGGTCGGGCGCGTCGGCGAACCAGAAGAACGCGACGCAGTCGCCGTTGCCGGCGTCGAAGAAGAAATGCTGCCCCATACCGCCGGGCAGGTCGAGCGACTTCACCAGGGGCATACCGAGCACACCGCTGTAGAAGTCGACGGTCTTCTGCATGTCAGAGCAGACCAGGGCCACATGGTTGATGCCGCCGAGCTCGAACTCGGAGTTGGTGTTGCTGGGCTTGATCACGATCCCGCCTTCCTTCGACCCCTGTGACCTGCCGGAATGCGATTTCGGCGCGCGGAATCGAAACTGAATCTAACATCAGATTCAGTTTCAGAGCAATGACCGCAAGGAGCCGTGCACGAGTGAGTGTCAGTCCCCGTGAGGAGCTTCCGACGGTTCGCGGGCGTCAGACGCAGGCCGCGATCGACGCCGCGGCGCGGTCGGTGATCGCCCGCAAGGGCATCCTGGCCACCACCATCGCCGACATCGCCGGCGAGGCGGGGAAGTCGACCGCGTCGTTCTACAACTATTACGACTCCAAGGAGGCGATGGTCCGCGAATGGGCGGTGCGCTTCCGTGACGAGGCCCGCACCCGGTCACTGGCCGCCGCGCAGCCGGGTCTGAGCAACTGGGAGCGGTCCTACCAGGCCGCCGCCGCCCACTGGAGCACCTACCGCAACCGGCTGGCCGAGATCATCGCGGTCAGCCAGATGGCGATGATCAGCGACGATTTCGCCGAGTACTGGACCGAGATCTGCGAACTGCCGATCGCGCTGATCACCTCGCTGGTCCGACGCGCCCAGCGCGACGGCTTCTGCGAGGACAACGACGCCCGCCTGGTCGCGGTGGCGCTGGTGTCGATGCTCAACCAGTTCTGCTACACCCAACTCTCGGGTGTGAATCCCGACGGCCCCGGCGCCGTCGACGACCAGTCCTGCATCAAGACCCTCGCCGACATCTTCTACCGGACCATCTACTACCCGGAGGCCCGCCCGTCATGAGCCGCACAGCCACCCAGACACCCGGCGTCACAAGGGAATTCGTCGGCCTGGACTCGCCCACCGCCCGACGTGCCGGCTCCGGCGGACATCCGTGCCAGGGCCTGTACCACCGCGGTATGGGCCGTAAGCCCAAAGTGGCGATGATCGCCACGCATTACCAGATCGACTTCGCCGAGCACTATCTCGCCGACTACATGGCCACCCGCGGGATCGGCTTTCTGGGCTGGAACACCCGCTTCCGCGGCTTCGAATCCAGCTTCCTGCTCGACCACGCGCTCGTCGACATCGGGGTGGGCGTGCGCTGGCTGCGCGAGGTGCAGGGCATCGAAACCGTGATACTGCTCGGCAATTCGGGAGGCGGATCGCTGATGGCCGCCTATCAGGCCAACGCCGTCGACCAGCACGTCACCCCGCTGGAAGGGATGCGGCCCGCCGCCGGACTCGACGACCTGCCCCCGGCCGACGGTTACGTCGCCAGCGCGGCCCATCCCGGCCGCCCCGACGTGCTCACCGCATGGATGGATGCCTCCGTCGTCGACGAGAACGACGCAGTGGCAACCGATCCCGACCTGGACCTGTTCAACGAACGCAACGGACCCCCGTTCAGCGAGGAGTTCGTCACCCGGTACCGGGACGCCCAGGTCGCCCGTAACGAAGCCATCACCGATTGGGCCGAGGCCGAACTGACCCGCGTCCGTGCAGCCGGTTTCTCCGACCGGCCGTTCACCGTCATGCGCACCTGGGCCGACCCGCGCATGGTCGACCCCACACTGGAACCCACGAAGCGGCCCGCCAACATGTGCTATGCCGGTGTGCCTGCCAAGGCCAACCGGTCCACGCACGGCATCGCCGCGGCCTGCACCCTGCGCAACTGGCTAAGCATGTGGAGCCTGCGCCACGCGCAGACCCGGGCCGAACCGCACCTGGCCCGGATCACCGCTCCGGCGTTGGTGATCAACGCCGAACAGGACACCGGCGTCTATCCGTCCGACGCCCAGCGCATCCACGACGCGCTCGGCGGCGCCGACAAGACGATGTGCTCGATCGACACCGATCACTACTTCACGACCCCGGGCGCGCGGTCGGAGAAGGCCGATACCATCGCCAAGTGGATCGCACGCCGCTGGTGAGAGTGCTCGCCCACTTCGTTCCCGGAGATAAGGTCGCGCGATTTCTTGCCCCGCACACTGATTGGCTCGATGTCCGGTTCTGCGCCGAGGACGACGACGCCACCTTCTACCGGGAGCTGCCCGAGGCCGATGTGCTCTGGCACGTGCTGCGGCCGCTGTCGGGCGATGACCTGACCGGGGCGCCGCGGCTGCGGCTGATACACAAGCTCGGCGCAGGAGTCAACACCATCGACGTGGACACCGCCACCGCGCGTGGCGTGGCGGTGGCGAACATGCCCGGCGCGAACGCGCCGTCGGTCGCCGAGGGCACCCTGCTGCTGATGCTGGCCGCGCTGCGCAGACTGCCCGAACTCGACCGCGCCACCCGCGACGGCCGCGGCTGGCCGTCGGATCCGACGCTCGGCGAGACGGTGCGCGACATCGGCGGCTGCACCGTCGGGCTCGTCGGGTACGGCAACATCGCCAGACAGGTCGAGCAGATCCTGGTGGCGATGGGCGCCGAAGTCCTTTACACCAGCACCCGCGACGACGGCAGCCCCGGCTGGTGCGCGCTGCCGGACCTGTTGACCCGCAGCGACATCGTGTCGTTGCATCTGCCGCTCACCCCCGACACTGCCGGCCTGCTCGGCCGCGACGCACTGGCCCGGATGAAGAATGACGCGGTGCTGGTCAACACCTCCCGCGGGCCGATCGTCGACGAGGGGGCGCTGGTCGACGCGCTGCGTGCCGGGAAGCTGGCCGCCGCCGGTCTGGACGTGTTCAGCGTGGAGCCGCTGCCGGCCGACAACCCGCTGCTGAGCCTGCCCAATGTGGTGCTGACCCCGCATGTGACCTGGTACACCGTGGACACCATGCGCCGCTACCTGGACTTCGCCGTCGACAACTGCGAACGATTGCGTGACGGCCGCGACCTCGCCAACGTGGTGAACCAGGTGCCCAGGTAATCTCGACCCAACCAACCGGTTGGGACCAGTCACGACGACGTGAAGAGGTGCAGCAGCAATGCCCATCGCGATCCTTGAAGAGCACAACGACCTGGCCGATTCGGTGCGCGCCTTCGTCGCACGGGTGGCCCCGTCCGAGGTGTTGCACGAAGCCCTCGAGAACCCCGTCCCCAATCCGCCGCCCTATTGGAAGTCCGCCGCCGAGCAGGGTCTGCACGGCGTGCATCTGGCCGAATCGGTCGGCGGGCAGGGCTTCGGGATCCTCGAATTGGCCATCGTCGCCGCGGAATTCGGCTACGGCGCCGTACCGGGACCGTTCGTCCCGTCGGTGATCGCCAGCGCGCTGATCGCCGCGAACGACCCGGACGCCGCGGTGCTGGGCGGCCTCGCCTCCGGGGAGGTGATCGCCGCCTACGCGATCGACTCGGGCCTGACCGCGACGCGGCACGGTGACGGGCTGGTGATCCGCGGCGAGGTGCGCGCGGTGCCCGCCGCGGCGCAGGCGTCATTGCTGGTGCTGCCCGTCGCGATCGAATCCGGCGAGGAGTGGGTGGTGCTCGATGCCGCCACGTTGGAGATCGAGCCGGTGCGCAGCGTCGACCCGCTGCGGCCGGTGGCCCACGTGCGGGCCAACGCCGTGGAGGTCGGCGACGACAGGGTGCTGGCCAACCTGAGCCGCGGGCACGCCCGTGCGCTGATCACGACGCTGCTGTCGGCCGAGGCGATCGGTGTCGCGCGCTGGGCCACCGACACCGCCTCGGGGTATGCGAAGATCCGCGAGCAGTTCGGCCGCCCGATCGGACAGTTCCAGGCCATCAAGCACAAGTGCGCGAACATGATCGCCGAGACAGAGCGGGCCACCGCCGCGGTCTGGGATGCTGCCCGCGCGATCGACGAAATGCACGAAAACCCAGACAGCGCATACGAATTCGCCGCTGCAGCGGCCGCGACGTTGGCTCCGGTCGCCGCGCAGCACTGCGCCCAGGACTGCATCCAGGTGCACGGCGGCATCGGCTTCACCTGGGAGCACGACACCAACGTGTACTACCGGCGCGCGCTGGTGCTGGCCGCGGCGTTCGGCCGCGCGTCGGACTACCCGCAGCGGGTCGTCGACCTGGCCACCACCAGCGGGATGCGGCCGCTGAACATCGACCTCGACCCCGAGACCGAGAAGCTGCGTGACGAGATCCGCTCGGAAGTGGCTGCGCTGAAGGAGATTCCGCGCGAGGAGCGCAATGCCGCCATCGCCGAGGGCGGCTGGGTGCAGCCGCACCTGCCGGTGCCGTGGGGGCGCGCGGCCACCCCGATCGAGCAGATCATCATCGCCCAGGAGTTCTCGACGGGCCGGGTCAAGCGACCGCAGATGGGGATCGCGGCGTGGATCATCCCGTCGATCGTCGCGTTCGGCACCGACGAGCAGCAGCAGCGGTTCCTGCCGCCGACGTTCCGCGGCGAGATGATCTGGTGCCAGTTGTTCTCCGAGCCCGGCGCCGGATCCGACCTGGCCAGCCTGACCACCAAGGCCACCAAGGTCGACGGCGGCTGGCGCATCACCGGCCAGAAGATCTGGACCACCGGCGCGCAGTACTCCCGGTGGGGCGCGCTGCTGGCGCGGACGGATCCCAACGCGCCGAAGCACAACGGCATCACCTACTTCCTGCTCGACATGAACAGCGAGGGCGTGGAGGTCAAGCCGCTGCGCGAGCTCACCGGCAACGCGATGTTCAACACGGTGTTCATCGACGACGTGTTCGTCCCCGACGAGATGGTGCTCGGCGAGGTGAACCGCGGCTGGGAGGTCAGCCGCAACACGCTGACCAACGAGCGGGTGTCGATCGGCAGCAGCGAGCCGCCGTTCCTGCCCAGCCTGGACAAGTTCGTCGAATTCGTCGGCGAGGGCCAGTTCGACCAGATCGCGCAGAACCACGCCGGTGTGCTGATCGCCGAGGGCCATGCCGCCAAGATCCTGAACATGCGGTCGACACTGCTGACGCTGGCAGGCGGCGATCCGATGCCGGCCGCGGCGATCTCGAAGCTGCTGTCGATGAAAACCGGTCAGGGCTACGCCGAGTTCGCGGTGTCCTCGTTCGGTACCGACGCCGTCATCGGTGATCCCGAGCAGCTCACCGGCCGCTGGGCCGAGTACCTGCTGGCCAGCCGGGCGACCACGATCTACGGCGGCACCTCCGAGGTGCAGCTCAACATCATCGCCGAGCGCCTGCTGGGACTGCCCAGGGATCCGTAGCCCAGTTCGCGTTTCGGGTGAACTTCCGCCGGGCAATCCCATCGCGCGCAGTCCGCGCAAGCAGAATCCTTAGAGATCACAGCGGAAGAGAGACGCTCATGGCACTCGACGACGATGACATGACCACCACGCCGGGAGGCGGCGGAGAAGGCACCGCCGACGGCGGCAGCAACCCCGAGGGCCACGACGGCGGCGCCGACGGCACCGCCGGCGGTGAAGGTCCCGCCGACGGCGGCAGCAACCCCGAAGGGCACGACGGCGGCGCCGACGGCACCGCCTGAGAACCGGCCGTGCTCAGCCGTTGCATCGGCGTCGACGCCGAGGTGTTCGCCGCCGAGTACTGGGGGCGCAAGCCGCTGCTGAGCCCGGCTCACGCGCTGCCCCGCGACTTCTGCGACCTGCTCTGCCCGGACACCGTGGACGAGCTCATCGCAGAGCGCGGGGTACGCGCGCCGTTCATCCGGCTCGCCAAAGAGGGACAGGTCCTGGACAAGGACTCCTACCTCGGCCCCGCCGGCTTCGGCGCGGAGATCGCCGATCAGGTCGACGCGGCGAAGGTGCTGTCCCAGCTGGGGTCGGGCGCGACGGTCGTGCTGCAGGGCCTGCACCGGTTGTGGCCGCCGCTGATCGATTTCGTCGCGCAGGCCGTGGCCGACATCGGGCATCCCGTCCAGGCCAATGCCTACATCACCCCGCCCGACAACCGCGGCTTCGACTTCCACTACGACGTGCACGACGTGTTCGTCCTGCAGGTGTCAGGCCGCAAGCGCTGGATCGTCCACGAACCGGTGCACCGTCACCCGCTGCCGACCCAGCCGTGGACCGACCATCGGGACCGGATCGCCGAACGTGTCACCGGCGATCCGGTACTGGACATCGTGCTCTGCCAAGGAGACTCGTTGTACCTGCCGCGCGGCTGGGTGCACGCCGCGCAGGCGATGGACACCGCGTCGATCCACCTCACGATCGGGGTGTCGGCGACGACGGCTCTGGACGTCGCACGTGCCGTCGTCGACGAACTGGGCCGCTTCGACGAGTTCCGGGCCTCGCTGCCGATCGGCATCGACCCGGCCGACCCGAACGAGATGAGCGCGACCGCGGCCAAGGTGATCGCAGAGGTGGTCGGCCGGCTCCGAGACAACGGCGCCACGCTGAGCACCGCGGCGGCCGAGCGGTTGATCGCCCGGCACGACACCCGCACCCGGCCCGAGGCCGTCCGCCCGCTCGCGATGCTGCGGGCCGCCGACCAGGCCGACACGGTCTGGGTGCGCCGGCGCCGCGGCCTGCTCGCGACGATTCACCGCGGCGTCGACGGCCGCGTGTCGATGCAGCTGACGGACAAGACCATCACGTTTCCCGCGCAGTGCGCGGCCGCGCTGGAGGAGATCCTCACCGGCGGGGTCACCCACGCCGGTGACCTTCCCGGCCTGGACGCCGCGGACGGCGCCGTCCTGCTCCGGCGCCTGCTTCGCGAAGGTGTCGTGGTTCCGACGTGATGTCCGCACAGCGACCGGCGTGCAGCGACGAATCGCTCGCGCGCGACGAACCCATGTACGGGACGGCCTCGGCGGGATCGGTCTGGCTGCTGCTGGAACTGGAAGGAGGCTGGGGTCCGTCGGCCTTCCTGCAGTCACCGGCGGTCATCGACGCCGGCCTGGGGCGGGCCATCGTGCGCCGCGCCGAAGCCGCGGGCATGCGCATCGCGGCGATCCGGCGGCACGGCCGACGCCGGCAGGCTCCGAGGTGGCGGTGGTTCGTGGCCCGATCCGATGTCGGCCGTGAGGCGCTGTTCCACGGCGAGGTCGACGGCCCGGCGGATTATCTCGATCTGGATCTCGAGGGCGCCGACGGCACCGAGACCCAAGGCCCGCTGGTGGCGGTGTGCGCGCACGGCAGGCACGACCAGTGCTGTGCGGTCCGCGGCCGGGCCGCGGCCGCCACGATCGCCGCCGCCTATCCCGAGAACACCTGGGAGTGCTCACATCTGGGCGGCGACCGGTTCGCCGCGACGATGCTCATCCTGCCGGAGGGGCTGTGCTACGGCCGGGTCGACAGCACCGACGGCGCCGAGCTGGTCCGCCTTTATCTCGACGGCAGGCTCGACGACCGGTTCCTGCGGGGTCGGACCTCGCTGTCCGCCGCCGTGCAAGCCGCACAGCATTTCGCCCGGGAAGCCCTCGGCGAGGACCGCATCGACGCCCTGCATCCACTGAGCGTGGAGAGCACCGACGACACGATCCGGGTGGTGCTGGCCGCGGAGACCGGCACGGTCGAGGTGCTGCTGGACGTGGTGATGTCCGAGCCGCTGTTCTCCCAGTGCCGCGCGACCACCGCGGGCCCGGTCCGCACGTTCCGGCTGCGCAAGATCAGCACCTGACCCTTATCGGCTGAGGCGATCGGACGCCGCGGCTGACGCATAGCCCCGCAGAACCGGGGAACACCACCGTCATGACCAGTGATCGTGATTTCGCCGAGAAGCGGTTCAACCACCCCGGGGAATACCGGGCCGCGGTGACCTACACGTTCGTGGTCGTCGTGCTGGCGGCGATCGCGTTCGCCGTCTACGCGTTCGGCGACCGCAGTTCCGTTTTCAGTGCGTCCCTGGTGCCGATATTCCTGTTCGCGGGCGGTGTCGGGGCGCTGCTACGCACCTACCGGCAGTGGAAGAGCGGCGTCGGCTGGACCGCGTGGCAGGGCGCCGGCTGGTTCCTGCTGCTGCTGATGCTGGTGACGCTGGCCGTCCCGGGCTCCGCGGCGTTCACCGAGTAGACGGTCGCGGATCAGGGCAGGATCGCGTCGACATAGCCACCGTCGACACGCAGTGCCCCACCCGTGGTCGCCGACGCCAGCGGGGATGCCAGATAGGTGACCATGTTGGCGATCTCCTCCGGCTCGATCAGCCGCTGGATCAATGACTGCGGCCGGTGTGCCCGCATGAACTCCCGCTGCGCCTGCTCCCACGGCAGCGATTTGTCCACCAGCTGGTAGACGAAATCCTCCACCCCGGCGGTGTGGGTGGGGCCGGCGACGACGGAGTTGACAGTCACGCCGGTGCCGGCGGCTTCCTTGGCGTAACCGCGCGACAGCGCCAGCAGCGCGGTCTTGGACACCCCGTAGTGGATCATTTCGAGCGGCGTCACGATGGCCGAATCGCTGGCGATCTGCAGCACGCGGCCCCAGCCGCGGTCGACCATGCCGGGCAGGTAGTGCCGGATGAGCCGTGCCGCGGCGAGCACGTTGACCTCGAAAAAGCTGCGCCACTGCTCGTCGGTGATCTCGCGGGCCGGGACCGCGCCGAAGATGCCGAGGTTGTTGACCAGGATGTCGACGTCCGGCAGTTCGGCGAGGAGATCCCGGGCGCCTGCCTCGGTGGCCACGTCGGCGGCGATCCCGGCGGCGTCACCGCCGATCTCGGCGACGGCCGCGTCGACCCGGTCGCGGCTGCGTCCGTTCACCACGACGCGGGCGCCGGCGGCCGCCAGCCCGTGCGCGATGGCCAAGCCGATGCCCTGCGTCGAGCCGGTGACGAGTGCGGTCCTACCGGTCAAGTCGATGTTCATGCTGAACTACGACGACCGCACGGCGCCGTGTATTCCGCGAGCGTACGGCGGCCCCGGACACGCCCGGCCGGTGTCAGTCGATCTCCATCTCGCGCAGCTCGCGCTTGAGGATCTTGCCGGTGGGATTGCGCGGCAGCTCGTCGAGGAACACCACCTCGCGCGGCACCTTGTAGCGGGCCAGGTTGTCGCGCACGTAGGCCTTGATCGCGTCCTCGTCGATCGTCGCGCCGTCGGCCTTGACCACGAAGCAGCGCAGCCGGTGGCCCCACTCCTTGTCCTCGACCCCGATCGCTGTGGCCTCCACCACCTCGGGATGACCGCTGACGAGGTCCTCGATTTCGGCCGGGAACACGTTCTCGCCGCCGGAGACGATCATCTCGTCGTCGCGGCCGCTGACGTAGAGCAGATCGTGCTCGTCGAAATAGCCCACATCGCCGGACGACAGCAGCCCGTCGATGATCTGCTTGCCACCGCCGCCGGTGTAGCCCTGGAACGGGAAGAAGTTTCCGACGAAGATCCGGCCCACCTCGCCGCGCGGCACGTCGTTGCCATTGTCGTCGAGGATCCGGACCTTCATGCCCTTGACCACCGGACCGACGGTCGCCGGGTTGATCGAAAGGTGTTGCGGCCCTGCGATCGTCGCGAACGCGACCTCGGTGGAGCCGTACAGGTTGTACACGACCGGGCCGAGTTCCTTGAGCGCCCTGGTGGCCAGTTCGGCGCCTAGTTGCGAGCCGGAGACGAACACGATCCGCAGCGACGACAGGTCCGGTTTCGGGGAGGTCTTGTCGAGCTCGTCGAGCATCCGCGACAGCATCACCGGCACCACGACGATCGCGGTGGCCCGGTGCTTCTCGATGTCGGCCAGCACGGTGGTCGGCTTGAAGCGGCGGCGCAGCACCAGCGTGGTGCCGAGCATCATCGCGATGGTCGCGTGCAGGAAGCCCAGCGCGTGGAACATCGGGGCCGGCAGCGACGTCACCTCCTGCGACTTGAACGGCACCGCCGACAGCACGCCGCCGATCGGGGCCAGCGACGGCGGGGCACTGCGGTTGGCGCCCTTGGGCGTTCCGGTGGTGCCGCTGGTCAGGATGATGATCGACGAGTGCTTGCCGGCCTTCGGCGGCGGGTTGGCGCTGGTGCGCGCGATCAGCTCTTCGAGGGTCTCGTCGGTGCTGCCCGAGGGCTCCTGCTTATCGGGGTTCACCCCGAGCGAGCGCAGCTTGCCCAGTTCGGGATCGGCGGCGGCGACGGCGGCGGTGTACTCGTCGTCGTAGATGACGAGCTTGGCGCCCTCGCGTTCCGACACCTCTTTGATCTGGGGTCCGGAGAATTCGCTGTTGAGCAGGATGATGCGGGCGCCCACCTTGCCGGCGGCGTACACAGAGACGAGAAACCCCCGGTGGTTGCGCGCCAGGATGGCCACCCCGTCGCCGGCCTTGACCCCTTTGGCGAGCAGGCCGTTGGCCACGGCGTTGGCGCTGTCGTCGAGTTCTTTGAACGTCATCTCGCCAAAATCGTCGATGACGGCGGTGCGGGTCGGGTAGCGCCGCGCGTTGAGCGCCGGGATCATGCCGAACTCGCCCCAGCGCCGCATGTCCGCGACGAACGCGGCGATGTCCTGCGGCGGTTCGAACTTCAGCGCACCAGCCTCGAACATCTTGCGCGCGTAGTGCAGCTCGGCCGATCCCCGTTCGAGATACTTGCCAACGGTCTGCTGGACCTTGGCGGCGGCCTGCAACGGGAGATCGCTGAGCTTGGACATGCGTCAACCTTATGTGACGACGGTCGCACCGCGGTTTGGAACCTACGATGAAGAAATGGCCGCCCGCGAGTCGTTCGAGATCGCCGGGCAACAGGTGCCGATCACCAACCCCGACAAGGTGGTCTTCCCCGATCTCGGGCTGACCAAAGGCGACCTGATGCACTACTACGCCGCGGTGGCCGACGGGGCACTGCGCGGGGTGCGGGACCGCCCGATGATCCTGAAACGTTTCGTCAAGGGCATCACGCAGGAGGCTGTCTTCCAGAAGCGCGCGCCCGAGAAGCGGCCGGACTTCGTCGACGTCGCCGAGCTGAAGTACGCGTCGGGCACGTCGGCCAAGGAGGCGGTGCTGCGCAGCCCAGCCGGCTTGATCTGGGCGGTGAACCTCGGCTGCGTCGACCTGAATCCGCATCCGGTGCGCGCCGACGACCTCGAACACCCCGACGAGTTGCGCGTCGATCTCGACCCGATGCCCGGCGTGGGCTGGCGGCAGATCCTCGACGTCGCGTTGGTCGCGCGGGAGGTGCTGGAGGACCACGGGCTGGTGGCGTGGCCGAAGACGTCGGGTTCGCGCGGCTTCCACATCTATGCGCGCATCCACCGCCGCTGGCCGTTCAAGCTCGTCCGGCTCGCCGCCGAGGCGGTGGCCCGCGAGGTCGAACGGCGGGCCCCGGAGTCGGCGACCGCGCGGTGGTGGAAGGAGGAACGCCACGGCGTCTTCGTCGACTTCAACCAGAACGCCAAGGACCGCACCGTCGCGTCGGCGTACTCGGTGCGGGCCACCCCGGACGCGCGGGTGTCCACGCCGCTGTTCTGGGACGAGGTGGCCGGTTGCCGGCCCGAGGAGTTCACCGTGCACACGGTGCCGCGACGGTTCGCCGATCTCGGCGATCCGTGGGAGGGGATGGATGACACCGCCGGAGGGCTGGACGCGCTGCTCGAGCTCGCCGACCGGCTCGGGCCTGCCGAGAAGGCGCCGAAGGGCGCCAGGCAGTCCGACGACGGGCGCCGGGTCTCGGCGATGCCGCTGATCGAGATCGCCCGGACCAAGACCCGCGACGAGGCGATGGCGGCTTTGCAGCAGTGGCGCGAGAAGTACCCCGCGGCGGCGGAGAAGTTGCACCCTGCCGATGTGCTCGTCGACGGGATGCGCGGGCCCAGTTCGATCTGGTACCGGATCCGGATCAACCTGCAGCACGTCGAAGAGGATGTGCGGCCCCCGCAGGAGGAGCTGCTGGCCGACTACAACCCGTGGGCCCACTACACCGGTGCGCAACAACAGCTGCGGCGGTAAGTTACCGACGAGTTTGCTGCGCGCCGCCGCCGCCGCAGTTCTTACCGAAGTATTAGTAGATACACCCAGCGGCCTTAAATTGCCTCACTAACTTGATCTGTGTAGCGCCGCACCGGCGCGCTGTGTCACCACTGGATCGAGGGAGGCTGCGATGTACGGCAATCCGACGTTTCACTGCGATGGCGCAGGTATTCGAGCCCATTGCCGCCAGTTGGCCACCGTCGTGACGATCTCCGGTCATCTCGACGAGGCCAATGTCGAGCGGGCCAGCGAATACACCGACCGATTCATTCTCGTCGAGAAACCCTTCGTTCTCGACCTCAGTGGCGTGGATTCGTTTACCCGCGAGGCCGTTTCGCTGCTCTACGCGGTCGACGACGTGTGCACCGCCGCCGGCGTGGACTGGATGATGATCGCCAGCCGCGCGGTCGAGCAGACGCTGCGCGAGGCGGGCATCGAGTTCCCCGAGGCGGGTTCGGTCCCCGAGGCGCTGAACCACTTCGCCGACGCGGCCGTCGCACGCCGTCAACTGCTTCCCCTCCTGACCAAGACTGCGTAAGGATCACTGTGTTACTTGATGTTCGGTGGCTCCGCTACCTGCTCCAGCGTCGTCACAGGTCCCACGTCGAGCACCTGGCCCTGACAAGCGCCTGACGCGCACCCGGATCTCCGGGCCCCCGACCGACGAGTTGGTCGTCGGTGGCCGCACACCCTGATTTAGTGTGCAGCTATGGGCACTGATGCCGACCGGGTCGCCGAGATCGCCCACCAGGTGGTCGCCGACCACGATCCCAAGACCGTTCCCGTCCAGCAGTTCCTCGGCGCGTGTTTCGACGCCGGGCTGTCCTGGGTGCATTTCCCCCAAGGTTTCGGCGGGCTCGGGCTGTCCCGGGGTCTGCAGGCCGTCGCCGACCGCATCCTGCAGGGGGCCGGCGGGCCGGTGCCGCTGGGCCTCAACCCGATGGGCTACGGCATGGCGGCCCCCACGGTGCGCGAGCACGCCCAGACCGACGATGTGCGTCGCCGGCTGCTGCGGCCGCTGGCCACCACCGAGGAGATCTGGTGCCAGTTGTTCTCCGAGCCCGGCGCAGGTTCGGATCTGGCGGGGCTGGCCACCTCGGCGGTGCGCGACGGTGACACCTGGGTGGTCAACGGTCAGAAGGTGTGGACCAGCCTCGCCCACCGTGCGAAATGGGGTCTGCTGTTGGCCCGCACCGATCCCGAGGTGCCCAAGCACAAGGGGTTGACGTACTTCGTCATCGACATGCACGGCGTTGGTGTCCAGACCCGGCCGCTGCGGCAGCTGACCGGGCACGCCGAGTTCAACGAGGTCTACATGACCGATGCCCGGATCCCCGACACCTACCGCCTCGGCGCAGTCGGCGACGGGTGGCGCGTGGCGATGACGACCTTGATGAACGAGCGCAGCGCCCTCGGCGGCAGCGGCAGCCGGCGCGGTGCCGGCACCATCTCCGACGCGGTCGCGCTGTGGGCGTCCCGGCCCGACCTGCACACCCCGGTGCTGCGGGACCGGCTGACGAGTTTGTGGTTGCGGGCCGAGGCGCAGCGGTTGACGGCCGAGCGGTCCCGCGCGGCGGCGACCATCGGCGGCCCCGGACCGGAGGCCTCGATCGGCAAGCTCGTCGGGGCGGAGCTCAACCAGCGCATCTACGAGTTCTGCATGGATCTGCTGGGCCCCGAGGGAATCCTGTACGACGGCTACGCCATGCACGACGGGGATCCCGAGGACTACCGCGGCCCGATCCAGCAGCGGTTCCTGCGCAGCCGGGCCAACACCATCGAGGGCGGCACGTCCGAGGTGATGCGCAACATTCTGGCCGAGCGGGTGCTCGGCCTGCCGGGAGACCTCCGCGCGGATGCGGGGATGCCGTGGAAGGAGATCCCGCGTGGCTGAGGCTGAGTTCGTGTTCAGCGAGGAGCAGGCACAGCTGCGCGCGGCGGTGCGTAAGTTCTGCGCCGACCACATCGGCGAGAGCGCCGTCCGCGCCGCGATGATGGCCGATCCGCCCTACGACGCGAAGGTGTGGGCCCGGTTGGGTGCGGAGCTCGGCGTGCTCGGGCTTTCTGCCCCGGAGTCCGTGGGCGGAGTGGGCGGCACTCTGATCGACCAGGCGGTATCGGTCGAAGAGCTCGGCGCCGCGCTGGCCTGCGGCCCCTTGTTCGGCACCGTCTACCTGGCCATTCCCGCGCTGGTCGCCGCCTCGGAGCCCGGGGAGCTGCTCGGCGACCTGATCGAGGGCACCCGCACCGCGGCGTTCGCCGTCCCCGACGACACCGCCGCGTTCGACCCCGCAACCGTAACCGTCCATGCGGTCGACACCGGTGCGGGCTGGACCCTCACCGGCACCGTCGAGCGGGTGGTCGACGCCGGCACCGCCGACCTGCTGCTGGTGGCCGCGATCGGGCCGGACGGACCTGGCCTCTACGCCGTCGACGCTGATGACATTGGTGTGCAACGCATTCCGCTGACCACCCTCGACCTGACACGGCGCCAGGCGACGGTCGGGCTGTTCGACGCCCCGGCCCGGCTGGTCGCGGGTCCGGCCGAGGCGGTGCGGGTGATCAACCATGCGCTGACCGTGGGTGCGGCGCTGCTGGCGGTCGAACAGGTCGGCGCCGCACAGCATCTGCTGAATCTGACCGTCGACTACGCGAAGAACCGGTTGCAGTTCGGCAGGCCGATCGGGTCGTTCCAGGCGGTCAAGCACCGTCTCGCCGACGACCTGGTCGCAATCGAGCATGCCCGCTCCACGGCGTACCACGCGGTGTGGTCGCTGGCGCACGAGGCCGAGGTTCCCGACGATCCGGCGCTGGCGGTCAGCATCGCGCAGGCAACCTGCACGGCGGCGCTGGTTCAAGTTGCGACCGACACCATCCAGGTACACGGTGGTATCGGTTTCACCTGGGAGCACCAGGCGCACCTGTACTACAAGCGGGCCTACACCGACGCCGCCCTGCTGGGCAGCGCCGAGCAACACCGGGCCAGGATCGCCGAGCTGGTGCTCGACGCCGCGCCCGACAAGTCCGCGCCGCGCGTCGCCACCGGCATGCCGAGTTGAGAGGAAGCGAAGTGACACAGAGGATTTCGCGCTATCTGGGGGCGGCGGCGGCCGCCGCCGCGGTGGCGGCGCCATTCGCGGCGTCCGCTTTCTCAGCCCCGGCGACCTCGACCGCGCAGTGCCCGCCCGGACAGACGGGCGTGATCTACGGCTGTGCGCCGTTCTGCGTGGAGGGCAAGTTCCTCGACACCCAGACGGGGCTGTGCACGCCCATCGCGGCGCCGCCTCCTGCCCCCGCGTCACCGCCCGCCCCCGCGCCGCGGTTCTAGGATCCGCCCGTGAACGCAGTGGACCGATTCTTCGAGATCACGGCCCGCCAGTCCAGCGTGGCCACCGAGATCCGCGGTGGTCTCGTCACGTTCATCGCGATGGCCTACATCATTGTGCTGAACCCGATCATCCTGTCGGGATCGGCGGACGTCGACGGCAACCGGCTGGACTTCGCGCAGGTGTCGGCGACGACGTCGCTGGCCGCCGGCGTGATGACGATCCTGTTCGGGCTGATCGCGCGGCTGCCGTTCGCGCTGGCCGCCGGGCTGGGCATCAACTCGTTCCTTGCCACCACCGTGGTCGGGTCATTGACGTGGGCCGAGGCGATGGGCTTGGTCGTGATCAACGGCCTGATCATCGTGCTCTGCTGGCGGTGACCGGGCTGCGGCGTCTGGTGTTCGACGCGGTGCCGATGCAGCTCAAGCTCGCGATCACCGCGGGCATCGGGTTGTTCATCCTGTTCATCGGGGTGGTCGACGCCGGGTTCATCTCCTCAACGGGTGCGCCGTCGCCGCCGGTGGGGCTGGGCAGCGGCGGTGAGGGCTCGATCAGCACGATCCCGACGTTGATCTTCGTGTTCACGCTGCTGCTGACCGGGGTACTGGTGGCCAGGAAGGTGCGCGGCGGCATCCTGATCGGGCTGGTGGCCGGCACCGTGATCGCGGTCGTGGTGGAGGCGATCTGGCATCTCGGGTCGGCGGTCGACAAGCCCGGCGGCTGGAGCCTGTCGGTGCCCACGCTGTCGGGATCGCCGTTCTCGCTTCCGGATCTGTCGCTGGTCGGCGAGTTCAGCCTGAACAGCTTCAGCCGCATCGGCATCCTCGCGGCCGTGATGCTGGTGTTCACCCTTGTCTTCGCGAACTTCTTCGACGCGATGGGCACGATGACCGGTCTGTCGCGCGAGGCCGGACTGTCCGACGACAAGGGCACGTTCCCGCGCCTGCGCGCCGCCCTGGTGGTCGAGGGCGCCGGGGCGGTCGTCGGCGGTGCGACGTCGTCGTCGTCGAACACGGTGTTCATCGAATCCGGCGCCGGCATCGAAGAGGGCGCCCGCACCGGCCTGGCCAACGTGGTCACCGGTGTGCTGTTCCTGGCGTCGATGTTCATCTCGCCGCTGGCCTCGATCGTGCCGACCGAGGTGGCCGCGGCCGCCCTGGTGGTGGTCGGGGCGATGATGGTGTCGCATCTGCGCCACATCGATCTGTCCGAGTTCTCGGTGGCGCTGCCCGTCGTGCTGACCGTCGCGGTGATGCCCTTCAGTTACTCGATCGCCAACGGCATCGGCGTCGGCTTCATCAGCTGGGTGGTGATGCGCACCGCCGCAGGCAAGGCCCGCGAGGTCAGCCCGCTGCTGTGGGTGGTGGCAGCCGGTTTCGCGGTGTACTTCGCCCGTACACCGCTGGAATCGCTGATCGGCTAGCGGCTGCCTTCGCCGAAATCGCATTCCACGCGGCACTTTCGCGCTAGCGCCCGCGTGGAATGCGATTTCGCCGGCGTTGGGGTCAGCGGGACTCGGCGCGCTCTGCGGCCACGCCCAGCACCACCGCGCGGATCTGCCGTGCGATGTCGTCCCGGCTCAGGCTTTCGGATGAATCGTTGGCGAAGGCGAACACCAGCCCGCCCAGGTAGGTGAGCACCACCGAGGCCTGCTCGTCGAGCAGGGCGCGGTCCAGTGCGGCGCCCTCGTCGTTCTGCATCGCGATGACCAGCCGCTCCGCAAGCCCCAATGTCGTCACCGAGATCAGCAGTGCCGCCTGCGACGGGGCCGCCGCCACGTCCGCGGCGATCTGGGGAAGCAGGCCCTGGGGCGCGTACATCGCCGCGAAAGCGGCCACCCCCGCACACCACAGCGTCACGGCGAGCCGGCGCTCGGCGGACACGGCGGGCGATGCGGGCCAGGGAAGCACCCGACCATTGCACTCCGCATCATTTATCGTGTGAAGGTCTGATTTCATAGTTGCAGTTATAGGGACGCCATATCAATGATCGAAGTGCGCGAGGCCCGGTATTTCATCGCGGTGGCCGAGGAGCTGAACTTCGGCAGGGCCGCGGAGCGCCTGCAGATGTCCCAGCCGCCGCTGTCGGCGGCGGTGAAGGCCCTCGAGAAGCGACTCGGGGTGCTGTTGCTGAACCGGACCACGCGCCACGTCGTGCTGACCCCGGCGGGAACGGTCTTCCTGGACCGGTGCCGCCGGATCGTGGCCGCCGCGCAGGACGCCGGATCCGCCGCCCGTCTGGCCGCCGAGGGGCAGCTGGGCGAACTCCGGATCGGCGCTGTGACAACCTCTTTCACTCGCGTTCTGCCGACCGCGCTGGCGACCCATGCCCGGTCCCACCCGAACGTCAAGGTGCGGGTCCGCGAGGTCGACACCCACCTGGGCTCAGAGCTGCTGCAGCGCAGGGAGATCGACATCGCGGTCGTCCGGCATGGCCCGGCGCGGCCGTGGCTGCACCACATCACGTTGACCAGAGAACCGTTCGCGCTCGCGGCGCCGGCCGACTGGACACTGCCGCCCGGGCTGCGGGCAGACCTCGCCAAGGCAGCCGAACTGCCCTGGGTATGGATCCCCCGGTCGGTGACGCCGGACTACCACGACCAGGTCGCGGCATGCTGTCGTGGCGCCGGGTTCTCCCCCACCGCAGAACACTTCGCCCAGTCGATCAGCAGTCAGCTGGCCATGGTGGCCGCCGGTCTGGGGGTGGCCCTGGTCCCGGAGAGCTCGGCCCAGACCCAGCCGGGCATCACCGTGGTGCGGGTCCGCTCGCCGTTGCGGATCGCGATGAGCGCGCTGTACCGGACCGACGCCGATCTGCTGGTCGACCAGTTCGTCGACGCGCTGACCGCCGCCGCCCGCTGACGTCCCTCATGCGCCGAAATCGCATTCCATGCGCCGTTTTTCGCGTTTCGGCCGCGTGGAATGCGATTTCGGCAGGATCAGACGTGTGCCGAGTTCGCGGACCTCAAAGTGTCGGCGGCGACCCTCAACCCCTCTATCGGGCCGAACGCGACGTCCTCGTGTTCGATGTTGACCCACATGTCCGGATCGACGGCCTCCAGCGCACGCAGGAACCGCGACCAGAAGTCGACGTCGTGACCGCGGCCTACTGCGACGAAATCCCAGGCCGAGTCCTCCGGCCACTTGTTCACCACGTGCCTGCCACCGAGACCGGTCGGATTCTGCTCCAGCGGGATTCGGGTAAACCGCTCATCGAGCACGCCGTAGATCCGGCAGTTGTCGTTGATCCGGGTGTCCTTGGCCGCAGCGTGGAACACCAGCGGGCCCAGCCACTCGATCGCGGCGACAGGGTCGATGCCCTGCCAGAACAGATGCGACGGGTCCATCTCGGCGCCGATGTGCCTGGCGCCGGTGTGCTCGACCAGCCGCTTCAGAGTGGCCGGGTTGAACACCAGGTTCTGTGGGTGCATCTCGATCGCGACCTTGACTCCGTGCTCGCGGGCCAACGCGTCGATCTCGGTCCAGAACGGCAGCGCGACCTCGTCCCACTGGTAGTCCAGCGAGTCCAGATAACCTGAGTCCCAGGTGTTCACGTTCCACGCCGGCCATCGACCGCCGGGATGTGCCTGCGGCAGTCCGGACATCGTGACCACCCGGTCAACACCGAGCAGCCCGGCGACGCGGATCGCGTTGCGCAGGTCGTCGGCGTCCTCCGGCCCCACCTCGGGGTCCGGGTGCAGTGGGTTGCCGTTGCAGTTCAGCCCGGCGATCGACACACCCGTGCCGTCGAACGCCGACAGATACCCGCGCGGCGTGACCTCACCGGACAACAGTTGCGCGACGGGCAGATGCGGCGTCGGCAGGAACCCGCCGGCGTTGATCTCCGCACCGGTCAGCCCGAGTGATGCGATGATCTCCAGCGCTTCGGCCAGCGGACGGTCATGCAGGATCGCGGTATGCACACCTAGTTTCATGAGTTTCCCTTGCGCCGAAATCGCATTCCATGCGCCGTTTTTCGCGTTTCGGCCGCGTGGAATGCGATTTCGGCGGGTCGTTGGTCAGCGGTACTTGTCGACGTAGTCGGTCATGGTCGCCAGCTGGTAGCGGGACACGTCGCGGGCCTGCTCGTCTTCACCGAACACGCTGGAGACCATCACGGTGTCGTCGCGGTGGTAGAAGCCGAGTTTGCCTAAGCCGCTGAAGAACTCATCCCAGTCGACGTCGCCGTCACCGATCTTGAGGTGCTGGTGCACCCGCACCGGATTGCCCGGCGGATTGGTGATGTAGCGCAGTCCGTGCGACAGGTGATGGTCCATCGAGTCCGCGACGTGCACCAGGCGCAGCTTGTCCCCCGCCGCGGCCATGATCTCGGCCATGTTGCCCCCCATGTGGAAAGCGTGGCAGGCGACGAAAACGAACCCGATCTTCGGGGAGTTCACCCCGCGGATGATGCGCAGCGCCTCCAGTCCGTCCTCGACGAAGTCATCGGGGTGCGGGTCGATCCGCACGTCGATGCCTTCACGCTCGAAGATCGGGAGCAGCTCCTCCATCGACCGGAAGAACGCCCGCTCGGACTCCTCGGCCTTCTCCGGGCGGCCGGAGAACTCGGTGTTGATCACGTTGACGCCGAGGTCGACGGTGATCTGTACGACCCGTTTCCAGTTGCGCACCGCGGCTTCGCGGGCGTCCTCGTCCGGGCCGGACCAGCGCAGCACCGGCAGCACCGACGCGATGCCCACCCCGGCATCCGCGCACGCCTTGCGGAAGCTGGCCACCAGGTCGTCGTCGGCGCGCGGGTGGTTGTAGAACGGGATGAAGTCCCGGTGCGGCGTCAGCTGCAGATACTCGTAGCCCAGGTCCGCGACGAGCTTGGGGAACTCCAACAGCGAGTAGTCGTGGTGGAAGGGCGTCGGATCGAGTGCGATCTTCATGCGTCAGGCTCCCGGAATCGAGGCGCGGTCGGCCATGCTGACCGCGACGGGCTGTCCGGACTGCAGGGCCTGCACGCCCGCTTCGCACACCGCCGTGGCGGCGTAGCCGTCCCAGGCCGTCGGCCCATCGGTAAAGTCGCCGGTTTCGCCCCCTCTGCGAACCGCGTCGACCCACCGTTGGATCTCGGTGTCATAGGCGCGGCCGAACCGCTCCTTGAAGCTGGGCGTGATGGTGCCGCCCCAGGTGCCCGGCGCACTCTTGCGCACCAACCCGACGTCCAGACCGATCGTCGCGCTGCCCTTTTCGGCGACGACCTCGGTGCGCACCTCGTAGGCCACGCCCGTGGTGACGAAGAGTTCGACGTCCACGTGCCTGCCGCTCGCGGTCCGCATGATCGCGATCTGAGGATCGAACAAGCCCTGCCGCGCCAACGAATTCGGGGTCGGTTTAATGATCTGGATCGAGGTGATCTCCTCGTCGAACAGGAAGCGCGTCACGTCGACCTCGTGGACCAGTGAATCGCGAACCGTCATCGCCGAGTCGAAGTGGTCCGGCACCGCAGGGTTGCGGTGCACGCAGTGCATCACCAGGGGCTCGCCGAGCTCGCCACCGTCGATCAGCGCCTTGAGCTGCGCGTACTCGTCGTCGAAGCGGCGCATGAAGCCGACCTGGATCAGCCGCACCCCCAGCTCGGCCTCCCGCCGGACCACCTCGAGCGAGGTCTCGACGTCGGTGGTCAGCGGCTTCTCGCACAGCACCGGCTTGCGGTGCTCCAGGCAGGCCAGCAGCTGCTTTTCGTGCGTCGGGCCCGGCGTCGCCAACAGCACGGCGTCGACGTCCGGATCCGCGATCGCGTCCAGCGGGTCGGCGATCGCCCGGCAGCCGGGAATGCTCGCGGCCAGCTGCTCGGCCTTCTCGGTGACGTAGTCGTTGACGACGGCGACGCGGGCGCCGGAGATACGGGAGGCCAGGCGCGCGACGTGATCTGCGCCCATCAGGCCCACACCTAGTACTGCTATGCGGATTTCGGACATGCTCGTGACCCTTACTTGAATGTGACGGACGGGATGCCGCACGACCCGAGGTAGTTGCGGGTGCGCTTGGCGATGGGCAGCGGGGCGTCGGCGAGGCAGGGATACATGTCCTGCTCGACGATCGCGAACACGTCGATGCCGAG
>NZ_JBQQCF010000046.1:0-42025 GCF_052245755.1 Mycobacterium sp. 4D054
CGGATGATCTGATCCGGAGTGTGCCGCCGGCGCTTGTTCGTTGCCATGTCGTCATTGATTCTTCCTGCCCGAGCACTCGGGCAACAGAGTCCCACAACGACTGGACCACTACAGGGGGCTCACCTCACGGGGACGTCCAGGACGGTCATAACCGACCCTCGAGGGCAGCGCGACGTGACTGGCTGTTCGCGACGGGACCGCTCGCACGGTAGCCAAGCGGCGGGATCACCTCCACGCGGCCGGTCAAGTCATGGGCAGAATCAGACCACCATCCGATGTTGGGGGCACGCCTGTGCCGACTCTCGGTGTCGTCGTACCAACGTTCGTAGGCCGGTTCCGCAATCCGAAGCGTCTCCGTGGTGTCATCGTCACCCTCGACTGCGAGAAGCCGGCGGCTGCCACGGAATCTCACTTCAGAGCGGTTCTTTGGCTGCACGGTGCGCCAGCACTGTTTGACGATGTTGATCAGCTGATACGCCGGGCTCATGGAATTGTTCGGCGACAGCGGTGCAGTCTGCAGCGGATGAAACAGCTCATAATCGAACTCAAGGCCACGTTCTGAGGCTTCGTGCACCATCCAGCGCAGTGTGAGATCGGCCGGGGCAGTCGCCGGGTAGCCGCCACCGATGTCGGAGTGGACCCCTTCGAACCACACTTGCTTAATGTCCGTTATGCGGTTCGGTTTCCACAGACAGGGGCTGAAAGTCAGGCGCCGCTCATCTATCGCCAACGCCTGGCGGGCGAACTCGACCTTCTCGGTGAGGTCGACGTCATGAAACTTGTACTTCTTTCTCGTGAGGCCCGGCGCTCCGAGCGCGCCGACAGTGTCGAAGACACCGAGAAAGCGAAAGCCGGGTTCGTCGGAGCCGCGGTAGGTCGAGGCACGGAACTCCTCGATCTCGGTGGTGGTGGTGCCGTCGCGAGGCCGTCGACGGTAGATCTCCATTGCATTCAACAGGCGGTTTTGCACGACGCCCGGCGGGTTCAGCAGACCGATTCGGGCGATCATCCCGACCAGGCTTCGCGCGGTGTATGCGCCACGGCTGAAACCGAAGACGAAGATCTGATCGCCCGGCCGATAGTTCAAAGCCAAGAACCGGTAGGCGCCGATGATGGCATTGTCCAAGCCCACCCCGAACGCGCCGCCAACGATACGATCAGCGAATCCATTGGTGCCCACTCCATTGGAGGAGAAGACCAACTGGTTTGTGCCATCGGTGGCTTGAGTCCGTACCGCGCGGGCGATCTTCTCGATATTGGACACCAGCGGGTCGTCTGAACGCTTCCAGGTGCCGTCGCAGCAGATTACGAGCCGTCGCATAGCGTGTTCTCCCGTCCTCTCCAGGACCAGCATCCGCGCTCAAGCCACTGTCGTCGCAAGTAGTGCGCTACCCGAATCTGCCTGGCGTTTCGACGGAGTCTGTGCACAGCGGGGAGGGGCATCAGCGTCGCGCCATCCCGGCGGGGTACTAGGTGTTCGTCACTGTGCCAGTTGGGGGAAGGGCTCATTGAGGGTATGGTTCGCCAACTGACCGACGGCGAACGTCGCCGCCTGGTCCGCCATACCGTCGACCGCGTACTGCTGGTGCGGCGCGCTGGAACCGGACGGCGGGGCACCCGAGCAGACGGTGTCGCCGGGTGCGCACAACTCGAGGGCTCTGGAGGCATATGCGGGCCCGACATCGATGTCGAGGGCACCGTACTTGACTGCCGACCAGCCCGCCGGCATGCCGAACAGCACCACCGCGGCGACATTGTCGGCGACGTCGGCAGGTATCGGAAGGGGAGCGGCTCCGGCGGGCACGCCTGCGGGCAGCACACCTGAAGTGGTCAGCGCCGTCACAACGGCGCCCTGTGAATATCCACCCAGAATCATGTGGGTGTTCGGGCATGCCGAGACCACGCCGCGCAGATGGTCGGCCTCGTCGCGCACGCCTTCGGCGACGTTCATCGTGAAGACGGAGCCACCGGTGAAGTTGCTGCTCGCCGGATAGTTCACGCCGTGGACGCCCACCGTCCGGGGAACCACCTGCGCTCGGAGTGCGTCGACGAATCTCTGGCCGACGCCACCGACCCCCGGCGGCTCGGCGGTGCCCCGGGCGAACACGACACCGATGTCGGGGCACGGTTGCGAGCCCGCCACGGGAATCATGATCGGTAACGCGGCCACAGCCAGGGCCATCGCGCCGACGAGGCGCCCCAAGGTCCGCAGGCAAACTGTCATAGATTCCCCCTACCCCTGCACAGAACTATCTCAGAAGCGGACTCCGTGCGGAGCGTTCTCGCGCGCCCGATTCGACAGTGCTCACGATGCTGTGACCGCCGGCCACCGGTAATCTTCATCGGCACCCGCGTCGGGGGTGTTACACCTGGCGTGTCCCATCTCACGACACGTTCAACGGCGCTGCGGTTCCTCGAGCCAGGCCCCGGATTCGTCGAGGCGGCGATGTCGATTCGTTGCCGGAGAACATCATTGGCCGGTGTTGGCAGGTTATCCCGGATTTTCCGGTTGTCACCGCCGGTCAGTGGATCACTTGGGTGGCATACGGATTCCGCCGTCGACCCGGACCACTTCGGCGTTCATGTACGAGTTGGTGATCAGCTCGACGACCATCGAGGCGAGTTCCTCGGGTTTGCCCAGCCGGCGCGGGTAGAGAACCGATTCGCCGAGTTTGGCTTTGAACGCCTCTGACTCCGGCCCTTCGCCGTAGATGGGCGTGTCGATCAGGCCCGGGGCCACGGTGTTCACCCGAATTCCGACGGCGGCGAGGTCGCGGGCCACCGGCAGGGTCAGCCCGACGACGCCGCCCTTGGACGACGAGTAAGCGGCTTGGCCGATCTGCCCGTCGAATGCCGCCACACTGGTCATGTTGACGATGGCGCCGCGTTCGCCGGACTCGGTGAGATCGAGCCGGCTCATCGCCGTCGCCGCCAGCCGAATGCAGTCGAACGTGCCGACCAGGTTGATGGCCAGCACCTTCTTGTAGGCGTCGAGGTTGTGCGCCGACGCGAACTCGCCATCCTTACCGATGGTCCTCTGCGCCCATCCGATTCCCGCCGAGTTGACGAGCACGCGTAGCGGACCGAGGTCGACCGCGGTGTTCACCGCGTCTTCGATCTGAGCGGTGTCGGTGACGTCGACGCTGACAAACACGCCGCCGATCTCGTGTGCCAGCTCCTGCCCACGTTCTGCCTGCAGATCAGCTACGACGACGCGGGCTCCTTTCGATGCCAGCAGCCGGGAAGTCGCGGCGCCGATACCCGATGCTCCACCGGTGACAATTGCACTTGTTCCTGTGACGTCCACGGCGTGAGTGTAGATCAGCGGTGATCCGCCCGAGCAAAGCCGAAGCCGGGAATCCTCGCCACCGGCCCGCCACCTGCCGGGGAATCGCCACGCTCGCACCGTAGGGTGCAGTAGTGGACTTGCTGCTCGGAATCGACATGGGGACGGGAAGCACGAAGGGCGTTCTGGTCGACACTAAGGGCACGGTCATCGCGTCCAAGTCCGTCCCGCACGGGATGGATCTGCCCCGCCCGGGCTGGGCCGAGGTGGATGCCGAAGCGGTGTGGTGGCGGGAAGTGTGCGCCATCAGCGCCGCGCTGGCGGCACAGGTGCCCGTCGGTGCGAGGCTGGCCGCGATGTGTGTCAGCGGTGTAGGCCCCTGCCTGCTGCTGTGCGACGCGGACTTACGTCCGCTGCGGCCGGCCATACTGTACGGCATCGACACCCGAGCCCACGCCGAGATCGCCGCGCTGACACAGGAACTGGGCGAACAGGCCATCCTCGATCGGGCGGGAACCCTGCTGTCGAGCCAGGCGGTCGGGCCCAAGATCGAGTGGGTGCGCAGCCACGAGCCACAGGTGTTCGAGACGGCGACGGGTTGGTATGGCTCCAATTCCTACATCGCCGCCAAGCTGACCGGTGAATACGTGATGGACCATCACACCGCCAGCCAGTGCGACCCGCTCTACGCCACCCGCGATTTCGACTGGAACCACGAGTGGGCCGGACGCATCTGCGGACATTTGCCGCTTCCGCGGCTGGTCTGGCCCAGCGAGATCGTCGGTGAGGTGTCGGCGACCGCCGCACGCGAGACCGGGTTACCGGCCGGGCTGCCGGTGGTCGCGGGCAGCGTGGACGCCTACTCCGAGGCCTATTCGGTCGGTGTCCGCCGGCCAGGTGACCAGATGCTGATGTACGGCTCCACCATGTTCCTGGTGCAGATGATCGACGAGTACCACAGCGACCCGACGCTGTGGACGACCGCGGGCGTGGAGCCGCGCAGCCTGGCGCTGGCCGCAGGCACCTCCACGGCAGGAACCCTGATCAGTTGGCTTCAGGCCCTGACCGGTGGGGTCTCCTTCGACGAGCTGACCGCCGAGGCGCTGGCTGTGCCGCCGGGCAGTGAAGGGCTGCTCATGCTTCCCTACCTGGCCGGTGAGCGGACCCCGGTGTTCGACCCGCAGGCTCGCGGCCTGCTGGCCGGCCTGACCCTGCGTCACGGCAGGGGGCACCTGTTCCGGGCGGCCTACGAAGGGATCGCCTTCGGGATCCGGCAGATTTTGGAACGCTTCGACGACGCGCATTCAGGCACCCGCACCGTCGCCGTCGGCGGCGGGCTGAAAAGTCCGGTCTGGGCGCAGGCGGTCAGCGACGTGACCGGTCGCTCACAGCTGGTGCCCGAACAGGCGATCGGGGCGAGCTACGGCGGCGCGCTGCTGGCCGCCGTCGGCGTCGGCCTGGTACCGCCCGATACGGACTGGGCCACTATCGCCCGGGAAATCACACCCGATCCGCGCAACCGGGCGATGTATGACCAGCTCTACCGGACGTGGGCGCAGTTGTATCCCAGCACCCGTGATCAGATGCATCGCCTTGCCGACGTCGAGTCGATCTGACCGGTCAACCCATCGTGTAGCCGCCGTCGATGGCGATCTCGACACCGTTGATCATGCTGGCGGCGTCTGACGACAGGAACACCACCGCGTCGGAAACCTCGTGGGGAACGGCGAAGCGGCCCAGAGGGATCCGGTTGAGCATCGGGGCTGCCTTGGCGGGTTCGCCCCACACCCGTTGCCCCATCTCGGTGAGCACCACCGTCGGGCACACCGAGTTGGCGCGGATCCCGTGCGGGCCCAGCTCGCGCGCGAGGACCTTGGTCGCCATCACCAGTCCCGCCTTGGATGCGCAGTAGGCGTAGTGGTCGGGGAGCGGGGCGAGCGCAGCCGCCGAAGCCACGGTGACGATCGCGCCCCCGGTGCCCTGCTCGACCATGTGCGCTCCCACCCGCGCCGCGAGCAGTGCAGGTGCTCGCAAGTTGACCGCGATCGTGGCGTCGAACAGATCCGGGTGGGTGTCGACGACCGCTTCGGGGTGCGAGATGCCGGCGTTGTTGACCAGGATGTCCAGGCCGCCGAACGCGTCTGCGGCCATCCGGGCGAGGGTCGCCGGACCGTCCCGATCGGCCAGATCGACAGCGGCCGCGAACGTTCGGATACCGAACTCGTCGTGCAGCGCCTGACCTGCGCGGTTGAGTTCGTCCTGATCGCGCCCGCTGAGCACCAGGTGCGCACCGGCCGAGGCGAACGCGCGGGCGATGTCGGCGCCGATGCCTTTGCTCGCGCCGGTAACCAACGCGCGCTTGCCATCCAGTCGTTGCACGCCGGCATACCTGGCAGCGGCCGCAGTCGTCACGAACCCTCCTCGGTCGAGTTGATCTCGTTGAGCAGTGCCTCTGCGGTGGCGGGATCGGTGACGAGCCGGTTGAAGTAGCCGCCGCGCGCCCCCGCGGTGATCGAATCGACCTTGTCCTTGCCCACAGCCACCGCGATCGTCACCGGAATATGCTGCAGCGCTTCCAGTTCCAGTGCGATCAACCGCTCCATACCTTCGAACGCGACCGGGTCGCCGTTGCGGTCGTAGAAGCGGGAGCACACATCGCCCACCGCGGAGCGAAGCGAGGTCGAGTCGGTGGGTACGAACTGCGGGATGTCGGAGCGGGTCAGAGGAGGGGCGCCGACACCCATGAGCGCGCAACGGGCACGTGGCCACTGGTGCAGGACACGTTGGATGCTGGGGTCCTCAAGAAGTGACTGGTACAGGGCCGGGCCCGGAAGCGCCGGTGCGAAAAGGTAATTCGCGCGTCCGCCGACCCGATTGGCGACGAGCCGGGTGATCTCGTTGGTCTGGTACCACTCGTAGGGCTGGTCGTTGCCGCCGACCGTCGGTGCCACCACGACCCCGGGTAGCGGGGTGAGTTCGTACTGGGCCAGTTCGTAGACCGTCCGTCCCGAAGAGACCAGCAGGACATCCCCGGGCAGCAGGCCCGCTTCACTGAGAGCGCGGGCCGTCGCGGGTGCCAGCACCCGCCCCATCACGTCGACCACGCTACGGCCCGGTCCGGGCGCCGGCATCGGGGGCGACAGGTACACGGTGTTCAGGTTGAGTGCGCGCGCCAGCCGGTCGGCCAGCTCCTTGGGCTGGGCGTCGGCCGGTGCGACGACCTCGATCCGCACGATGCCCTGACGTTTGGCCTCGGCGAGCAATCGGCTGACCGTCGCCCGGCTGGTTCCGAGTTGCGTCGCGATCTCGGCCTGGGTCGCGTCGTCCTCGTAGTACAGCCGCGCGGCGGTGTAGAGCAACGAGGGGGAGAAGTGACTGCCTTCGCCGTCGGCCGCCACGCCATCTGTTTTCGCAGCGGAGGGGGTGGACTGAGCCGGCCGGGGCATGGCACAGAGTATGACATCGAACAACTGCTCTGAAAAGAATTTTCCTGAACAGACGTTCTGGACAGATGTGCACGGGCTCCGCTACTGTGACTGCGAACACAGATGGAGGAACCAGCGATGGCCGCTCAGATCCCGGAGAAAATGCAGGCAGTTGTCTGTCACGGGCCCCACGACTACCGACTCGAAGAGGTCGCCGTACCGCGGCGCGGGCCCGGCGAGGCCTTGATCAAGGTCGAGGCGGTCGGCATCTGTGCCAGCGACCTGAAGTGCTACCACGGCGCGGCGAAGTTCTGGGGCGACGAGAACCGGCCTGCGTGGGCCGAGACGATGGTGATCCCGGGCCACGAGTTCGCGGGCCGGGTCGTCGAACTCGACGACGAGGCCGCGCAGCGGTGGGGAATCGCCGTCGGCGACCGAGTGGTCTCCGAGCAGATCGTGCCCTGCTGGAAGTGTCGGTTCTGTAAGCGTGGCCAGTACCACATGTGCCAGCCGCACGACCTCTACGGCTTCAAACGGCGGACCCCCGGGGCGATGGCCAGCTACATGGTGTATCCGGTAGAAGCGCTGGTGCACAAGGTTTCCGGTGACATCGCACCGCAGCATGCAGCCTTCGCCGAACCGCTGTCGTGCTCGTTGCACGCCGTCGAACGGGCACAGATCCTGTTCGAGGACACGGTTGTGGTGGCCGGATGCGGCCCGATCGGTCTCGGGATGGTGGCCGGCGCTCGCGCCAAGAACCCGATGCACGTGATCGCCCTGGACATGGCGGCCGAGAAGCTCGAGCTGGCCAAGGCGTGCGGCGCCGACATCACGATCAACGTCGCCGAGCAGGATGCCGTCGCCATCGTCAAGGAGCTCACCGGCGGTTACGGTGCCGACGTGTACCTGGAGGGGACCGGGCATCCCTCGGCAGTCCCGCAGGGGCTCAACCTGTTACGCAAACTCGGCCGCTACGTCGAGTACGGGGTGTTCGGCAGTGACGTATCGGTGGACTGGAGCATCATCAGCGACGACAAGGAGCTCGACGTCCTGGGGGCACACCTGGGACCGTACTGCTGGCCGGCCGCGATCAAGATGATCGAATCCGGCGTCCTGCCCATGGACGAGATCTGCACCCATCAGCTTCCGCTCGCCGAATTCCAGAAGGGGCTGGACCTGGTGGCCAGCGGCAAGGAATCGGTCAAGGTCTCCCTCATCCCGGCGTGAACGAAGGACATTTGATGAGTCGCTTCCCCAACTCTGCGCGCGGACCTCAGTTCTCGCGCAGGCAGATGCTCGCGGCGCTCGGCGTGGCCGGGGCGGCAGCGGCCAGCGTGCCGGTGCTGAGCTCGTGCGGCGTCGGGGGCAAGGCAAGTGCGCCCAACGGCGCCGACGCCGTCACCGGCGGGTTCGACTGGCGCAAGGCCGCCGGATCCACGATCAACATCCTGCAGACCCCGCACCCCTACCAGCTGTCCTACCAGCCGCTGCTCAAGGAGTTCACCGAGCTCACCGGCATCAATGTCAATGTGGACCTGGTTCCGGAGGCGGACTACTTCACCAAACTCAACACCGAGCTGGCCGGCGGCTCCGGCAAGCACGACGCCTTCATGCTGGGGGCCTACTTCATCTGGCAGTACGGCCCTCCGGGGTGGATCGAGGATCTCGACCCATGGCTGCGCAACAGCGCGGCGACCAGCGCGGAGTACGACTTCGAGGACATCTTCGACGGCTTGCGCACGTCCACCCGCTGGGACTTCACGCTGGGCCACCCGCTGGGCACCGGCGGGCAGTGGGCGATCCCGTGGGGCTTCGAGAACAACGTGGTCGCCTACAACAAGCGCATCTTCGACGAGAAGGGCATCACGAGACTTCCCGACAACCTCGACGATTTCATCCAGCTGGCCGTCGATCTGACAGACCGCTCGGCCAACCGCTACGGCATCGCCACCCGCGGATCCAAGTCGTGGGCCACCATCCACCCCGGGTTCATGACGCAGTACACCCGCGAAGGCGCGGTGGACTACACCTGGAACGGCTCCGAGTTGGTGGCGGAGATGGACAGCGACAAAGCCATCGATTTCACGAAGAAGTGGATCGAGATGCAGCACAAGGCTGGGCCGACCTCCTGGACGACCTACGACTACCCCAATGCCACCGGCGATTTGGGTGACGGCACCGCGATGATGGTCTTCGACGCCGACAGCGCCACCTACCCCAAGAACAAGCCGGGGGCGAGCAAGGAGGCCGGCAACCTGGCCTGGTACGCCGGACCAGCCGGGCCGGATGGCAACTACAAGACCAACCTGTGGACGTGGAGTTGGGCGATGAGCGCCAACTCGCGCAACAAATTGCCTGCGTGGTTGTTCATCCAGTGGGCGACCGGCAAGGAGTCGATGAACAAGGCCGTCGAAGGCGGCACGTACGCCGATCCGGTGCGCAAGTCGGTGTTCGACACCACGTTCAAGCGGGTCGCGGCCGACCAGTTCGGCTACCTCGAGGCGTTCGAGACCGTCATCGGAGAGTCGAAGATCCAGTTCACGCCGCAGAAGAAGTTCTTCGACACCACCCAGAACTGGGCGGTGGCGCTGCAGGACATCTACGGCGGAGATGACGCGGCGACGCGCCTGCGCAGCCTCGCCAAGACCAACACGTCCAAGGTCAATCTCTAGGAGCCGCGGCACTCATGACAACTCAGACTTCCAAAGCTCCGTCGACCTCGTCGGATCAGCCACCCACGTCCAGTCGGGCAGACCGGCCGCAGGTTCCGGCATGGCGGCGCAAGCTGCGCCCTTACCTGCTGTCGGTCCCCGCCGTGGTGATCGTGATCGGCATCCTGTATCCCTTCGCGGTCGGCGCGTACTACGCCTTCCTCAACTACGCTGCGGTAAACCCGGATCCGCACTTCGTCTGGTTCGAGAACTTCGCTTCCGTGCTCGGCGACCAGGTGTTCTGGAAGAGCGTTCAGGTCACCGTCACCTTCGCGCTCCTGGCCACTTTCATCGAGACGGTGCTGGGCGTCGGCCTGGCGCTGCTGCTCAACCGGTCCTCGATCATCGGCAAGATCTTCGAGAAGGTGCTCATCCTGCCGCTGATGATCGCCCCGGTCATCGCCGGCGTGATCTGGAAGCTCATGTTCAACCCGCAGTTCGGCGTTCTCAATCATGTTCTGGGACTGGGGAACACCTTCGACTGGCTGTCGGCGTCCAACGCACTGTTCTCAGTGATCCTGGTCGACATCTGGATCTTCACGCCGTTCGTCGCGATCCTGGTGCTGGCCGGTATCCGGTCGCTGCCCCGAGAGCCGTTCGAGGCGTCCGAAGTCGACGGAGCTTCGTGGTTCTACATGTTCCGCAAGCTGATGCTGCCCATGCTGTGGCCCTACATTCTTGTCGCGGTGATCTTCCGGTTCATGGACAACCTCAAGGTGTTCGACCACATCTACGTCCTGACCGCAGGCGGACCCGGCGTAGCCACCCGCACGCTGCAGATCGGCGCCTTCGAGGACTCGATCATCAACCTGGACTACTCGCGGGGCAGCACCTACATGCTGCTGCTGTGGGTCATCGTGTTCATCACCGCGCGCTACCTGGTGAGCGTGCTCGGAAAGGCGCAGCGGCGCGCTGCCGGAGCGGAGTCGTAAGATCATGGCACTCAAACTGTCCCGCGCCGAGCTCCTTCCCGGCCAGAAGCGGTGGTCGATTTCAGCCGTGGCGGCCGACATCGGACTGGTGCTCTGGTTCCTGTTCTCGCTGTTCCCGATCTTCTGGATGCTGATGCTGGCCCTGAAGAACGCCGAGCAACAGACCACCACCTACTTCTCGTTCAGCCCGACCTGGTCTAACTTCGCAACGGTGCTGTCCGACAAGGGCACCCAGATGACCAGCGTCGACTTCAAGGCCTCGCTGCTGACCAGCCTGCTCAATTGCGGCGGCGCCGTCCTCGTGTCGCTGGTGATCGGCATTCCGGCCGCGTACGCGGCCGGACGCTGGCAGTACAAGGGCTCCAACGACCTGATGTTCACCATGTTGTCCTTCCGCTTCGCACCCGAACTGATGGTCATCGTGCCGTTGTTCGTGATCTACAACCAGATCGGGCTGTTCGACACCAAGGTCGGCATGATCTGGGTGCTGCAGCTGGTGACCATGCCGCTGGTGGTGTGGATCCTGCGGTCCTACTTCCAGGATCTGCCTGAAGATCTCGAACAGGCGGCGCTGCTGGACGGCTACACCCGGCGGCGCGCGTTCCTGATGGTCGCGCTGCCGATCGTGCGGCCAGGCATCGCCGCGGCGGCGCTGCTGGCGTTCATCTTCGCCTGGAACAACTACGTCTTCCCGCTCATCCTGGCCGACAGCAATGCCGGCACGGTGACCGTCGCCATCACGAAGTTCCTCGGCGGCGGCGGGCAGGCGTACTACAACCTCACGGCGGCCGCGGCGCTGATCGCCGCGCTGCCACCACTCATCCTCGCGCTGACCATTCAGCGGTATCTGGTGCGGGGCCTGTCATTTGGGGCGGTGAAGGCCTGATGGCCACGGTATCGGTTGCGAACATCCGCAAGACGTACGGGAAAACGGTTGCGGTCGAGGGTCTGTCGCTCGACATCGCCGACGGCGAGTTCTTCGTCATCCTCGGTCCCAGCGGAGCCGGGAAGACAACCACGCTGAAGTCGATCGCCGGCCTGGTGGACGTCGACTCCGGCGCGGTGTCGATCGGCGGAGCCGACATGACACAGGTGGAGCCCTACCACCGCAACGTCGCGATGGCCTTCGAGAGTTATGCGCTCTATCCGCAGAAGACTGTGGCAGAGAACCTGGCCTCTCCGCTGAAATCCGGGCGCACCGGCAAGTATTCTGCGGCCGATCAGGCTGAGCGGATCGATCAGGTCACCACCACGCTCGGCATCAACCAGCTCAAGAACCGGCTGCCCAGGGAGCTGTCGAACGGCCAGCGCCAGCGGGTCGCATTGGGCCGCGTGCTGGTGCGCCCGGCCGATGTCTACCTCCTCGACGAGCCGCTGAGCCACCTCGACGCCAAGCTGCGCGCGTCGATGCGCGCCGAACTCAAGCAGCTCGGCGCCATGTCGAATACGACGACGGTCTACGTCACCCACGACTACCAGGAGGCGCTCGCGCTGGGTGACCGGATCGCGGTGATGCGCGAGGGCCGCCTCATGCAGATCGGCACCCCCGACGAGATCTGGCGACGGCCCGCGGACACCTTCGTGGCCCGCTCGCTGGGGCAACCCGAGATCAACCTGCTCGACGGGGTGGTCGACGACGGCCGTATCCGGCTGGGGGACGGGTCGCTGGACGTTCCGATTCCGGCTGACGCGCGCTGCGATCGCGGTGACCGCGTCCGGGTCGGCTTGCGGCCCTGCGATCTTCACGTCACCAGCCGGGAGGGTTCGCTACGTGGCCGGGTGATGCTGGCCGAGCGGTTGGGCCGCAACATCGAGCTGACCGTCGACGTCGGCGGCTCCCAGCTGATCGCGCTGACCTCGGGCCGGCACGGTGTCGGCGAAGGAGACACCGTGACGTTGCGGATCGCCGAATCCGACGTGCACGTGTTCGGGCCGGGCGACGGGGACACCAGCCGGCTGAGCGACGAGACCCTGGAGGCGGTTCAGTGAGCGTCACGATCGACAAGACCACCCGGCAAAGCGCACAGAGCCTGACACTGCGCGACCTCGTCAAGACGTATGCGTCGCGCGGGAGGGACACAGTCACCGCCGTCAAGGGCATCAACCTCGACATCGAGCCGGGCGAACTGGTCGCGCTGCTGGGCCCGTCCGGCTGCGGCAAGACGACCACGCTGCGCATGATCGCGGGGCTGGAAACCGTCACCAGCGGATCCATCAAGATCGGTGACCGCGAGATCTCCCAGCTGCCCGCGGCCAAACGCGGCATCGGCGTCGGCTTCGAGAGCTACGCGCTGTACCCGCCGATGTCGGTCCGCGACAACCTGCTGTACGGCCTGAAGGCTCGCAAGGTCAAAGGTGCGGAGAAAATGGTGGCCTCGATCACCGATCGACTCGAGATGAACGACCTCATGGACCTGCGGCCGGCGGGGCTGTCCAGCGGTCAGAAGCAGCGCGTCGCGTTGGCCCGGGCGCTCGTGCGCAATCCGCCGGTGCTGCTGCTCGACGAACCCCTGAGCCACCTGGATGCGTCCGCACGCAACCGTGTCCGACGCGAATTGAAGGTGCTGCAGCGCGAATTCGGCTACACCACCATCGTGGTCACCCACGACCAGGTCGAAGCCCTCTCGCTGGCCGACCGGCTGGCCGTCATGGACGGTGGCGTGGTCCAGCAGTTCGGCACCCCCGACGAGGTGTTCGACGACCCGGCGAATTTGTTCGTCGCCGAGTTCGTCGGTGAACCGCAGATCAATGTCCTGTCCGGAGTCGTCTGCCGCGACGGGGACCGGGTGCGGGTCGAGGTCGGCTCGGGGGCGGGCGCCCTGGACACCACGGCCACGGACGTGGCCGACGGGACGCGGGTCACGGTGGGAATCCGGCCGCAGGACTGCGGGCTCGCCGCCCGGGGCACCGTAAGCTCCGGTGGTGTCGCGGCGACCGTCGCGTACTTCGAGCACCTGCTGGAATTCGGCCTGGCCACCAGCACGGTGGCCGGTATCGAGGAGGGCATCGTCGTGCAGACCCCCGCCGAGCAGGACTACGAACCCGAGCAGGAGGTGTCGGTGACCGCTCCCGCCGAGCGGGTGTATTTGTTCGACACCGACACCGGACAGCGGCTGCGATGACCAAGCTCTACAACGACCCTGCCCGCTTCACCGAGGACATGCTGAACGGCTTCCTAGACGCCAACGCGCGCTATGTCGTCGGGGTGCCCGGCGGTGTGGTCCGCGCGCACCGCACCCGACCGGGCAAGGTGGCCGTCGTCATCGGCGGCGGTTCCGGCCACTATCCCGCCTTCTGCGGGACGGTCGGTTTCGGGTTCGCCGACGGCGCGGTGGTCGGCAACATCTTCACCTCGCCATCGGCGGAGGAGGCCGCCTCTGTGGCCCGGGCGGCGCACGGTGACGCCGGCGTGCTGCTCACCACCGGCAACTATGCGGGCGACGTGATGAACTTCGGCCTCGCCGTCACTCAACTGCGCAGCGAGGGCATCGACGCGCACTACTTCGCCGTCACCGACGACATCGCCAGCGCCCCCAAAGGTGAAGAGTCGAAAAGACGCGGCATCGCAGGCGATTTCACGGTGTTCAAGTGTGCCGGCGCAGCAGCCGAGGACGGGCTCGATCTCGCGGGCGTGGTCCGGGTCGCCGAGGCGGCCAACGCCGCGACCCGCACGCTCGGGGTGGCGTTCGACGGCTGCACGATGCCCGGGGCGGACCATCCGCTGTTCACCGTCCCCGAGGGCAAGATGGGCGTCGGGCTCGGCATCCACGGTGAGCCGGGCGTCGCCGACGAGCCCATGCCCACCGCGGCTTCGCTGGCCGAGACGCTGGTTGACGGGGTCCTCGCCGACCATCCGGACACCGAATCGAAGCGAATCGCGGTGATCCTCAACGGGCTCGGACGCACCAAGTACGAAGAGCTCTTCGTCGTGTGGGGCACGGTCGCCCGGCTGCTGCGCGACCGTGGCTACGAAATCGTCGAACCCGAGGTCGGCGAGCTGGTCACCAGCCTGGACATGGCGGGCTGCTCGCTGACCCTGATGTGGCTCGACGACGAACTCGAGCGGTACTGGACCTCGCCTGCCGACACACCGGCATACCGCAAAGGTGCGGCGGCCGGCGAGATCACCGGCGCCGCAGGCGAACTCCGCACCGAGGCCGAACTGCAGTCCGCAGCACAGACCCCGGACCTGGCCGAGCGCTCCGACGACGACGGACGCCGCGGGGCCCAGGTGGTGGCCCGCGCTCTGAGCGCGATGGCGGCGATGCTGGCCGACGCGGAGGATGAGCTGGGCCGCATCGACGCCGTGGCCGGGGACGGTGACCACGGCCGCGGCATGGTCAAGGGCTCGGCGGCGGCGTCACAGGCCGCGGACAAGGCGGTGGCCGCAGGCGGTGGACAGGGCTCGGTGCTCACCGAGGCGGGCAAAGAATGGGCGGCCAAGGCAGGCGGGACGTCCGGCGTGCTGTGGGGCGCTCTGCTGTCCGCGCTCGGCACCCGGCTCGGTGACACCGGCCGACCCGACCCGGTGACCGTGGCCGCCGGAATGCGGGACGGGTACGACGCGTTGGTCAGCCTCGGGGGCGCCGCCCCGGGAGACAAGACGATGCTCGACGCGCTGCTGCCGTTCGTGGACGAGCTGCAGCGCCGGGTGACCGACGGGCAGGAACTGCAGGACGCGTGGCGGGCAGCAGCCGACGTCGCCACCGACGCCGCGAAAGCCACGGCGGATCTGCGGCCCAAGGTCGGCCGGGCACGGCCGCTCGCCGAGCGCAGCATCGGCACTCCCGACGCCGGCGCCACCTCACTGGCGATGTGCGCGAGCACCGTCGCCGACAGCCTCATCGCGAAAAGGAAGTGACCGATATGGCCTCAGGTTCTGGTCAAGGACTGCGCATCGTCGTCGGCTCCGACGACGCCGGATACGAGTACAAGGAAGCCCTCAAAGGTGATCTGCAGGCCGACCACCGGGTCGCCGACGTGATAGACGTCGGCGTCGGCACGGACGAGAACACCGCGTATCCCCATGTCGCGGTCGCGGCGGCGCGCGTGGTGGCCGAGGGCAAGGCCGATCGTGCGCTGCTGGTGTGTGGCACAGGACTGGGCGTGGCGATCAGTGCCAACAAGGTGCCGGGCATCCGGGCGGTCACCGCGCACGACGGCTTCTCCGTCGAGCGTTCGGTACTGTCCAACAATGCGCAGGTGCTCTGCTTCGGCCAGCGCGTGATCGGACTGGAGCTGGCCCGCCGGCTCGCCCGGGAGTGGCTCGGCTACGAGTTCGATCCGCAGAGTGCGTCGGCAAGCAAGGTTGAGGCCATCAACACCTACGACTCGGCGCCGGACGCCTGCTGACGACTGTGTGGACAGGTTCCGGCCTCCTGGCTTGACGGCCAGAGAGAAGAAGGTGCGGTGTGGCCAACACGATTTTCTGCGCTACGTCGCCGGGGTGAGCCGGATGGCGGCGATGCCGAGACGCGTTGCTGCCGACTGGAACTCCTCTCTTGTGGGGACAGTGTCGCCGCCGAACTTCAGGCCCATGCTCTGTTGGGCCTTCTTGACGCCGTAGGACGCTGCGACGCGGTGCACGATGTCTGCGACGGCCGCGGGGTCGGTGATGAGCTGACCGTGCATCCGTGTCGTCTTGCCGTTGTGGGTGACCTCGGCGGTGGCTCCGTCGCGGAAGTTGTGCTTCCAGCCCGCCTCGAGAATGACGTAGAAGTCACCGTCGAGATGGTGGGCACTGACGGGCACGGTGAAGCGGCGGCCAGTCTTGCGTCCGGTGAAGCTGACGAGCATGAACTGTTTGAGCGCGCCACCCAGGGGTGTACGCAGCGCGAACCGCAGCGTGGGGTTGACGACCTTGAGCAGCGCTTCCGGTGGATGGGCGACATCGATGGTTTCGGGCATGGGTTTCACGGTAGGACGGTCAGCTCGCCAGGGAAACTAGATCAGCCCGAGCAACTCCAGATCGGTCAGGTATTTGACGATCACCGATCGGGTGTTCCGGCCGCTGGTAGTTGTGGATCAGCGGCAGCAGCGAGGCCGTTGCCGCCCCGGCAGGGCTCATGACGTAATAGGTCTCGAAACCGTCGAGCACCTCCGCACCGATGGTGGAGATGGCGTCGGCGATGAATTCGACTGGCAGGACGTCGAAGTCGGCACGCTGTCGGCTGCCGCCCTCGTCGAGCTCGTAGAACGAGTTGCCGGTCAGCGCCAGGCTCAGCATCGGGCGGGTGAACATGTCGACGATGGCGCAGTCGACGCTGGTGAAACCCAGCGTCGCGACCCAGTCCGCGGGGCGGAAAGGATCGTCGATCAGCGCCTGCGCCGGCGCCCGGACCCGCGCCCAGGTCTCGCCGTAGGTGAGGGTCTCGAAGCGGGGCTGTAGGTCGGACGGCCGGATCCGGCTGGGCGGCAACCAGTTGCGCATCACCGGAGCTCGGCGGTCCCCACAAGTACCGACCGCAGGCGATCAGAGATGACACGGTCGCCGCTGATGCGGCCTAGCCTGGGATCAGGTGCGGAAGGAGGCGCACATGAACCGCGCAGATCTGGTGTGTGAAGGCGGGGGTGTCCGCGGCATCGGCCTGGTCGGAGCCGTGCATGTACTCGCCGCCGCAGAATACGAGTTCCCCAGGGTCGCCGGTTCGAGCGCGGGTTCGGTAGTGGCCTCGTTGATCGCGGGACTTCAAGCCGCAGGGGAGCCGTTGTCGCGTCTCGACGCGCTCGCGCAGGAGATCGACTACTCCAAGTTCGCCGACCCGACTCTGCTCACGCGGATACCGGTGGTGGGCCCGGCGTTGTCGCTGGCCGCCAACAACGGGCTGTACCGGGGCGACTATCTGGAGAACCTGCTGACCGAGCTACTCGGAGGGTTGGGCGTTCGCACGTTCGGTGATCTGCGTACCGGCGAAGAGTCGGAGCGCAATGCGTGGTCGTTGGTGGTCACGGCCAGCGATCTGTCACGACGTCGGTTGGTCCGCATTCCCTGGGATCTGCCCAACCACGGTCTGGATCCTGACGACTTCCCAGTCGCGCGGGCGGTGCGTGCGTCCTCGGCGGTGCCGTTCGCGTTTCAGCCGGTCGAGGTCGGCGGGGCCACGTGGGTCGACGGTGGTCTGTTGTCGAACTTCCCGGTCCAATTGTTCGACAGCTCCGACGACCAGCCGCGCTGGCCGACGTTCGGGATCCGACTCTCGGCGCCGGCCGGGCGCGCGCCGACCCACGAGATCTACGGTCCGCTGTCGTTGGCGTTCGCGGCCTTGGAGACGTTGATCAGCGATCAGGACGCCGCCTACATCGACGACAGGTGCACGGTCCAGCGGACGATCTTCGTACCCACCGAGAACGTCGGCCCCCTCGATTTCGGCATCAGCGCCGAGGAACGCGACGCGCTCATTCAACGCGGAGTGCGCGCTGCCGAGGAGTTCCTGCGGACCTGGGACTACCCGGCGTATCTGCATGCGTGTCGTGGTGGGCCTGCACCGCCGGAGGCGCCACCGTCTACCGCCGACGCAGGAGCGTGACGCCGGCGAGCACTTCCCAGGCGATGATCGGATACACCGATCCCCGCTCCACGAGGCCGGCCGGTAACACGCGAGAACCGGTGGCGCCGTCGATGATCAGGGTGGTCAGGCACACCAGGCCGAAGGTTCCGAGCGCGAAGCTCGTCCGGATCGCCCAGGAAGGCGCCCGCAGCGCGCGGCCGGCGAACCCCGCCGCGATTACCGCGACGTTGCCGCCCACGATGGCCAACCCCGCTCCCACGACGTGCCAGCGCGCGTCGGGCGCCCCGCTGTGAAACGTGCCCACTAGGACGTTGCCCACCGTATTCGCCACGGCGGCAACCACGAACACCCTCGCCGCCATCGCCGCGCAACCGCGGGCCGACACCACCGCTGCGAGCCCGAACAGGATTCCGTGCACCACGAACGCGCCGACGTTCATCACGTCGCTGACACCCAGATCGCTGATGTAGTCGGCGAGGTAGCTGTAGCCGGGAAAGCCCGCCGCCGCGACGGCCTCGCACACCAGATAGACGGTCGCGCCGAGCACCCAGATCACCGCGGCGGTGCGGGCGGAACCCACTACCAGTTGCCCGGCGAATAGTCCTTCAGGAAACAGCCGTAGAGGTCCTCGCCGGCCTCCCCGCGCACGATCGGGTCATACACACGCGCGGCTCCGTCGACCAGATCCAGTGGGGCGTGAAAGCCTTCGTCGGCCAGGCGCAGCTTTGTCGGATGCGGGCGCTCGTCGGTGATCCAACCGGTGTCCACCGCGGTCATCAAAATGCCGTCCTGCTCCAGCATTTCGCCGGCGCTGGTCCGCGTGAGCATGTTCAGCGCGGCCTTGGCCATGTTCGTGTGCGGGTGTCCGGGCCCCTTGTAGGCCCGGCTGAACTGACCTTCCATCGCCGAGACGTTGACGACGTACTTGCGGCGCGCCGACGAGGCGGCCATCGCCGGCCGCAGTCGGCTGACCAAGATGAACGGAGCCGTCTGGTTGCACAGCTGGACTTCGAGAAGTTCCATCGCATCGACCTCATGCACCCGTTGGGTCCAGCTGTTGACCGGCGCGGTGTCGGGCAGCAACCCGCCCGCGTCGATGGCCGTGCCCGCCGCGATCCGTTCCGGCGAGGCGCTGCGTGCCTTGAGCGCGAGCTCGGTGACCGCGTGCGGGGCGTCCTGCTCAGCCAGGCTCCCGGCGAGAGCCGCGGGGTGGGCGTCGCTGACTCGGTCGAACGAGATGACGTCGACGAGTTCGAGTTCGGTCGGCGCGGTGCGCTCGGCCTCGACGAGGGCTGCGTACGAACCCGGAGACCGGCGCACGGTCTGGGCGGCGTTGTTGATCAGGATGTCCAGCGGACCCTCCGCGGCGACGGTGTCGGCCAGCGCCACCACCTGCGCGGGATCGCGCAGGTCGATGCCCACGATGCGCAGCCGGTGCAGCCAGTCGGCGCTGTCGGGCATCGCGGCGAAGCGCCGCACGGCGTCGTGCGGAAAGCGCGTCGTGATGGTCGTGTGCGCGCCGTCGCGCAGCAGCCGCAACGCGATGTACATACCGATCTTGGCTCGGCCGCCGGTGAGCAGGGCTCGCCGGCCGGTCAGGTCGGTGCGGGCGTCGCGCTTGGCCCTGTTGAGTGCCGCGCAGGTCGGGCAGAGCTGGTGGTAGAACGCGTCGACCACGGTGTGGTGGGTCTTGCAGACGTAGCAGGCCCGGGACCGCTGCAGGGTGCCGGCGGTGGCTCCATCGGCAGTGGACACCAAGGGCAGCCCGGCCGTCTCGTCGTCGATGCGGCCCGGTGCGCCGGTGGCGGTGGCGGCGATGACGGCGCGGTCGGCCGCAGTGATGGCGTCGCGTTTGGCGTGCCGGCGGGCCTTACGGACCGACTTGAAGATGCTCGCCGTTGCCCTGCGCACGGCGACGGCGTCGGGGTGTTCGGGCGGCAACGCCTCAATGTCGGAGAGCACCTGCAGGCAGGTTCTCAGCTTGTCGGGGTCGATGGCGCTCACGGGGGAAGGGTACGAACTTCACCGCTGATCGGCGAATTTCACACGCTACACGCCGCCGCGCCGCAGCATCCGGCCCTGCGGGGTCTTCAAGTCGATTCGCTTGCCGCGCAACCACGTTCCCGTCACGACGCCGGCGAGTGCACGCCCGTCATACGGGCTGATCGGGTTCTTGTGATGCAGTTTGTGTACGTCGACCACGTGCGCAGACTCGGGCTCGAAAATCGCGAAATCGGCGTCGTAACCCAGCGCGATCTTGCCCTTGTTGTTCAACCCGGCGAGCTCGGCGGGCTTGGCCGCCATCCAGTCGATCACCCGGGTAAGTGCCACGCCACGGCGCTTGGCCTCGGTCCAGATCAACGACAGCCCCAGCTGCAGCGAGGCGACACCACCCCACGCAACGCCGAAGTCGCCGTTCTCGACGTCCTTCAGATCGATCGTCGACGGTGAATGGTCGGAGACGATGCAGTCGATTGTGCCGTCGAGCAGGCCCTGCCACAGCAGTTCCCGATTCGACGCCTCACGGATCGGTGGGCAGCACTTGAACGCGGTCGCGCCGTTGGGGATCTCCTCGGCGAGCAGCGTCAAATAGTGCGGGCACGTCTCGACCGTGATCCTGACGCCGTCGCGCTTGGCGGTTGCGAGCATCGGCAGAGCGTCCGACGACGACAGATGCAGGATGTGCGCGCGGGCACCGGTCCACCGCGCGCGCTCGATCACCTCGGCGATCGCCACGTTCTCGGCGCCGCGCGGCCGGGACGCCAGGAAGCGGCTGTATCGGTCACCCTCGGCAGTGGGGGCATGATCGATGGCGCGGGAGTCCTCGGCGTGCACGATCATCATGGAGTCGAACTCGGCCAGCACCCGCATGTCCTTCTCCATCTCGTCGGCGTCGAGATGCGGGAATTCGTCGACGCCGGAGTGCAGCAGGAAGCACTTGAAGCCGAAGACGCCGTCGTCGTGCAGGCCGCGCAAATCCCCGGTGTTGCCGGGGATCGCGCCGCCCCAGAAACCGACGTCGATGTGTAGCTTGCCCGAGGCCGCCGCGCGCTTGGCATTGAGCGCTTCGACGTTCACCGTCGGGGGAATCGAGTTGAGCGGCATGTCGATCAACGTGGTCACGCCGCCCGCCGCCGCGGCGCGGGTGGCGGAGTCGAACCCCTCCCATTCGGTGCGGCCCGGCTCATTGACGTGCACGTGCGTATCGACCAGGCCGGGGATCATGACCTGCTCGTCGGTGAGTTCGACGATCTCCGTGGCGGCGAGGCCGCTGCCCAAGGGCTCAATCGCGACGATGCGACCTTCACGAATACCGATCTCGCGGGCGACGATTCCCGCCGTCGTCAGCGTGCGTTTGCCGCGGACCACCAGGTCGAGATCGGAGTGGTTCGACTGCTCGCGGGTGTCGGCGGTCATGGATGGTCTCCGTTGCTGCGAGAATTCCTCATCGTGGAACTGGAGCTCCACTTTTTGGTGACTCTAGAGGTGGTGCCGAACGCAGTCAATCGCGCCGAGGGTTGACAGGTGGTGTCCCGATGCGAGTTACTTACCCAACTTGCGGAATACTATTTCCGCAAGGTGGAATTCCAGCGGCGACGCGGAGCGTCGGCGCTCCGACCGTGACAGGCGTGTCCATGAGCACAGAGTCCACCGGGCTGATCGGCGACTCCGGTCGTCACGAGGCAACCCCGTTCGCCGGCGTCAGTCCAGATCTGTACAACCCCGATCTGGCGCCCACCAAGCGTGAAGGTCGACGGTGGGGCGCGTACAACATCTTCACCCTGTGGGCGAACGACGTCCACAGCCTCGGCAACTATTCGTTCGCCATCGGGCTGTTCGCGCTCGGCCTCGGCGGGTGGCAGATCTTGCTCGCCCTCGCACTCGGTGGAGTTTTTCTCTTCCTGCTGCTCAACCTGTCCGGGTTCATGGGGGAGAAGACCGGCGTCCCGTTCCCGGTGATGAGCCGCATCGCGTTCGGCATCCGCGGTGCGCAGATCCCGGCCCTCATCCGCGGCGCGGTCGCGATCGCGTGGTTCGGCATCCAGACCTACCTCGCGTCGGTGGTGCTGCGGATCATGATCATCGCGCTCGCACCGTCCGCCGAGACCCTGGACTCGAACAGCTTCCTGGGATTGTCGACGCTCGGCTGGATCTCGTTCGTCGCGCTCTGGGTGATCCAGGTGATCATCGTCAGCTACGGCATGGAGATGATCCGCAAGTACGAGGCGTTCGCCGGTCCGGTCATCCTGATCACGATGATCGCTCTCGCGATCTGGATGCTCAACAACGCCGACTGGAGCATCGCGTGGAGCACGCCCGACTCGCTGACCGGCCTCGACATGTGGCTGAAGATCATCGGCGGCGCCAGCCTGTGGGTCGCGATCTACGGCACGTTCGTCCTCAACTTCTGCGACTTCACCCGTAACGCGACATCGAAGCCGGCAATCGTGCGAGGCAACTTCTGGGGCATCCCGCTCAACATGCTGGTGTTCGGCGGCATCGTCATCACCCTGGCCGGCGCGCAGTTCCGCATCGACGGACGCGTCATCGAGGCACCGGCCGACATCGTCCAGGAAGTGCCGAGCACCCTGCTGTTGGTGCTCGCCGCACTCGCGCTGCTGATCCTGACCATCGCCGTGAACCTGATGGCGAACTTCGTCGCCCCGATCTATGCGCTGAACAACCTGTTCCCGAAGCACCTGAACTTCCGTCGCGCAGCATTCATCTCGGCCGTCATCGGCCTGGTGATCCTGCCGTGGAACCTGTACAACACCCCTGCCGTCATCAACTACTTCCTCGGCGGACTCGGTGCCATCCTCGGTCCGCTGTTCGGCATCATCATGGCCGACTACTGGCTGGTGCGGCGTTCGAAGATCAACGTGCTGGACCTGTTCACGACCGATGCGAAGGGCGAATACCACTATGCGAAGGGCATCAACGTCCGAGCCGTGATCGCCCTCGTCGTCACCGCGGTGGTGGCCCTTCTGCTGGCGTTCGTCCCGGCCTTCAAGGTGGTCGCGGAGTTCTCGTGGTTCATCGGGGCGGGGCTCGGTGCGATCGTGTACCTGGCGGTCGCGGACCGTCGCGGACCGTTCAACGATGTCTCCGGTGAGCCCATCGCCGTGGACAGCACGCACTAGGGGAGTGCCGTGAGAATCCTCGTAGCCAACGTCAACACGACTGCCTCGATGACCGACGCGATCGCCGAGTCGGCGCGCGGAGTCGCATCTTCGGGCACCGAGATCGTCGGCATCACACCGCGATTCGGTGCGGACTCGTGCGAAGGAAACTTCGAGAGCTATCTTGCCGCCATCGCTGTCATGGACGCCATCACCGCGTACCCCGAACCGTACGACGCCGTGATCCAGGCCGGCTACGGCGAGCACGGGCGTGAAGGTCTGCAGGAGTTGCTCGACGTCCCGGTGGTCGACATCACCGAGGCGGCCGCGTCGACGGCGATGTATCTCGGACACAAGTACTCGGTCGTCACCACGCTCGACCGCACCGTCCCGCTGATCGAAGACCGTCTCAAGCTCGCGGGACTCGACGCACGGTGCGCGTCGGTACGGGCGTCCGGACTCGGTGTGCTCGAACTCGAATCAGATCCCGATCGGGCGGTCGAGGCGATCGTGCGCCAGGCGCGAGAGGCGGTCGAGCACGATCGCGCCGAAGTGATCTGTCTCGGCTGCGGCGGCATGGCCGAACTTGAGGCGAAGGTGAAGGCCGCGACCGGCGTCCCGATCGTCGACGGAGTCCGCTCGGCCGTCACCATCGCCGAAGGTCTGGTTCGGATGGGTCTGACCACATCGAAGGTGCGCACCTACGCGGCGCCCCGGGTAAAGAAGGTCACCGGCTGGCCATTCCGCGTGTAGGCCAACCGAATCGCCTCAGAGCATGATCTGGCGGTTGACGTCCTTGTACAGCAGGTAGCGGAAGTTCGACGGTCCGCCCGCGTAGCACGCCTGCGGGCAGAACGCGCGCAGCGCCAGGAAGTCACCTTCCTGAACTTCCACCCAGTCGCCGTTGAGGTGATAGACGGCCTTGCCTTCGAGCATCAGCAAGCCGTGTTCCATCACGTGGGTTTCGGCGAACGGAATGGTGGCGCCGGGCTCGAACGTGACGATGTTGACGTGCATGTCGTACGCAAGGTCCTGGGGGTCGAGCATGCGCGTCGTGCGCCATTTGCCGTCGGTCCCCGGCATCGCTGACGGTGCAATGTCCTGCTCGTTGCCGAATTTCACCGATGCGGTGTGGCCCTCGATGGCCTCGTAGCGCTTGCGGATCCACACGAACGTCGCGTCGGCGTCGCCGTTGTTGTGGGCCGACCAGTCGGTGCCCGCCGGAAGGTAGGCGAAGCCGCCCTCGGTGAGGGTCTGCGACTGGCCCGCTGCGTCCACGCTGAGTGCCCCGGAAGTGACGAACAGGAAACTCTGCACCTCGGGTTGCGGCTCGGGTCGCTGCGCCCCGCCGCCCGGCTTGACCTCGACGATCGCCTGGAAGTACGTCGTCGCACCCCCGGCGACCGGTCGGTTGAGGATCCATGCGCGCGTATCGCTCCACTCGGGGAACACCGAGGTGACGATGTCGGAGAGGACACCGCGCGGGATCACCGTGTAGGCCTCGGTAACGATGGCGCGGTCGGTGAGTAGGTCGGTCTGCGGAGGCAGGCCGCCGCGGGGCGTGTAGTACGGGGCTTTCGTCACTGGTTGCTCCTGGTTGGGCGGCCGAGCGCGATGTCGCGCACGGTGGTCAGGGGAAGATCGGTGGCCGTCTCGATCTCGTCGACGGTCAGGGCGCCGCACACGCTGCCACGATGGATCACGTTGGCGAGCGCGCGCGCGGTGGCCGGCTCGTCCATCACGGTGGAGTCGAGCTGGTGGACGTAGTTGCGCAGGCGCGTGGCTGCGGGTGCGAAGGCGCCACGGTAGAAGGCGTAGGTCGCCAGGTACCGGGTGACGAGCTGGGCGGGGTGCATGTCCCAGCCCTGGTAGATGCCGCGCTCCAGGTGGCGGCGGACCAGTCGGGCGTGCAATTTCCACGCCGTGGCGACGTTGTCGGGGTCACCGACCGGCAGGATGTTGGTCGAGCCGTCGGACATGTGCACACCGGTGCCCGCGACGGCGAGTTGCATGACGTTCTTGGCGTGATCGGCCGCCGGATGCTCCATCGACTGGTAGGCGGCCGCGATACCGAGGGACGCCGAGTAGTCGTAGGTCCCGTAGTGCAGCGAGCTGACGCGGCCCTGGCCGGCATGGATGAACTGGGCAACCGGTGCGCGGCCGTCGGCGCCCAGGATCGCCTGCGGTGTCTCGACCTGCACCTCGAAGCGGATCCGGCCTTGTGGTATCCGGTTGGCGGCTTCGAGGGCTTCGGCGACCGCGACCATGGCCTCGACCTGGTCGACGGAGGTCACCTTGGGAAGGGTGAGGGTGAGACCGTCGGGGAGGCCACCGGAGTCGACGAGCCCGCTGACGAACATGTCGAGCGTGCGCAGTCCGCGTGCGCGGGTGCCTGCTTCCATGCACTTGAAGCGCGTACCGACGAACGGCGTCGAAGTGCCGGCGTCGAGCGCGCTGCGCAGTGCGGCGACCGCTCGCGCGACATCGGCATCCTCGGTCGCATCGTCGAAGGTGCCGTACCCGTCCTCGAAGTCGATGCGGAGGTCTTCGATCGGCTCGGTGCTCAGCTTGTTCTCGACCAGGGATGCGAGAGTCTCTGGCGCGCAGTCGCATCCGTCGCTCGCACCGACGAGCGCGGCCACGGCGTCGAGGCCGCCCGCGTCGCGTGCGGCGGCGAGAGCGGCGGATCCCCACTCGGCCGGCATCGTCGCCGAGTACCGGTTGCCCGGGATGTAGACGGTGTGCACCGGCTGCCGGCGGCCGTCATCGCCGGGGTATCGAGCCATCCGTTGGGCATCGGCGGCCGCGAGGCGACGGTCGATATCGGTCAGCACCGCATCGTCGAGGCATCGCGTCACGTGTGGCCCCCTATCCGGGGGTGGAGATGAAATTCCACATTGTGGAGTTTAGTTCGCATGCTGCGATAAGTACACGCAGGGTTATCCAGCCCCATGAAAGTTCCATATTGTGGAATGAATTCTGGCCATGTTGAATGGAATGCACATTCGGCGGCCGGGAGTAAATGTATGGCGGAGAAATCAGGCGGTGTGCAGTCGGTCGGGCGCGCATTCGAACTGATGGAGTTGATCGGACGTGCGGGAGGGGAGTGCTCACTGACGGAGTTGTCCGCGGAATCCCCGTTGCCGCCGCCGACGATCCACCGTCTGCTGCGCACACTGGTCGGCCTTGGCTACGTGCGTCAACTGCCCAATCGTCGCTACGCGTTGGGCCCGCGGTTGATTCGGCTTGGCGAAGTCGCGAACCGCCAGTTGGGCGCCGTCGCCGGTCCGGTGTTGGAGTCGTTGGTCGACGAATTGTCGGAGACGGCGAGTCTCGCGGTGCTCGACGGTGACATGGTGATCTACACCGGGCAGGTCCGGTCTAGGCATATGGCGCGGACGAACAATGAGGTCGGCAAGCGCGTCGGTCTGCACACATCCGGTGTGGGCAAGGCCGTGCTGGCCGAATTGGAGGACGCGCGCATTCTGAAACTGGTGACGCAGTCCGGACTTCCGGCACCTACGAAGAACAGTGCGTCGACCCTTTCTGCGGTGTTTGCGAACGTCGAGCGCGTGCGCGCCGACGGCTTTGCGATTGATGATGAGGAGTTCGAGATCGGTGTTCGTTCTGTCGCGATGGCAGTGCCGGGTGCTCCGACTCCGATGGCAATCGGCATCTCCGGCCCCTTGGGACGTATGGGCAAAGATCTGATCGCCCGCGCTGTTCCCGCCCTGAAGAAGGCGACCGGCGTGATCTCTGAAGCTCTGATCGGGGCGAAAGAGGCGTAGGCGAACAGCCAATACAGCTCGTCGCGCGCGGCGAGGCGGCCGTATCCGAGCACGCGGCCGGGTGCGGCTGGCCATCTGGTGCTTGAAGGCCGTGCGCCGCCGCAGGAGACATGGGAATCTGCCGGCGAAGCGCTGTTTTACACAAGCTAACCGTGTGACTGGGAAGGGTGCTGGGCAAGCGTATTGCCAAGCCCGTCCTGGTCGCGCTTCTGTGTAATCGACTACTTGACCAGTGAGTTTCTTGATGCTTCTGCGCGTCTTCAAACGACGCCCCTCGGTCCCGACAACACCCCTTTCCGATAGCCCACCAGCAAGCCCGTGGCGCGCCTTGCGCAGTTCCAGCATGCGGCTGTGGGTGATCGCCAACACTGTCAGCAACGCCGGCGCCTGGATGCAGATGGTCGCGCAGAACCTCCTGATCCTGCAGCTCACAGGGTCCGTCGCGGTGACCGGCCTCTCCTTGTCGATTCAGGCCCTGCCGGGTCTGCTGCTCGGTGTTTCCGGCGGCGCGCTGGTTGATCGCTGGCCACGGCGCCTGACCGGCGGGTTGGGCCAGGTTGTGATGGCGGTGATCGCCTTCATCACCGCTGCGCTCGCCGCGACCGACATGTTGAATGTTCCGCTGTTGATGGCGCTCGGCCTGATGACCGGCCTCGTGGCGACCGTCGATGGTCCCGCCTGCACCCTGCTCGGCAACGACCTCGTGCCGCGACGCGACGTGCCGTCGGCGATCGCCATCGGATCGGTCGTCGGCAACGTCGGCCGACTGGCCGGCACGGCCGCGGGTGCGCTCGTCGCCTCGATGGGGGTGTCGGTCGCCTACGCGGCCAACGGGCTGTCGTTCCTCCTCGTCGCGCTCACCATTCCGTTCCTCAAACTGGTCCACGAGCCTGGTGGCGACGACGAGGAAGTTCCCGAGCATGGAGGTCGCCGAGATGGGTTGTCGTACCTCGCGAAGAACCGCGTGCTGCTCGCTCTCGTGGCAATCGGGGCGTTCACCAGCCTGTTCGGCCGCAACTACTCGTTGAGCATGGCTGACCTTGTGACGGGACCGCTCGGTGCCACTGGCACCATGTACGGCGTCGTGGCCTCCGCGCTGGCGATCGGGGGGATCGCGGGCTCGATCATGGCTGGCGGTCGCAGGCGCCGCAGTTGCGGACGGTCGTATTGCTGTTCACTGCCGCGGCCCTTCTTCAGGTGCTCGGTGGGCTCTCGCCTCTGGTCCTGATCCTGATCGCCGTGGTGATCCCCATGGCGGCGGCTGAAGCCGCGGCGGCGACGACCGCAGCCACCATGCTTCAGACCGTCCCGCCGCGGCACCTTCGCGGTCGAGTGCTGGGGGCTTGGCGAACGGCCAGTACCGGCTGGGGGCTGGCCGGCCCGCCCGTACTTGGGCTGATCCTCGAGGCACTAGGGACTCGGACCGGACTGGTTGTCACTGGTATCACCGTTGCGGCCGTGCTCACCCTCGGCGGTGCGGCATACCGGCGTCGCCACGGCGTACCGGACGACTCGATGCCTACGTCGGTCGAGCGGACCCTGGAACTCGTCAGCGCGGTTGGGGTCGAATCTGAACGCGATGCGCGCAAGCAGGATTTGGCTGCTCGCGCCCCCGAGTTGAGCGCGGCCTGACGCCGAACATATCAATGGTGTCTCAGCTGGAGAAGTGACGCGCTGTGCTCTATGTGACGGTCTCTTCGATAATGCAGTGGGTCCGAGGTTGATTCGGCATGGCGAGGTCGCGAACCGCCAGTTGGGCGCCGTCGCCGGTCCGGTGCTGGAGTCGTTGGTCGACGAATTGTCGGGCAAGCGCGTCGGTCTGCACATGTCCGGTGTGGCCAAGACCCCTTAACCCAAGCTGGCGATCTCCGACTCGCTGAACCCGAACTCGGACAACACCTCCCGGGTGTGTTCACCTAACGTCGGCGGATGCCGGTCCGGTTCGGTCACCGCGGGGTCGAACTGCAATGGGGTGCGTACCAGGGTGGTGGAGCGGGACCGGTTCTTGGTCAGGGTGAGTAGTCGTCCCGTCGGGCCGGGCAGGACGTCGCCCAGTCCGGCGACGCGCACGGCGGCGACACCGCGGGCGGCGGCGACGGCCAGCACCGACTCGACGCCATCTGTAGGCAGGTATGGGCCGCTGTGCGCGCACGGCTCGTCCACCCACACCGCACCGTCCGGACACTGGAGTACCTGGCCGCCGGCGTGGTGATCCGCCCCGGCGATCAGGTCGGTCTGTGCATACAGTTGCGCATCGAGGAGATTGAGCGTGATCACGCTTCCGGATCCGGTAAGCCTGCGCCGCCGGACGGCGGCGAGCACCGCGATCCCGGCGAGTATGCCGCCGGCGAAGTCAGGCAGGCTGACTCCGAGCCGGACGGGGCGATCCGGATCGGTGGCCAGCATCGCCCCGCTGATGCCCTGGATCAGCGGATCGTTTCCCGGCGCAGTGGACAGCGGGCCCGACTCCCCGAATGCGCTTACCGCACAATGGATTAACGCTGGATTGTGCCGCGTCACGGTCTCGGCGTCGAGGCCGAGCCGCGTCGCAGCATCCGGCCGGAAGTTGTGTATCACGACATCGCAGTTCGTCACCAGCCGGGCGACGATCTCTCGGCCTCGCGGGGTTTTGAGATCGAGTTCGACGCTGCGCTTGCCCCGGTTGAACCCGAGAAAGATGGCACTGTCTTCCTCGGAATACACATTGCCCATGGAGCGGCTGATCTCGCCGCGTCCCGTCGGTTCCACCTTGATGACGTCGGCGCCCAGATCAGCCATCAGCATGGTGCACCACGGCCCGGCCACGAAGTGGGTGAAGTCCAGGATCCGCAGACCAGCCAGTGGCGCCGTCATGACGACAGTGGGGCCAGTGACAACGGGGTCCAATCGGGGTGGCACAGCCGCCACGCTGCTTCCACCGTCCAGTAGTTCCCGTAGGGCATGACGTCCTCCTGCGGGAAGCGGGAGAAGCCGGCGCCGGCCTTGTCCTCGGGCAGTCGGCCCCAGCTGCTGTGCAGCACCACCCCACCCGTGGTCATATGGCGAGTGAACAGCGCCTCGGCGATGTCTTGGCCGGCCTGCCGTGCCCACGTCGCAGACTCGGCATCCAGCTCGGCCAGCCGCAACAAGGCGTTGGCTGCGATGGAGGCGCTGCAGGAGTCCTGTGGGATGTCCGGGGCGGCGGGGTCGCCGAAGTCATAGAACGGCACGTGTCCTGCGGGTAGGTGGTCGACGTACCACCGCGAAGCCGCCCTGGCGACGTCCAGGAACCGCTGATCGCCGGTGGCCTCGTAGGCATTGACATGACCGTGCATGGCCCAGGACTGACCGCGTGCCCAGGTTGTGGTGTCGTTGAGCGCCTGCATGTTGAACCGCTTGCGCACGGTCGCCGTCTCGAGATCGAATTCTATTGCCTGGTAGGTTGATCCGTCCTCGCGGATGATGCCGCAGTCGAGTAGTCGCCGGGTGTGTCGCAGCGCGTACTCGGTGACCTCAGGATCCTGCGGGTAGGCCCAGTAGAACGGCAACAGGTTCAGTCCGGTGTCGATGACCGCACGATTGACGCCGGCAACCTGCAGGAAAACCCCGAGATGCTCGTCGAAGTTGCGTGCGTACTGGCGCACCGCCCGCAGCCCCAGTTCGGCCAGCTGCGAGTCCCCGGTCAGGCGGGCGCCCAGACACACCGCGTAGAACAGGTCGCTGCCTGCTGCGGAGAAGCGCGGCGGCCGCTCCGACAGCGTCCGCCCCACGATGTTCGCGAGCGTCGAGGCCGCCGAACGTATCTCGTCATCGCCGAAATGGTCGGCGAGCAACCACAACCGGCCGGCCAGGAAACCGGTCCACTGGAACTCCCGCCAGGTGTCGGGCAGATACTCCGACTGGCGCAGATAGCCTCCGGTGTCGTAGGTGAACCGGGGGACCGCACCCGGCTCGCGCAACATGTCGAGCACCGGCTCGGCACCTCGGCGCGCGGCGGCCAGTGCGAGTTCGGCGGCGGTTTGCGGGGTTACCAGGGTGGTCATCTCTACGACTCCTCCAGCCAGGTCAGGATTTCTTCGTTGTGTTGACCGAGTGCGGGCGCGGTGCGTCGGACGTCCGGCCGTTCTCCGTCGAATCGCATCGGCAGACCCACGGTCGGCACCGCGGGCCCGTCGGGGCCGGCCGCAAGTGTGCTGATCAGTTGGTTGTGCACCACCTGGGGGTCGGTGAGTGCCTCGCCCAGTGAGTTCACCGGCCCCACGGGCACTCCGGCGCGCTGTAGCCGCTCGAGCCACAGGTCGCGGTCGGCGGCGGCGAACAGGGGATTGAGGACGGCGATCAACTCCGGGCGGTTGGCCACCCGGTCACGATTGGTGACGAACCGGCTGTCCTCGGCCAGATCGTCGCGCTCCAGTGCGGTGCACAGCAGGCGCCAGAACTTGTCGTTGATGACCGAGAGGTAGAACCACTTGCCGTCGGCGCACTCGAAGGCCTGGTACGGCGCGAACTGCGGGTGCGCGCTGCCCAGGCGGGGTTGTTCCTCGCCGTTGATCAGGTACTCCTGAGCGCGGGGCCCCAGCGCGAAGACCTCGACATCGAGCAGGTTCAGCGAGACCCGGCAGCCCCGGCCGGTGCGTTCCCGGCCGTGCAGGGCCGCCATGATGGCGTAACCGGCCATCATGCCGGCCCCGAAGTCCGGGACACTGACTCCCTGGCGTGCGGGCGGCCCGTTCTCGGCGCCCGTGATGGCCATGGCGCCCGACATCGCCTGGATGATCGGGTCGTTGCCGGGCAGCTCCAAGCCGGGACCGGACTCGCCGAACGCGGAGATGGAGGCGTACACCAGTCGCGGGTTGATCGCCGAGAGGGTGTCGTATCCGGCACCGAGTTCATCGGCCTTGCCCGGGCGCAGGTTCTCGACCACGACGTCGGCGCGGGCGGCCAGCCGGTGCAGTGCCGCCCGTCCCTCGTCGGATTTCAGGTCGAGCGCGATGCTGCGCTTGTTGCGGTTGAGCGCCAAGAACACCGCGCTGCGCTCACCGGCGTACACCGCCCCGGCATCGCGGGACATGTCGCCCTTCGGTGGTCGTTCCACCTTGATGACGTCGGCGCCCAGATCGGCGAGCACCATCGTGCACCACGGTCCCGCGGCCAGGTGGCTGAGATCCAGGACGACAAGCCCGGACAGGGGTTGCGTTGGTTCTGGGGACGTCATTGCCTCTTCCATCGAATATGTGCGGAGGCAGCGTCCCGTCGAACTAGCCGGTCGGATGGAGCGCTGCCGAAATTCCTTGTGCCGCAGTGCGAACCTGGGCGCCGAGTTCGGCCAGGTCGGCGTTGGGATCGAGATTGGTCAGACTCAGTGCAGCGACCGGTTCGCCCTTGGCGTTGAGGATCGGGGCCGCGACACCCCAGATCGCCGGATGGAACTCGTGGCGATCGGTGGCCCACCCGGTGCGGTTGGCCTCGTCCATGGCAGCTTCGAAAGCCGCAGCATCGGTGATGGTGTCGGTCGTGACGGCCACGAAATCGTGCTCGGCCAGCCACTGGCTGCGATACGCCGCCGGAAGCCCGGCCACCAGTGCCTTCCCCAGTGATGTCGCATGCGCGGGCAGCCTGGTTCCGACGTGCGTGATCACCCTCACCGGGCTGCTCGGGTCCTCGACCTTCTCGAGGTACATCACGTCGTGTCCGTCGAGCACCGCCAGGTTGCAGGTCGATTGCGTCTGTCGGGACAGCTCCTCCATGATGGGACGGGCCAGTTCGCGGAGTTCGCCCACCTCCAAAGCCGTTGCAGCCAGCGCAAACAGACGCATGCCCATCCGGTAGCGCTGAGTGGTCTCGTCTTTGACCACCAACCCTCTGGCCACCAGCGTCTGGAGCAGGCCGTGTGCGGTGCTCTTGGGGATGTCGAGGGCCTGTGCGATCTCCATCAGGCGCAGCGGGGTCTTGCGTTCGCCCAGGAGCTCGAACAACGAGATGACCCGATCCACCGAGCGGACTGTGCCGTCCTGACCGACCACCGATTCCGCCTCTCGTCAATACTGTGAGCTGGATTGAGACTAACGTCGCGCCGCGACCGACGCGATGGTCACCCGGCGCGCGGCTCATGTCGCCGTCACCTGGGTCAACGGCGCCTCACCGGCCAGCACGGCCAGCACGTTGTCCGCCGCCAGCAACGCCATGGCGTCGCGTGTCTGCACACCGGCACTGCCGAGGTGCGGCGTCAGCACCGTGTTGGGCAGTGCGGTCAGTCCGTCGGTCACGGCCGGCTCGTACTCGTACACGTCCAGCCCAGCGCCGGCGATGCGCCCCTCCGACAGCGCTGTGACCAGCGCGGCCTCGTCGACCAACGGACCCCGAGAGGTGTTGATCAGCACCGCACCCCGTTTCATGGCGCGCAGTTCGCTGCCGCCGATCAGGTGATGCGTCTGGGGCGTCAGCGGGCAGTGCAGACTGACCACATCCGATGTAGCCAGCAGCTGATCCAGTTCCATCGTCGCGACACCCGCGGCAGCCGCTGACTTGCCCTCCAGTGCAACGACGTTCATACCGAACGCCGTTGCCCTGCGGGCGACCGCCTGCCCGATGCGGCCGTAACCCACGACGCCGAGTTGCAGGCCAGCGAGATCACGGCCCAGCATCCACCGCGGTTCCCAGCGCCACGGTTGTCCGCTACGCAGAAACGCATCTGCTTCGACGATCCTGCGTTCGACGGCCAGCAGCAGTCCCATCGTCAGGTCCGCGGTGGACTCGGTGAGCACGTCGGGGGTGTTGGTCACGATCACCGAGCGCGCGGCCGCCTCGTCCAGATCCACGTTGTCAAAACCGACGGCCAGGTTGGCCACCACTTGAAGCTGCGGCCCGGCGGAGTCGAAGAACTCCGAATCCACCGAGTCGGTCAGCAGTGTCACCGCGGCTGCGGCGCCCGACACCGCGTCGAGAACCTGCGGCCGGGTGGCCTGGGGGCCTGGTCCGATCAGCACCGGCAACCGGCCTTCGGCCAGGCGGGCCATCGCGGGGTCCCCCAGATGGCGTGAGACGAAGACGTGCGGTGCCGTCACAGCAGATCGACCAGTCCGGCGATGCCCAGCAGGCCGGCGAAAATGACGGCGAAGACGGTGAAGTTGGCGAGCAGGTGTTTGATCATGTCGGTTCCTCCTAGAGTCCGAACAGTTGGCCGCCGTAGTACGTGACCAGGCGCAGGGAGAAATATCCGTAGAAACAAGCCGCGAAGATCATCACGCCGAGCCGGAATCCGCCGAGCCGAATGGGTACCGGCAGCGCGCGCCGGTTCAGCACCATGACCAGGATGGTGTAGACGAACATGACCACACCGCTCAGTGCGGCCGAGACCACCAACAGCACCAGCGGCTGGTTGAAGCCCGCCAGGATGATCGTGCATCCGCAGGTCACCAGGATCCACACCGACAGCGCGTAGATCTTGCTTTCTGACCACCGCGGGTTGTCTTTCAGGTACACGGTTTTCAGCACGTCGGCGACGATGCGGCAGGGGTAGTCAACGTTGGCCAGGGCCGTCAGCAGCAGCCCGCCGCCCCCAACCACCCAGAACAGGGTGCCGAACCAGCCGCCGACGGTTTCCTTGAGCGCCTCACCCATGCCCTGGATGAAGACCAGATCGCCCGACCCGGGGACCTCGCGGTTGAACACCGTCTGGTAGGCGACCATCGACAGAACGAAGATGGACAGGATTGTCAACAGCCAGAACGAGATCAGCTGTTCGACGTTGGCTACTCGCCACCAGCTACGGAAGCGGCGCAGGTTTTCCTCGTCTTGGCGGACCATGCTGCCGGTGGCCGCCGCGGCCACGTCCTCACCGGTGACCGGCGAGACCACACGCGGGATGTGCGCTCCCATGCCGAAGCCCTTGTCTCGAATCCAGTTGCTCTGCGCCAGATTCGACAACGCACCCGCACCGGCGAAGGCGATGGCGCCGAGCACCACGGCCGGGCTGAGACCCTCCGGGATGGCGCCGAGGCCGGTGCCGATACCGCTGACCGCAGTGTGCAGGTCACCCCAGGCCTGCGGTCCGATGGCTGTGGTGAGTGCGACGATGAGAAAAGCGACAACCGCGACCACCTTGAAGGTCTCGATCTTTTCCACCGTGTTGTAGACGACAGGGGAGAGGGTCAACGTGATGGCCATGGCTATGAGCGCTATCACCGCCACCCAGGAGGCGGTCCGGCCTTCATAACCGAGGGCGAAACCCAGGGTGGCCGCACCGCTGGTGGCCCAGCCCGGCCAGACGATACAGATGAACGCGCAGACCGCCATGATGGCGCCCCACGGTTTCCACAATCGGACGAATCCGGCGATTGCCGTCTCGCCGGTGGCCAGCGTCCACCGCTCGATTTCCATGTTGAGGAAGTACTGGACGGTGACGCCCACGATGGCTGCCCACAGCATCACCAGACCGACCTTGGAGGTGATGTACGGCCACAGGATGTATTCGCCGGAACTGACGGCCAGCGCCGTCATGATGATCGACGGTCCGATGACCTTTTTCAGCTTGGGCGCCTCCGGGATGTCCTTGTAGGGCATCGGCGGCAGGAACTTCGACGGTGGTTCGGGCGCGTAGGTGGTGTCCGTGTGGGACATGGCTTGTCCTTTGTTGGGAGGACCGCCCGGTCGCGTCGTCACAGGCCCGGGGCGAGGTAGACGGTCTTGGTCTGGGTGAACGCGGCCGCACTGGTGTAGCCGATCGAGAATGCGCCCACCCCCGATTGTTTCACCCCTCCGAACGGCACGTGCGGTTGCGAGATCGTCCCGTGGTTGACGTGCACCATTCCGGCACGGGCCTCACGCGCGAAGCGCATCGCCACCGACATGTCGCGCGTGAAAACGACTGCGGCCAAACCGAAATCAGTGTCGTTGACCACGTGGATGGCCTCGTCGACGTCGCTGACTCTGGTCACGGTCAGCACAGGACCGAAGATCTCCTCGCGGGCCACCCGCATCTGCGGAGTCACCTGGTCCAGGACCGTCGGCGCATAGTAGAGGCCGTCGGGGACGGGGCGGACCGCCGAGGTGCGCACCGCACCGTCGGATAGTCCCAGATCGACGTAGCCGCTGACCCGCTCGTACTGGTTGCGGCTCACCAGCGGGCCCACCTGGGTGGCGGGGTCGGTGGGATCGCCGACCACCAGGCCGTCCCACACTGTGCTGACGGCCTCGACGAACCGGTCGGCGATGGCGTCGGCGACGATGACCCGGCTGATGGACGTGCACCGCTGACCGGCCGCCTGCACCGCGGCAGAGGTGATGTGGCCGATCACGGCGTCGAGGTCGTCGGCGGATTCGACGAATGCGGCGTTCTTGCCGCCGAGTTCGAGCTGCACCTGCCCGAGGCGGGCGGCCACGGCCAGGTTCACGGACCGGCCGACGGCGGTGGATCCGGTGAACGACACGGCGTCGACGCGGCGGTCGTTGACCAGCGCGTCGCCCACCGTGGCGCCGTTACCGCACACGACATTGAGCACGCCCGCGGGGATGCCGGCCTCACGCGCCAGATCGGCCAGGGCCAGTGCCGTCAGTGACGTCTCCAGAGCCGGCTTGAGTACCACGGTGTTACCGGTGACCAGGGCAGGGGCGAGTTTGCGCAACGGCGCCACGGCGGGGAAGTTCCACGGCGTGATCGCGGCCACCACACCCAGCGGTTCGAGCTCGGTGTAGATCAGCTGACCGGGGGTGCGACTGGGAATGGTGGCGCCGGACAGCCGGGTGCCTTCGGCGGCGGCGAACTCGGCCTCCATGCGGGCACGGCCCAGCTCGCCGCGCGACTCGGCCAGCGGCTTGCCCATCTCGCGGGTCATCAACGACGCCAACTCCTCGGCGTGCGAGGCGATGAGGGCCATCCACTCACGAATCAGGTCGCCCCGCACGGGTGCGGGCGTGGCCTGCCACTGCACCGTGGCCGCCACAGCGGCGTTGAGGGCCGAATCAATCTCTGCGGCAGTGGCTTCCGGTACCAGGCCTACCAGGTCGTCAGGGTCGGCGGGATTGCGGCACTCGTGGGTGGTGGTGGCCGGTGATGGTCGGTTGTCGATGAAGTTGGCCGGCGTCTTGATCCGCTCGGCGATGGATGTGGTCATGCGTCGATCCTTTCGGCGTCAGTGGCGGGAACGAGGTGAAGCTTGTCGGCCCAGGGGCGTACCCAGTGGCCGTTGTCGATGTCGTGGGTGAAGGACTCCTCGCGAGCAGCGATGGCGCGGGCCTCGGCCGCAATGTGGTCGGCGTCGGCGACCGGCACCACCACCACGCCGTCGCGGTCGGCGACAATCAGATCGCCCTGATGAATCACACTGCCGCCCACCGTGATCCGGCCACGAATCTCACCCGAACCGTCCTTCCACGGGCCGTGCGGGCAAACCCCTTTGGCGTATACCGGCAGGTCGATGTCGCGCAACTCGGGCAGATCGCGGATCACGCCGTCGATCACCACCGCCTTCGCGCCCTTGGTCGCGGCGTAACGCAGCAGCAGTCCGCCTGCGATGGCGCGGTCCAGCGCGCCGCCTGCGTCGACGACCAGAATGTCACCGGGGCGGACCAGATCGGTGGCCCGGTGCACCACGACGTTGTCGCCGGGCTCGGATCGCACGGTGTGGGCCGGACCCACGACATGAGTCGCGTCATCGACACCAGAGAGCGGCACCAATCCCACGGCGCACCCGCTGCGTCCGCGCGCGTCGGAGACGCAGCCGGTGGGCAGGCCGTCGAATAAGGCGAGCACCGCGGGGTCGGGCGGGTCCACCTCGGGATACAACAGGGCGCTGCTCATCGGTCCAGTCCCGGGTTGATGACGGCCTTCATGACGGAGCCGGCCCGGACATCGGCCATAGCCCGGTTGACGTCGGACAGGGCGTACTCCGTGGCGATGCTGCGGACGTCGAACCGTTCCAGGACCGCAGGCAGGAGCTGCACGTAACGGATGTAGTGCCGGGCCGAGAACCCCCAGGAACCATGTACCCGCAGCTGCTTTCGCGTGATGTAGTGCGGATTGATCGGCGTGGCGCCGTTGTCGGTGTACTGGCCGATCACGCTGTACTGGGCTCCCGGGCGGCACAGGTCGATGCCCTGGGCCACCGCCGCGGGCACACCCGCACACTCGAGCACCACGTCGGCACCGAGTCCGCCGGGGGTCAGCGCGCGGACGGCCTCGGCGCGTTCGGCGGCATCACTGCCGTCGGTGACATCGAAGTAGTCGTCGGCCAGTCCCAGCGCTTCGGCCTGTTCCAGCCGGGCGGCGGGCCCGCCGAGCATGATGATCCGCTTGGCGCCGACGAGGCGGGCATAGATCGCCGCGGCGACGCCGACCGGTCCGCTGCCCTGCACCACCACTGTGTCGCCGACCCCGATGGTGACCTCGTCCAGAACACCGTGCACCGCGGTCGGGCCCGCGCAGCCCAGTGGGATGACATCGCGCGGCTCCACCCCGGACGGCAGCTTCACCAGGACGGTGCCGGGCTGGAGATAGATCTGATCGGCCCAGCCGCCGGAAAGGTGGGGGAAAACATCTGCCGACTGGTTGATGCCGTAGATGCGGCGCGAACCCACGCACAGCGTGGGCTGCATCTCGACCAGGCAGTACTTGCAACGCCCGCAGGAGATGTTGTTCAGCCACGACACCGCGTCGCCCGGGGCCAGCGGTTGGCCGAGCACGTCATGGGTGAGTCCCTCGCCGAGGGTGTTGATATAGCCCGTGGCTTCGTGGCCGAGCACCACGGGAACCGGAATCGGCAGCTTTCCTCGCTGCAGATGGAGGTCGGTGCCGCAGATGCCCGCGTAGGCGATGTCGACGATCGCCGACATCGGTTGGGGCTCTGGGACATCGAACATGGCGACTTCGACGTCGGTCTCGAACTTCTGCAAAACCGCGGCACGGCTCTTGGTCATGTACGCCCCTCCAATTTGTTCCTATGTACGAACCTGGTTCGAAATAAGGTACCATCGCTGTGACGCGGGGCACAAGCCAGGAACGCCGGCATCAACCATCACAGGAGGAGGACAGACCTATGTCTCAGTGCATCGACTCAGCTCAGGTACTGCTGGAGGTCGCGAGGCGACATCTCGGCACCGCGGTCGACACGCTGGCGGACAGCACCCGGAACGCCGATGGCCGCGTCGATCAGCAGGCGCTCGACGCCCACCAGGTGGACCTGGCCGACGTGGCACTGGTGGCGTGCCTGCTGGGGGCCGGGGAATCGCTGGCCCGCCGTGCCGCCGCCGGCACCGCCGGGCCGAACGGTGACGCGTTGGCCCTGGGCTTCGCCGGATATGTTGCCGGCGAGGTGCTGTCGAAGTCTGCAGGGCGCCACACGTTGTGGGGTGGCGGGGTGGAGTTCCCGGCCCGCGCGCTGGCGGAGGCCCGCGACGTCGGGCTGCTGACCGCGATTGCCGCCGGGCTACCACCGCAGGGATATCGTGACCTGCCGATCGGGGAGGATCTGGACACCGCACGCGCGGTGTTCCGCGATTTCGCCCGGGATCGGATCGAACCCTTCGCGGAAGCGCTGCACCGACACGACCAGGACATCCCCGATGCGATCATCGGCGAGCTGGCTGCCATGGGGTTCTTCGGGATGGGCATCCCCGAGGAGTACGGCGGTTCGGCTACCGGGGGAGACTCGGCCCACAGCCACGACGACCTGCTGGCCATGCTGGTGGCCACCGAGGAGATCACCCGCGCCTCGATGGGACTGGCGGGCCCGTTTGTGACCCGCCCCGAGATTTTGGCCACCGCGTTGATGAAGGGTGGAGACCCCGCCCAGGCCAAACGGTGGCTGCCTGATGTGGCAGCCGGCGAGAAGATGGTTGCGGTGGCGGTCACCGAGCCCGGATACGGTTCTGATGCAGCAAATCTCACGGTGCGCGCCATCCGCGACGGTGACCACTACGTGATCAAAGGGGTCAAGACCTGGTCGACATTCAGCGGCCGCGCCGAATTGTTGCTCGTGATGGCTCGTACGGGGACTGCCGAACAGCGGCACAAAGGCTTGTCGCTGTTCGTGGTGGAGAAGCCCGCATTCACCGGTCACGCCTGGACCTGGGACAGCCCACACGGCGGACGTCTCGAGGCGCAGGCAATCCCCACCATCGGCTACCGGGGTATGCACAGTTTCGAGATCAGTTTCGATGACCTACGGGTGCCGGCGGACTGCCTGATCGGCGGCGACGACGGACTGGGGCGGGGCTTCTACCTGCAGATGAACGCGTTCGCCAACGGCCGGACCCAGACGGCGGCTCGTGGCGTCGGACTGATGAAGGCAGCTCTGGGTGCGGCATTCCGCTACAGCCACGAGCGTGCGGTGTTCGGCCACCTTCTCTTCGATTACCAACTGACGCAATGGAAGTTGGGCATGATGGCCTGCCACGCGGCGGCCTGCCAGGCCTACGCCTACGATGTGGCCGATTTGTTGGCGGCAGGCGGTGGCCAGCTCGAGGCCTCGATGGTCAAGTCGGTGGCCTGCCGCTCCGCCGAGTGGGTGACTCGGGAGGCGCAGCAACTGCACGGCGGCTACGGCTATGCCGAGGAGTACCCGGTGTCGCGATACTTCCTCGACGCGCGGGTGCTGGCGCTGTTCGAGGGGGCCGACGAGACGCTCGCGCTGCGGGTCATCGGCCGCGGGCTCGTCGAGCGTGCGCCGGCGCGGTGAACCCCTCTGCCATGAGGGTGTTGATCGCCCTTGACAGTTTCAAAGGAAGCATTGATTCGGTGGCGGCGGGGGTCGAGATAGCCAACGGCTGGTCGCGCCGCCGGCCACGCGACATCCTCGAGGTCCTCCCGACCGCCGACGGCGGGGAAGGTTCTGCCGCAGTGATCGAAACTGCGAACCCTGGCTCGCAGTGGTTTTCGACGCCGGTCGAAGGTCCGGACGGCACCATGGTCGAGGGCTCCTGGCTGCTCACACCGTCCGGGACAGCGGTGGTGGAGGTGGCCTCGGCGTGTGGCCTCCCGCAGCGAGGGTCGGCCTCCGCGCTGACGGCCTCGACGTACGGGGTGGGTGAGTTGCTCCGACACGCGCTGGATCACCCGAGTGTGCGGCGAATCCTTGTGCCACTGGGTGGATCAGCGGCCACGGACGGTGGAGCTGGGGCGCTGGAAGCCCTCGGTGCGCGTCTCCTGAATGCCCGCGGTGAGGCGGTGCCGAGAGGCGGAGCGGCCCTGACAGAGGTCTCCCAAGTGGCCGGCGGCATCGTCGCCCCGCCGCCGGCAGGTGTGACGTGCCTGTACGACGTGGCCTCACCGCTGCTGGGAAACAACGGAGCGGCGCGACAATTCGGTCCGCAAAAGGGAGCATCGCCGGACGAGGTGGTGCAACTGGAACGCGGACTGTCCCGATGGGTCCAACTGCTCGGCGGTGGAGCCGACAAGCCCGGAACGGGGGCAGCCGGTGGCACGGGCTACGGACTAGCGCAGCTCTGGGGGGCAGAGCTGCGAGCCGGTGCGCCGGCCCTCGGGGATATCGTGGGTCTTCCGGATGCCATCGACAGAGCCGACATCATTGTCTGTGGCGAAGGTCGATTCGATGATCAATCGTTCCAAGGCAAAGCAGTAGGCCACATCCTCGGCCTAGCGGCTCCCACCCGTCGCCGGGTCATGCTTGTTGCCGGCTCGGCTGACCAAACAGCCCTCGACCGGGTGCAGCAGCACAATCGGGGCGGGTTCAGTGACGCTGTATGTCTGGCGGACCTCGCCGGCGGCGTGCAGATGGCCATTGCCGACCCGGTTACGTGGCTCAATCGGGCCGGCGAAGCATTGGCCGTCGCCGTCGAGCAGGGTTGCGGGAATGGAGCATCGAGGTGAGTCGACGTAACCGGTCGGACCAGGGGCATCTCGGATGGTTTCGACATGCTGTGGCCGAGTACCTGGCAGGCTGGAAATGCACGCCAAATGTGCTGCAGTCAGTGGCTGTCGGCGAGTTCGTCCCCGCCCGTGTAAGCGGATCCGCGACACCCGTTGGGCGAGTTGAATGTCGACCACGATGAGGCATTCACGAATGCCATTGGTCGGAACTGACGGTAACCTCGAAATCGGTTACATCGCGCGCCATTACGGCGATACGTCACAGTGACGTAATCGTGCTCGCGAACCATGACAATAGTTGGGCTGGGGACCTCGGCGCGGTTCGTGTCCGTTCTCATTGATTCTGGGGCATTCTCATTGAATCTGGGGTAAGTGCGTGTCTTTCTCATTGAATCTGGGGCACGAGGCTTAGCGTTTATGTGTGCTGACGTCGGCTGTTTCGGCTGGGCCAG